>CAZFFW010000116.1:0-16314 GCA_964518125.1 uncultured Porifericola sp.
TTCAATGTCAGTGCGTCTCCTCCCATACTGCTTAGGCGGTTGAAGTACGAGACCATCAGGTACATATTATCTTCACGGTTCATGTTATGGATATGGTTGCGCTTGCGGAAAGTCTCCACTTCTGTAGCATAGGTATCCATCATGGGGAGGATCTGCCGCTTAAAGTTTCTGATGCGCTTTACTTTGTTATTTTCATCCACATAGTAAAACTCCTCTATTGTATAATCATCGGTAGCGTCAAAAACATCGTATTCAAAAATTCTTCTGAGCAACACCACTTCACCATCGGTGATCACCTGGAACAACTTCTTCTCCATGCGGTCAAAAAAACTGTTTGACCGATAGTCAAAGCAACGGTACTCCCGCGCAAAGTCACACTCATCTACCGTTTTGATGCTCTCTATCATGGATGCATGATAGGTTAGTTGCCGGCCATCAGCAGAGGTTACTACTGCGGAATTAATAAAGGAGTTGATATCAACTGTGCCACTGATGCTCTCTCCATTTTTGAGCTGAACCTTTCCTGAATGTGGAGCCTGGGCCAAAACAGCAGTATGTAACAAAAGGAAGAGTATGAAGATGGAACCGCTTTTCATTTTTTAATCATTTAGAAGTAATCTTACATCAGTATCTTTATACAATTATATCACTTTTTATTGATATATGTCAATTTATTTGAATTATTTTTATTTAAATTTTCACTTTAGGCTAGAATATGTTCCCCTTTAGGTGCCTTATCTTACTTTTATCTTACTCCTGCTGAGGTTTAGCCGAAGCGCGATCACGTCTTAAAATTGAATACTTTTGGAAGTATACATATTCTTACATAATTGCTGCTCACATTTTCTTTCTGTCACCATCTAACCTTTGACGTATGATTAAGCATGTATTTTTAGGATACTGCATCAGTATAGCCTGCTGTCTGCTGGTAGGCTGCCAGCCAGAGACTGGACCTGATGCTGATACCCAAACTAAAATTGACGCTGTATTTGCCGAATGGAACCATCCCAATATGCCGGGATGTGCACTTGCCGTAGTCCATCAGGGTGAGATCATTTATAGCCGGGGTTATGGTATGGCTGACCTGGAGCATGACCTGCCAATCACTCCTGCTTCTGTTTTCTATATTGGCTCAGTGTCCAAGCAGTTCGTGACTACTTCTCTACTGTTGCTGGAAGAAGAGGGGCAACTGTCGCTGGATGATGATGTAAGGCGCTACATCCCTGAATTACCGGATTACGGTCATACCATTACCCTCCGAAACCTGGTACACCACACCAGTGGGCTTCGGGATAACCTGACCCTCTGGGAACTTAGCGGCCGAAATATGATAGATGACATACCTGAAGAAGAAATTTTTGAAATGATCACCCGGCAGCAGGGGCTCAACTTTGTGCCGGGAGAAGAATATGCCTATAGTAATACCTGTTATTTTCTGATGTCTATCATCATTGAGAGAGTGAGCGGACAACGCCTGAGAGACTTTGCCGAGACCAGAATTTTTCAGCCGCTGGACATGCACAACTCTCAGTTTAACGATGATAACCGTCGTATTTTAAAAAACCGGGCTTTTGCCTACACTCAAATGGATGGAGACAGCATTGGTAACCTGCTGATGCGTTTTGACCTGGTGGGTTCTGGAGGACTATACAGTACTGTAGAAGACCTCTACCTCTGGGATCAGAACTTTTATGATAATCGCCTGGGAAAGAGAGGGAAGGCACTGATTGATCAGCTACAGACCAATGGAAAGTACAATGATGGCTCAGAGGTAGACTATGCCTTTGCAATGATCAACGGTACATACCGGGGGCTTAAGACGATACACCATACCGGCTCAATGGGCGGTTACCGGGCTGTCTACCTGCGCTTTCCGGAAGAAGCCTTTTCGGTCATAATCCTGGGAAATGTAGATAGCTTTCAGCCACTGGACCGGGCTTATGAAGTTGCTGATATCATGCTGGCCGATAACATGCAGGATAAAGCCGCTGAAGTTACTCCACCGGAGAATTTGCCGCAGGCTAGCCCGGAAACGAATGTCAGTGCCGCGCTGCCTGCTGGTCTGCCTGAGAATATGGCAGGCACGTATTACAGTCCGGAACTCAACGCCAGTTATCAACTTCGTCAGGAGGGGAAAGATAGCCTGGCGCTAAAAGTAGCAGGAAAACCTGAAGTGCTGCTGGGCTTGGTAAACGAAAGGAATATAAGTAATAATACCTACAATATTATTTTTGATCAAAATTTTGAGGGCTTTACCCTGTCTTTTCTGGATACCAAAGGAATAATCTTCACCAGAAGATAAGGTTTATTAAAAAAAACATGCATATTTACGCCTCAGTCAGCAACATGACGCTTTATTCTACGTTTGATACTTAGAACTAAGTACTTGAGTAATTCAAAATCATTTCTTTTGATTTTTAGACTGACGGTTAAGGATTGAAGAGACAGCAAAAGAGCTGATTTTTTGGGATGGGCACCTTGCGTGCCCTTTTTTTATATATTTACCGATCAATCATTGATTATAAAAATTATTCACCTGCTACTACGCATTAATCACCATGGCAGACTCACCCAAAAGACTTGACAGCCGTTTTATTGTCGGCTTTATCTTTATTCTTATCGGCGCTTATCTGTTGCTGTATAACCTTGACCTTCTTCCGTTTGAACTGCCGGATTACATTTTTTCCTGGAAGACGCTACTTATCACCCTTGGCCTACTGATCATCGCTACGCGAGAGAATAAGGGGGGCGGCATTACTTTGATCGTGGTGGGTGGCACTTTCCTGGTAGCTGATTTGCTGGATGTGACCATAGGCGAGCTGATTTCTGAAGTCTGGATGTTCTGGCCGGTAGTATTCATCATCATCGGCCTGGCCCTGATTCTGCGGAAATCCCGTGAAAAAAAAACTGAAAATGAGGCTGGCTTCAGGAGGCATGAATCAGGAGACGACTTTTTTGAGGTATCGGCGGTATTAGGCAGTAATGAGCGGATAGGCTATTCACAGAATTTCCGTGGGGCAAAAGTCACCAGCATCCTGGGAGGTGTGGATATCAACCTGCTCAATGCCCGCCTGGCTCCCGGCCGGCATGAGATCGACCTGTTTACCCTGATGGGAGGTTGTACCATCATCGTGCCCAATGACTGGAACGTAAAACTGGATGTTACACCTATTGCCGGTGGTTCTGAAGATAAACGTAGCTTTCCCCAGACTTATGTACCCAAAGCAGACACAGAGCTCATTATTAGCGGGGTAGTGATATTTGGCGGCATAGAAATCAAGAGTGCCTAAGACGTAACTCAGCTCTGCGAAACCAGGGGTTTATGCTTTACACGCTCGTAGAAATGCCTGATTTCATTGCTTAGAGCATCAACCTCAATCAGAAACCCGTCATGGCCGTAATCTGAATCTACTACCGAAAGTTGGGCCCCCGCAACATGCCTGGCCAGAAACTCCTGCTCGTTTACCGGAAAAAGCAAATCAGTAGAGACTCCCAGGAAAAGTGCATGGGCCCGTATCTTTTCCAGGGCATGAATTACCGTGCCTCTGTCGCGGCCCACATTGTGCGAATCCATGGCTTTGGAAAGTATCCAGTAAGAATAGGCATTGAATCGTCGGGCGAGTTTATCGCCCTGGTACTGCTGGTAGGAGGAGGCCCGGTAGGTATCCAGCTTATCATTGGTTGTTTCCGCCTGGGTTTTCTGGTAAGTACGGTAATGGCGGTAAGAGAGTAAGGCAATGGACCGGGCAGTACGCATACCCTGCAGGCCGGCTTCCGGATGGTTTTCTTTCCAGCTTGGGTCATTTTCAATAGCCATTCGCTGCGATTCGTTGAAAGCTATTCCCCAGGGTGAGTGCTGTGCGTTGGAACATAGCTGTATGAGGTGTTGTATTTTGTCTGCCTGCATGATCGCCCATTCCAGCGCATGTTGTCCTCCCAGCGAGCCGCCAATGACGGTATGAATACGCGCTATATCCAGGTACTGCCGCAGCAGGTCAAAGGTGCGGACCATATCACGATTGGTTAGCTGGGGAAAATCATGATAAAAAGGCTGCCCGCTTTCCGGATTGACCGACAAGGGCCCGGTAGACCCATAGCAGGAGCCTGGCATATTGGCGCAGATAATAAAATATTTTTCAGGATCGTAGAGCTTGTCCTTACCGAAGAGCCCATTCCACCAGTCCATAAAATTGGCATTGGCCGTAAGGGCGTGACATACCCAGATCACATTGTCATGGGCTTCGTTGAGCCTGCCGTAGGTAGTAAATCGGAGCCGAAAGCCGGGCAGATATTCGCCCGACTCCAGCTCAAATTTTTCTGAATAAATAAAATCCTCTGTTTGATGCATTGATCTTTATGCCAGAACAGCTTCTGAGATTTGTTTGAATGCCTGTTTGAAATCGTCTTTGATATCTTCAATATGCTCAATACCCACAGATACCCTGAGCTGTGTAGGATGTACGCCTGAGTTGGCCTGTTCCTGTTCAGACAGCTGAGCGTGGGTGGTAGAGGCAGGGTGAATAATCAATGTCTTGGCATCGCCTACGTTGGCCAGGTGGCTTACCAGTTTGAGACTTTCTACAAACTTCTTGGCTCTTTCCAGGTCTCCCTTCAGTTTGAATGTCAATACACCGCCAAAGCCACGCTTGAGGTACTTTTTAGCCAGTTCGTGATAAGGGCTTGATTCCAGTCCGGGATAGTTGACACTTTCAATCTCATCGTGTTGCTCCAACCAGTTGGCTAGATCCAGCGCATTGCTGACTGTTCTTTCTACCCTTAGCGAAAGCGTCTCTAGGCCCTGAATCAGCAGGAAGGAGTTAAAAGGACTAAGCGCGGGACCGAAGTCACGCAGACCTTCTACGCGGGCGCGGATGGCAAATGCAATATTGGGTAAACCCAGCGGGTTATTCACCCCAAAAACATCAGAGAACACCATGCCGTGGTAGCCTTCGGCTGGTTCTGAGAACTGAGGGAATTTACCATTACCCCAGTTGTAATTCCCAGAGTCAATGATCACGCCTCCGATGCTGGTGCCATGTCCGCCGATCCATTTGGTAGCTGAAGCAGTGACTACAGAGGCACCATGCTCAATAGGACGGAAAAGATATCCTCCGGCACCAAAGGTATTGTCCACTACCAGCGGAATATCATGCTTTTTGGCCAGGGCTGATACTGCCTCAAAATCAGGAATATTGAAGCCAGGGTTACCGATGGTCTCAATGTAGATAGCTTTGGTCTTATCGTCAATAAGCTTCTCGTATTCTTCTACCGCATGGCCTTTGACAAATTTTACGTCTATACCGATTCGCTTGAAGGCAATTTTGAACTGATTGTAGGTACCGCCATAGAGGTAGTTGGTAGAGATGATGTTGTCACCGGCCTCGCAGATATTATTCAGCGCGATAAACTGGGCTGCCTGCCCGGAAGCCACTGCCAGTGCCGCCACTCCACCCTCCAGGGCTGCGATGCGCTTTTCAAACACATCGGTAGTAGGGTTCATGATACGGGTGTAGATGTTGCCAAATTCTTTCAGGGCAAAGAGGTTGGCGCCATGCTCTGCACTTTTAAAGTTGTAGGAGGTTGTCTGGTAGACCGGTACTGCACGTGAGCCGGTAGTGGGGTCTGCTTCCTGCCCTGCATGGAGCTGAAGTGTTTCAAATCTTGGATTTTGTGCCATGGTTGTGTTTGGATTATACTTATGGTTTAGTAATAGATTGGGCGTGAATATTAACGTACAGATGGCTGGCCGTTGGCTTGTTGAAGAGCCAAAGCAGCGAAATATTTAGCAGCAACAACAACACATACCTGATACAGGCATGAAGTTGAATGTTGGATCAACCTTAAGTAGAGGTTTGAAAGTGCTGCGTGCGTAAATGGCTGTTATTTTCATCTGACAATCAATTTATATTCTTCCGATTTTCGGAATCAGGATTTAGCACCTTTCCTAGTTGGAGGGAGGTTGCTAGCGCTTCACAGAGCCTGTCTCTTCACGCTTCTTTATAAATCAATTACCCTTACAGAGAAGGATTTATTGACTTGTAGCCTACAATGATAGCTATTGTCGCCAAGAATTCCAAATAGCTGAAAACTATGTCCAGCTCGTATACGGGCAAAAAAATAACCGGAGAGCTTTCCGGTTATTTTAGTGATAAACCTGTTGATAAAGCCCTATTCAATCCTGAATACCGCCCTCACTTCCGACTTGATCTTGATCTTCTGAAAATCAATGTCCGGAGATGCCATCATGGCGGCATCGGCAGATTCCATCATGGCCATACCCCGGGCTTTGTACATTACCGGCGGCTGGTAGTCCTGGTTCATTTCCTGTACTTCCAGCACTTCGCCCCTTTCTTCACCGATGCCTTCCAGCAGGTACTCGGCTTTGTCTCGGGCATTGCGCAGCGCTTCTATTTTGAGGTCGCGGCGGTACTGTTCAATCCGGGAGTGTGAGTAGCCGGAGATATTAGCACTTTGTATGCCTTTAGGGTCCAGGTAGGCGAAAAGACGGTTGATCTTATCCAGTTCTGAGAATTTGATGCGATACTGTTTCTGCGCCAGAAAATCCTGCCGATCCTTCTTCTTGTCTCGCCAGTAGTTGTCATAATTATAGCCAAAGACATTTTCCACCTGGAAATCCTCCTCAGGAATGTCAATTTTACGGACGGCATTGTAGAGTTCCCGCTCAAGTTTGTCAATGTTCACTTTCTGCTTGTCTTCATTGAGGTATTCCTTCAGGGTGATAGAGAAGTAAATCTCATCGGGCGTAACTTCTTTTTCGGCACTACCGAACACTTCTATTTTTTTGATAATGGCCTGGTCTCTGTCCTGCGCTATTGCCAGGCTGCTGATGCAGCCGGCGAGCAGGGCGGTTAAAATATATTTCACTGTATTCATGTTGCTTTTTTTTCTTTAACGTTGGATGTTGATTTTCAGTACAAGTTCGTTTCAACATATACCATGACACTCCGGTGCCGGTATTGGTTGGCTGCCGGTAAAAAAACAGAGGTTCGGTTTAAGCTGTGTTTACTTTTTTTACTAAATTTTAGGATAAAACACGTTAACTCCTATGTATGCGCTTAGATATTCATTTAGTTTTCTTCCGGTACTGATTGCCATCGCTGGTAATTTGGTCGGTGGTTATTTTGCTGCCGGTAATATCGTTTTTTCGCTGGTCTTCATGGTCATTATCGATTGGTTTGCACCTACTGACCAACATAAGATCCCTGTAGAAGACAGTAAACTGCCCGATGGGGTGCTATTGTTTTCCGTATTCATCCATACTGCCGGTGTAGTTTCTCTGCTTTACGGAGTTGCTTCGGGCATTCTGACTGGTGGAGCGCTATGGCTGGCAGCGGTATCAACTGGTTTTGCCGGGGGGATACTGGGCATTACAGCCGCCCACGAGCTGATCCACCGGGAGCGGGATAAGTGGCTGCAGTACCTGGGCATCTGGAACCTTTTCATCGTGTGCTACACCCACTTCTTTACCGAGCATCGCCTGGTGCACCATGTGAAGGTAGGTACGGCCGCAGATCCGGCTACCGCTCGATACGGAGAGAGTTTTTACGCTTTCCTGGTCCGAACTATCCCCGCCCAGTTCATCAGTGCACTGCAGACGGATGCTCGAATCCAGAGAAAAAAGCAGCAAAGAGCCTATGGATGGAAAAATTTTACAGTACGGGCTTCACTGATGCAGCTAGCCTTTATGGGGCTGTTGTTCTTTAGCCTGGGAGGGCTGGTGCTGGCGGCATATATCGCCCAGAGCGTGGCAGCCTTCTTCCTGCTGGAGTATGTGAATTATATTGAACACTACGGCCTGGTGCGGGCAGACGGGGAGCGGGTAAGCAAGCAGCACGCCTGGCAGTCGGACAGCATCAGCAGCCGTTTTACGCTTTTTGAGCTATCACGCCATGCCGACCACCATATGCGCGCCAGCAAACCGTATTATACCCTGGATTCACATGATGACAGCCCCCGCCTGCCGGCAGGTTATTTTGGTATGTTTTACCTCGCGCTGATTCCCCCTTTGTTTTTCAGGGTGGTGCATCCGAGGATTAGCAAGCATCATGATATTCTAAAGAGTAGTTAGCCTTATTCTTAGTTAAAGCTATAAAAAGCCAAGAATTTGCAAAAATATTGGTAATTGCAGGATGAAAGTATAAAAGGAAATGCCTATCATCAGAGCTGTTTTTATAAAATACACTAACAATTATTTACCCTAATTACCAATTTATGAGAGTATTCACCCTGTTGAGCAGGCTAACCATGATGGCCTGTTTACTCTTCGCAGTAAGTAGCTGTGAAGAAGATTTCACCGCCAAAAGAGGCGAAAACGGAAAAGGTGTTGGCAGCATTGATGGCGAACTCCTTGGAGAAGAAAAGAGCTTTATCCTGGTAGCCAAGACTGACTTACCTGAAGGCCTTCAGAAAAAAATAACTGCGATGGGAGGGGAGATTGTATCTGTTACACCCCAGGCCGGCATTGCAGTGGTAAAATCCGGTAAAGCTAATTTTAAAAGCGAAGCGAGCAAACTGGCTGGTATCCAGCAAGTAGTGAGTGATTTTAAAATACAGCTTACTGCTCCTACGAAAAATGTAAAACTGGAAGATGATTATCAGAACCCACCGAACAGCGGCAATGATGATCGTTTCTTCGATCTTCAGTGGGGGCATGATGCTGTTGATGCTGTAGAAGCATGGAATGCTGGCAACAGAGGAGCAGGAGCCAGAGTAGCCGTTTTGGATGGAGGCTTTGACCTTGACCACCCTGATTTGGCGCCAAATATTGACATGGATGCCAGTGCTAATTTTGTAGATGGAGAAGATCTAGAATATGGTTTGCCAGATACCTTCAGCCACGGTACTCACGTAGCTGGAACTGTAGCTGCTGCTGATAATGGTTTTGGGATCATTGGTGTTGCACCGGAAGCTACCCTTATCCTGGTAAAAGTGTTGGGAGACGGTGGTTCAGGTTCGTTTGCAGATGTAATTTCGGGGATCATCCACGCTGCTGATGTAAATGCCGATGTGATCAACATGAGCTTAGGAGCCTATTTCTTCAAAAATGGAGGCGTATTGGCTGCTGACGGCCAGACAATTATTCCAATACCTGCCAATGAAGTTGCTGCTCTAAAAAATGCTATGCAAAAAGCAGTAAACTATGCTTACGGTAAGGGGGTCACTATCATTGCTTCAGCAGGTAACGATGCTGTAAACGGACAAGCGGATGGCAGTGGTCTACATTTACCTTCTGATCTGGCAAAAGTAGTTAACACTTCGGCTACGGCTCCACTAAACTGGGCTGGCAATCCTAGTGAAGCAGATTTCGGGCGTTTGGCTTCTTACTCAAATTTTGGTAATAAAGTTGATTTTGCCGCTCCGGGTGGTGATTCAGCATATCCTGGAAATGAGCTATGCACTGTAGGCGGGCTTACCAGACCCTGTTGGGTATTTGACCTTGTCTTTAGTACCGGAAATGGTGGATGGTACTGGAGTGCTGGTACAAGCATGGCCTCTCCGCATGCTTCAGGTGTAGCGGCTATTATTATTGGTGCCAATGGTGGTGACATGTCTCCTGCTCAGGTAGAAGCTGCTATGAAAGAATATGCGATTGATATTTTCAAGACCGGAAGGGATCCGCAATCCGGACATGGTCAGGTAAATGCGGTCATGGACTAACTTCATTTGCTCATAATACTTATTAAAGGGTACCTTCGGGTATCCTTTTTTTTGACTTCCTCAGCCTACTTCCTAGCTTTTGCACATACACTTTTTAACTCGCTGAAGACAAAGCATTCATAGTAATGATGAGAAACAATTTCTAGGATTTGGATCAACCTTATGCAATTCTCTCTGTGAACTGAAAAGCTATCCTGCTAACTTTGCTCCTTTGTGGCTCAAAAGCCCATTGTAAATTTAAATCTCCTCCCGGCATTCAAGGATACAGTTTAAAATGCCTCTTGGCTCCAGAAATCTATAGGACAAGATATGAAAAAGGTATAAAGAGATTTATAACAAAAAAAAGAGGCTGCTCAACGAGCAGCCTCTTTCCACGCAATGAAATGTAATCGTCACTCTAAAATTTTTAGCTAACCACTGTTTCGCGGCCGGCAGTTTTTCCATTAGATACGCCAGCACCCATGGACTGATTTTCCTGCTTAGTCATGGCCATCGCTGCAGAGTAAGTTACCAGACCGAATCCGATCTTGTTCACAGCATCACCAATGTTGTAGACTAAGTCAATGGGTAGTACACCGGCCAGACCTGACAGCAAGTTACCATCCAGCAGCATGTAACCGATAGGGTAGATAGCCCATCCGGCAAATACAAACCAGGTAATCTTGCTCTGTGCTGACTGAATGAAAGGGCCTGAGTTGGCGGCAAGTTTCTTGCCATCACCTGCATATACTTCATACAGGATGTACACATAACCCAGGGTTGAGATCACACCCCACAGGATGTTCATACTTCCATTGTCGGCATAAAAGGCTTCGCCTATGTATCCCGCTACCAGCATGACCAGTGAAGCAGCAACAAGTTTCCACAGTAAACCAAGTTTTGCTCCGGCAGGCTTCAGCAGCAGGTAAAACTCTACCATCAACAGGGGCACAGTCAGTGTCCAGTCAATGTAACGGTAAGCGGTAGGAGATTCGCCGGTAGCCATGTAGGTATCACGCATGTAGAAATAATGTACACCCGCAATGAAAGTTACCAGACCTGATACAATGAGTGAAGTTTTCCACTTATTGGATACCAGAGGAATGGATAACCAGAAGAAAATGGTGGCAGCGAACATCGCCATGTAACCACTGAAGAAAGTGAAGGCTACAGGGTCATCCTTAGGAAATGTTTCGAGAAGAAAGAGACTGTTTAATGTTTCCATAATAGCTGAGGTTTAGATGGTTGAAAACAAGCTAAGAACTACGGTAAAAACTAATTGTTTAATAATGATAACACATTTTTAAACAAAACAAAAGTTTTTTCTAAAAATACCTTTAGTTGTTTAGTTAAGGTTGCCTCATTTATAACAAGAATAACCACCCTATATGGCTGTAAAAGTAAAATTTTGGATGGATTTTACCTGCCCTGCGCGGTGGCAGATTCTAGAAGAGAAGTGAGGCTGTCAGCAGTAGACGGGGATAAACTTGCTTTGATGGTTACCTGGGTCAGCCCTTCGTGACGAAAGTCAAGGGAGTCGGCGGCCTTGCGAGAAAGGTCTAGTATTCGTTTGCCGTAGTAAGGCCCCCGATCATTTACTTTTACCCGGATTTGTTTCTGGTTTTGCTGGTTGATTACCAGTATTTCGGTCCCGAGCGGTAAGTGCCGGTGCGCAGCTGTAAGGCTGTCAGGGTAATAGATATCTCCGCTGGCGGTAGTCCTTCCCTCAAAAAAATCAGCATAATAAGAAGCCTTGCCCTGTTGAACAAAGTTGTAGTCAGGGGCTGACTGGCAGGCTGTGAGTATGAAAATCCATATCAAAATTATACCTGATCTAACCATGGCAAAGGGCTTTGTTCTAAATTTAGAAAATTCCCGAAATGATTAGGCAAAAAAAAACCGCCGAAAGGCGGTTAATGGGTTCTTGTTGTTTTAAGGCATTATCTTTTAAATCCGGAATTACGCCCCATTTCCTCCATCATATTGCGTTCGGTCTGCAGTTCTCTTCTCAGGCGGCGCTCTTTCTCCAGCGAAGTTTTGCGGAGTTCCTCCATTTCTTCCTGCAGTTCCATAAAATTCATCTGGGTACGGCGAGTTACGTTACGGCTTCTCTTGAACTGGTAAATGGCCCCAGCCAGCAAAATCAGGAGGACAGCGGTGGTAATCCAGAAGGTAGCCTCAAATTTGTCCTTGGCTACGTCAATACCCAGCACGGAGATATGCGTGGCCGCATGTTCGCTTTCCTGTACGATTGCCTGCTGTTCATCTACCCTTTGGGTCAACTGTGCCACTTCCTGTCTGAGAGCATCCACCCTGGCCTGGGAAGACTGGAGTTCGTCTTTTGATGCAGCAAGCTGGTCCTGTACATTATTCCAGAGCGCGTTGAGATCTTCCAGATTAACGACTTTGTATTCGCGCCCGGAACTGGATTTGACAGAATTAGAAGAACTCTTTATCTCTTCAAACTGCTGGTTCAGGTCTCCTGCATTGCGAGCTTCCTGTGCATGGGCTGTGGTCAGAAAGAAGCACAAAAGTGCTGTTGTGCAAAAAAATTGGCTGATAGTTTTCATAACACCTTTACGGTTCTACTATTAAATAAATTCTTTACTTAAGTGCTTAATAATGCTGTACGGACAATGCACTCTCAAAAACAAGGCTATATTGAATACAACAATGAATTGAGAAACAAAATTGCCTAATTGTAACTAAAAAAAGTAGCTTTAAGATCAAATTTGAAAGGGTATTTTTGAAAAAAAAGGTAATTATCACTTTCAGCTGGCAAAAATGGCAGTATAATTCCGATAGGTATAGCTTTATTCCTGTAAAATTTTTCCTGAAATTGTAGACTTTTGCTACGCAAAATCTTCTCATTTTAAGAAAAATCTTTCATTACGGTAATAATTCAGTAAGTACACTTACATACTGATGCGCATTCGCCTAAAATCCAGCAGCCCTACCAGGCTGAAAATACTGAAGTAAAGCAGACTGAGCAGCTCATTACGTCCGATCAATTTGCCCTGCTCTACCTGATCCAGGTACAACAAAGGATAGGCATATGGAATAAAATGGACATAAGGCCAGGCCTCCACCAGCAGGCTGCTCAGCACAAAGCCTATAACGCCCACCCCCAGTGCCACGATAAAACTTCTGAAGCGCATACTGACCCAGAACTGTAGTGCCAGCATCCCTGCAACCGACAGCAGGGTTTTAATGGCAAGCCTGACCAGCAGCATAAAATCAGGCGGGCTTTCCAGCAGCAGTAACTGAGGCCGGAATACCGCCAGTATAGCTCCGGAGATCAGCATCATGCTGATAAAGAAGCCATGTGATACGATGATCAAAAAATACGTAAACAGCAGCTTACTCAAATAAAGGTTAGTGCGGGAAATCCCACTGCTCAGGAGCAGCTTCCACATACCATATCGGTACTCAATGTAGCATACCAGGGCCGCCATAATGATGGCAAAAAGCGGGAGTAGCATAAAAGCGGTCCCCTTGTAGTAGATCATCAAAAAGTTGTGCCAGGGATGTTGATTACCAGTAGGCAGGAAATTTTCTGTACCAAAAAATAACATTGCCAGGAAAGCCACAATGATCCCGCTAGTGCCCAGCAGGGCCAGCCACATAGCCAGTGACTTATTGGCTTTGAGCACCTCGGCCCAAAGGCTACGGATAAAATCAGGAATATGCACGGTTTGGCTCTTTTTGTTGGGTATAATGTAGATACAGGTCTTCCAGGCTTAGTTCCTGCCGTATCAGTTGATGAATGTCCAACTTTGCCTCTCTGAGTATGTCAATAAGCTGGTTGCTTTCAGCTACTTCACCTACAGACACCAGCAGTCTTTGCTGGTGTATATGTACGCTGTAGCCCGCCTGCCTGAGCAGGCTCGCTGCCTGTTCTGTCTGCGGGCAGTGCACCCATAGACCACGGACTGCTAACTGCTTTTGCTTCAGAATATCCAGGCTGCCAGCGTACAGCAGACGACCGTTTTGCAATATGCCTACATGGTCGCAACTCAGCTCAATTTCATGCAGCAGGTGGCTGGACATCAGGATGGTTTTTCCCTGCCGGTGCAATTGCTGCATCAGTCGGCGGATGGTCACGATGCCTTCAGGGTCCAGGCCATTCACCGGTTCGTCCAGTACCAGCAGGTCCGGGTCGGGAAGCAGGGCAAGGGCAATACCCAGCCTTTGCTTCATGCCGGTGGAGTAATGAGCGGTTTTCTGCTCAGCTGCATCTTCCAGGCCTGTCATGGTCAGCACTTCCTGTATACGGTTTTTATCTATAGCCCGGTAGGTACAACTGATTTCCAGGTTTTCGACTGCGTTAAGGTAGGGATAAAGGGGCGGTTCTTCCAGCAGCATGCCTATCTTCTGGTAGATACTCAGTGTACCAGCTTGCATTTCCTTTCCCGCTATCCAGACACTGCCCTTATCTGCCCGCATCAGACCCAGGATGAGTTTCATAGTGGTAGATTTGCCGGCCCCATTTTGCCCCAGCAGTCCAAAACAGCTGCCATTAGGCACATGTAGGTTCAAATGATGGATGCCGTTCTTTTGGTTGTAAGCATAGCACAGGTCCTCAGTTCTGATCATATGAAAAAATGTGTTCGGAAAGCAAAAGTCAGCGGCTATGGCGCTGGTTTGTTTTCAATTAAACCTGTGTCAGTCGGGGAGCACAATCAACAATTACATTCCCCTGACACTGTGGATATAGTGTTTGATATCTTTTTCCAGGTCCCGGCTTTGGTCCAGTGCTTTAATGAATGCGCTGCCGATGATTGCCCCGCTACTGTATTCGCAGGCTTTGGAAAACGTCTCATGATTGGAAATCCCAAAACCAATCAGCGTAGGGTTTCGTAGGTGCATGGTCTCCACTCTTTTGAAATAAGCGACCTGCTCCTCGCTGATCCCTGTTTTTGCCCCGGTAATACTGGCTGAAGACACCATGTAGATAAATCCATGTGAGTTTTCGTCAATCAGGCGGATACGTGCTTCTGAAGTCTGCGGTGAGATTAGAAAAATATTGTAAAGGCCATAAGACTCAAAAAGCTCCTTGTATTCATTCAGATACTCCTGCATGGGCAAATCGGGCAGAATGAGGGCATCTACGCCCGCTTTCTGGCACTGTTCACAGAATTTCTCCAGCCCGTACTGCATGGCCGGATTCAGGTAGCCCATCAGGATGATAGGAATATCTACCTTCTTTCGGATATCCTGTAGTTGCTCAAAGAGCAGTCTGATGGTCATGCCATTGTTAAGTGCGTGCAGGCTGCTCTGCTGTATCGTAGGCCCATCGGCCAAGGGGTCAGAAAAAGGCATGCCTATTTCAATGATGTCGGCGCCTGCATCCTGCAGGTATTCGGCAATACGGACGGTATCATTCAGGTCCGGAAAGCCTGCAGTATAATAGATGGAAAGGATGTTTCCCTTTTTTTGCTGGAAAAGCTGGTCTAAACGGTTACTGGTTTTGATCATGCTGTCTGGTACATAGGCTGCCTTGCTTAAGCTTTATTTGCTGAAAACAGGCAGGTGTCTTTAGTAGTAATTTTACAATTGTCAGTTTAGAGCTGGCCGGTTAAGTCCAGTGTTTTTTTTTGCATCCAATCATGTACGGTCCGGGCAAAAAGGCCGGGCGATGAAGGACAATAGGAAAAATACAAAGATGGCTCAATCAGCTCAACTTCCATGAGGGCAAACTGGTTTTTTTCATTTTTGACCAGGTCAATGCGGGCATAGAGGGGCTGAGGCCGGATATGCTGCAGTACCTGCCGGGCAGTTTCCAGTAATGCAGGCATGGGTTCAACAGCACGGATAATACCTCCGTGTTCTTCCTGCACCCTGAAGTCGGCCTCTTTTGGCCTTTTCAGGACGGTATGGGAGTAGTTTTCTCCAAAAAAGAAAACGGAAAACTCGCCTTCGCTGATTACAGAAGGCATAAAAGGCTGTACCATAAAAGGCCTACTGGCAAACACTGTCTCAAGTTCAGCCAGAAGCTCTGTCGAAGTATCTGCTGGCAGGCGATAGGTAAAATCCGCATTGGCGCTGACGAGTGGCTTTACGATCATTTCTTTTCCCGGAAAGGCTGCTGCCCACTGGAGAAAATTTTCCCTCGTAAAGGTCTGATGCCAGAGGGTAGGTACGATCAATACCCCTTTATCAGCCAGTTCTTTCAGGTAGAGCTTGTTCAGATTCCAGCGAACCAGCTCAAGACTATTTTCAAGTCGGGCTGAAGAATGTTCAATTTCTGCCAGCACTGACAGAAAGGCTTCGGGAGCCTGTTGGTAATCCCAGGTAGTTCGGATAAGTACAATATCATAATGGTTCCAGTCTACATGCTTCTTTCGCCAGGAGACTTCCTCCACCTGCCAGCCCAACTTGCGCAAGGCTTCCATTGCCAGGTGATCGTAGCTTACGTAGCCTTCCAGGCTGTCCATACTCAGAAAAGCGCAGCTCAGCATACTCTTGAAAAGAGAAAGTTAGGGTAAACAATCATGAGGTCACAAATTAGTGGCAAAAGTCAAGCAGAGAGGGTATCTCTGATGTGAAGCACTTTCTCCAAAGGCACCTGGGTGGCATGCGCAATTTCTTCGGCAGATAAGGAAGAGTTCTGCAAGAGACTGATAATAATAGTTCTTTTCTCTTCTTCTCTACCTT
>CAZFFW010000116.1:16414-17915 GCA_964518125.1 uncultured Porifericola sp.
CTTCTTCTCTACCTTTTGTAATACCTTTTTTAATGCCTTTCTGATATAGGTAATCGGTATCAATGTCGTATGTGATCGGCATGGCTTCTATTTGTTTTTCAGTTTCTTTCTCCAATTTACGTATACGGCTCAGGGTCACCAACTGTTGAAGGCTCTTTTTCAGTTCGGCCTCGTTAGTGGCTACCTTTTTAAGCTTATGTATAATGGTGGCAATCACTTTGTCGGCGTCTGCCTTCGGGTAATCAGTCAGTATCGATAAAACAAGTTCTTCCGGAATATCTGAATCCAGCACGCGCTCAATCGGCAACTTATGAATATTTCGCAATGTAAAGCCTTTGATCTGTTCACTCTCAGTTAAACTCGTACGCATGCGGGATTTGCCTGAACCAAGGTAAATTACAAACTGCCTGACAGGTATTTCAAATTTACGCTGCAGTATCGCCTTGTATTCGGCCATACGATACACCATCCCCGCTTCGTCAGTTGTCTGGAATTCCAGGTGGAGGATTGCTTCGGAGCCATCTTCAAGGTTGATCTTTTTCAGAAAATCCGGCTCTCGCTCTATGGTAGTCTGAAGTTTCTCCGGCAGATCTACCGGATTTCTGATCTCAAAGCCCAACAGCTTTTTGCCCAGGGTAAGTAGAATAGCTTCAACGTTCTCTTTGAGGATCTTATCGTATTCTCCCATATCCCTGTCCCAGGCTAACGTGTATTCAGCACTTTATCCGTCAGTATTTACCCCACCTGATATAAGTCTCCAGGTCCTTGTCACCGCGGCCGGAGAGGCTGATCACCACTACATCTTCCTGCTTCAGGCTCATCTGATGGAGTACGCCTATGGCATGAGCGGTTTCTATGGCCGGAATGATGCCCTCCAGCCGGCTGAGCATGACGCCTGCTTTCATCGCCTCATCATCGGTTACACTGTAAAACTGCCCTCTGCCGGTATCAAAAAGGTTGGCGTGCATGGGCCCGATTCCCGGATAATCCAGTCCGGCGGAAATAGAATGAGGCTCAGTCACCTGCCCGTCATCGGTTTGCATCAGCAGGGTACGGCTGCCGTGGAGGATACCAGGCTTACCCAGGGCAGTGGTGGCAGCCGAGCGGCCTGAGGCGACTCCTTCACCGGCGGCTTCTACCGCTACCAGTTTCACATCTTCATCGTCAAAATAATGGTAATACGCACCGGCGGCATTACTACCACCCCCTACGCAGGCAATCACATAATCCGGGTTCTCCGACCCTGTAGCCTCCTTCAGCTGCCACTTCATTTCTTCACTGACCACCGACTGGAAGCGCGCCACCATATCCGGATAAGGGTGGGGGCCTACCACTGAGCCGATGATGTAATGGCTGTCCCTGGGATTATTGATCCAGTGACGCATGGCTTCATTAGTGGCATCTTTCAGTGTTTTGCTGCCCGATTCGGCCGGAATCACCTCCGTACCCAGTATCCGCATACGCTCCACATTGGGCTTCTGCCGCTGCATGTCCACTGAGC
>CAZFFW010000117.1:0-17710 GCA_964518125.1 uncultured Porifericola sp.
TAAAGATCGGCTGGGCGGATGCGCTGATATGGCGTAATTCTCCATCCGGGCGCAGAATTCTGAATGCCACATCAAAAACCTGCTCACCCTTTATGGCTTTACCCACCTCAGCATCAGCGTTTTCTCTATCATCAGGGTGTACCAGGGTTTTCCAGTAGGCATAATCCTGCTCAAATTCTTCCCGGCTGATGCCATAAATATTCAATAGCTGATCGTTCCAGTGAAGCTTACCCGAATCAAGATCAAGCTCCCAGATCCCGATGCGCGCTGTTTTCACGGCCAGGCTAAGCCTTTCGGAGTATTTCTTGAGCATATCTTCCTGCTGTTTGCGCTCAGTGATATCCTGTATAGAGCCCCTTACCCTGCTGATCTTACCGTTTAGCTTTTCGGAGGGGCCGGCAGTCGTCCGTACCCATTTCTGATTACCTTCCGCAGTAATCAGCCGAAGCTCCAGGGTATATTGCTCTCCAAATTGCATCAGGCGGCGGAAAGCCTCCTCAACAATAGGCTTGTCGTCGGTATGATAATAGGCGAGGGCCTTTTCAACCGTCAAAATCTCATCAAGGGCTAATGCATGTATGCGGTAGGTTTCTTTGGTCCAGGTGAGTTTATTGTTATAGAGGTCATACTCCCAGCCGCCTACTCTGGCGATCCGGCCGGTTTCGTCCAGCAGGTACTCCAGTTCCCGTTCACGGCTGACGTCCTGTATAGTACCCAGCATCTTTACCGGATTTCCCTGTTCATCACGCAATATTTTATTCTGGACATCTATGTATTTGACTTTTCCGAACGCATCAATAATACGGTAGTTGAGCGGTATCTCTTTCATCTCGCTAAACGCTTCCCGCTCTTGTTGCTTTACAAACTCCCGGTCCTCCGGATGGACGAAGGTATAGTAATCAAAGTCTGGTGCATCACCTTCTTCGGGCTCAAGTCCCAGGATACGGTAAAATTCATCAGAAAAGTAGCTGTCTCCGCTTAGCAGGTCTGCTTCCCAGCTTCCCACTTTAGAGACGCTCTGGGCGATATTAAGGGAAGCCCGGCTTTTCTGCAATTCCAGGCTGGCCAGTTTTTTATCGGTAATGTCCCTGAAATTTGATACCAGGCCCAGTATGGCTTCTTCATGCAGCTGGTTGGTCATGACTGCCTCTACCCAGATGATTTCACCATCTTTGCGGCGTACGCGCTGTTCAAAGCTGATCTGTTCTCCCGGGAGTTGAAGTATCTGCGCCATAATCTGCTCTGCTTCCGGCAGGTCTTCGGCCACCACAATAGCGGCTCCATGCATACCGACCATCTGCTCATAGCCGGTGATCTTCCTGGCGGAAGGAGAGGCATACTGTACAATTCCCTCGCCATTATACACTACGATGGCGTCAAAGCTTTTCTCAATCAGTCCCTTAAAATGAAGCTCACTTCTGGCCAGCCTTTCGTTGAGTTCTACTGTAGTTTCCAGGTTTTGCCGGAGTTCCTCTTCATTGGCGCTGAGCTGCTCGTTGAGCGCCTGTGATTCCTGCAGCAGCTGGTCTTTTTCCTGCTCTGCCATTTGCTGCTGATGGATATTGCGGCTCACCGCAATCAGCTCTGCCGACTGTCCATTATTTAACAGCTTTCCGATCGTTTCAATCCAGATGTACTCGCCGTTCTTTTTGCGGAGCCTCGCTATAAAGCGACCGCTGCCCTCTTGTTTGGCCTGTTCTATGGCAGCCCTGACCATCTCCCGGTCATTGGGATGGATAAACTCAGTGGCATCAATACCCAGTATTTCATGGATTTGGTAGCCGAAGAGGGCTTCACAGGAAGGTGATACATAGTGGGTAATGGCGTCGCCCCCGTGCAGGCTCACCATGTCGGTAATATTTTCGGCGAGCAGGCGGTAGCGCTGGTTGGCTTCGTCCAGGCGTTTTTCAGTATTGGTGCGGTAAAGGCTGTTGGCAAAGATGGCCCCCAGTAGTTTCAGCAGGCCGGTACTTTCGCCGTTCCACTGCTTATGACTGTTAAGAGAAGTAAAGCCAGCGTAGCCCAGGAAATGATCATGGTAGATAATGGGAACGGCTACTACTGACTGTACACCAGCCGCTTGTAGTGCCTGCTGTTCGTTACTGGCCTCCTCCGGTAAATCTCCCAAATCCCTGATTTCAACGATCTCTCCCCGAAGAATCTTGCCCATCCACCAGGGGAAGGGAGCGGCAGGATACACCTGTGACTCCGGGCCAGAGGGAGGTATACCCGGTGCGCAATACTCGTAGGTCAGGTAGCCTTCTGTATTTTGCTCGTTGAAGAGGTACACAAACGAACGGTCAAAACCGGTAAAGAGCGTTACCCGCTCCAGTGCGTTTTGTATCTGTTGCTGCAGGTCCTGGTAACTGATGTTGATGAAGCGGGTGGATATCTCCAGCAGTAGCTTGTTAAAATGGTTAAGCTTCAGTATCTGCTCTTCAGTTTTCTTACGTTCGCTGATGTCATAACCTACTCCCTGGATTTCGGTAGGCCTGCCTTCTTCATCCGTAATAGCCACAAATTCCCAGTAATTGGTAAAGTAGCCTCCGTCAGGAGCAGGTTTGCGAATTTCT
Source organism: uncultured Porifericola sp. (assembly GCA_964518125.1). GTDB lineage: Bacteria > Bacteroidota > Bacteroidia > Cytophagales > Cyclobacteriaceae > Catalinimonas. Next base: position 2,574 of record CAZFFW010000117.1, read on the forward strand.
ATGGGATACATTGTGCCGGGCTGCACCAGGCAGGCTTCTATCATCCGGTAGGTTTTCTCATGGTCTTCCGGCAAGATACTTTCCATTGAGTTCATGCCGATGAGTGAGCCCCGGTAGCCGTATTTTTTTGCAAAAGCTGCGTTGACAAACGTAAACTTTCCTTCCAGGTCGGTACGGATCAGGTAGCTGGTCTGCGAGTCAATGATGGATGACAACTCCTGTTGCTGCCGCCGGGCTTCCTGTTCCCTTTTCTTCTTGTCAGTAATGTCTTTGGATACACCGATTACTCCCTGTAATTCCTGGTTTTTGTAAAGAGGCGACAATTTGACATCGGCCCAGATGGTCTGTCCATCAGGCCGCAGATAAGGCCACTCCAGGCGGAAAGTATAGCCGGGAGTATTGCGCGCCTCCTCAAAAAAACGCTCAATATCAAATTCCGGATTGAAATGAGTAATATGCTGCCGGAGCATCTGTCGGGCAGTGTTTCCAAAAAGCTCAGTGGCGGCTTCGTTCCAGTAGGTGATGATGCCTTTCCGGTCAGTGACCACGATACTGTCGCGTACATTACTCAGGATAGCCGCCTGGTGATCCAGTTTTTCACGATACAGGATTTCTTCGCTTACATCACGGATGAAAATAATGCGGCATTTACCATACTGGTCCAAGATTTCATCCTGTGCGTAGCCTTTGATATAGAAAAAAGCTTCCGGGCCATTCCACCATGCTTTGCAGATGGGTAGCTTTTGATTCATTCCGGAAACAAAGTCATCCATCAGTTGCCTGCTTTCCGGAGGTTCCGGTAGAATGGAAGCGTACTTTTTTCCGTTGATCTCCTCAGCCGCTTTACCGGTCAGTTTGTTGAGTGTGGCATTCGTCAGCAGAATGTTGCCTTCCTGGTCTACTACCAATAAACCGACATCAATAGAGTGTAAATATATGTCTATCAGCTTTGATGATCTGGGCATTGAGTTCGTTATAGGTTAGTATCAACTAAGTAGTAAGAGTTGCAAAATAGCGAACTGTTTAACAAAAAACTTACTTTTTTAAACAATTATTACTATTAAAATTCATTTGCTAAATAAGTAATTTTACTTAATTTTATCAATCCGTATTTGTAGTTGGAGGATATCAGGTAACAAATTTCATCTGTTATGATGAATTGCCGGACTATATGGACCAATCTGGAGCCTATTATCATTTCAAGTCAGGCGAGAAGTAAGATAGTGATTTCACATAAATTTTATGTGTATTTATTTTTAGCTGCCTGATGATTCAGGAATGAAGTTTGTCAGGCAATTTCAGGCCGTAAGGCACTATGTATGGTAATTTAATGGGTGGGGTATTCCAACTATGTTGTCCTGATCGGAGTCTTGTGATAGCGGTATGCGCAGCAGCCTGCCAGATAGTTATCCAGGAGGGTACAGTAAGGCCTGCTCAAATAAATACATAGGGGATTAGATGCCGTTTTGTGACTTTTTTCTTTGCAGATACCCATTATATGCACAAAAATTGATTAGACTTGCTTTTGAAAGCTACACTTGCCAACAAAAGCCTGAAAACCATGAAAATTTGGGAATAGTATGCCGACTATCCATTACGTACAGATAGCAGCCAAGAATGTGCTGCTATCTATAATTGCTTTTTTGATTATCAACCTCCTGCTGATAGATGCGCTTAAAGAAGCCCAGGTGTATCAAAATATCTTTGGCCATTCGCTCATTTTCGGCTTACTGGTAGGCCTTGCTGCGGCTACCAATGAGGCATTGATAGAGCGGGACATCCGGAAAAAGGCCGGACATAAACACCTTGTGCTTGAAAAGCTGCAACTTACCACTGTGCCATTGTACTACATCCGCCTGATCAGGGTATTTATCATGGGCTGTGTTCTCTGCCTTACGCTTATCGCCCTGACGTCACTTTTTGATGTGTATCCTCTTGGTGTATATACGCAGCTTTCCGTGATTCCGGTCTGTCTGGCGCTGGGAGCCAATGTACCACAGACATATACGCTGTATATCCGGCTGGATGAGAACCGGCAGGAGGTGCTGGATGTGGTACAGCAGACTCTGCAGGATTCTATCTTTGAAGTAGAATTTAAAGACCGCCATCACCTGGTCTATAAGCTAGCCAGCCAGTGGCAGCATCTGTATGCCTACTGCTTTGCACCAGACCGCTGTACCATAGAGATGCTGGTGCACCGTGACTATGTGGCGCTTACCGGTGCCTATCGTTACCTGGATGCCATGATGGATGACGAATACATCAACCTGATCACCGCACCCAGGAAGCAGGAAGACAAAAAAGAGCGGGTGGCCTGATCTCCGTCAACTGTTACGGCAGGCTGACTTGCTGGCTTCCGTCCTGTAAAGCGATGGTTTTCCCGTTCCACCGGAAACTACCGCTGAGTCCCGGCGGTAAGCTGATCGTCCCGGTAATACCGCTTTTTCCTTTCTTTTTAAGATCTACGCTGATCACTCCCAGAGGGTGTACTACCTTTCCGCTCACTTCCTGCAGATAGCCCAGCGCCGGAGCAATACTTACTGATGCGAAATGCGGTGCATCCGGCATGATACCGGCTACTGTGGACAGAAACTCATAATTCGGGCTGGCACTCCATGCGTGGCAGTCGGAGCGGGTGTTGTCTTCATGTTCGGCAAAGGTAGTCAGCCCTTCCTCCAGCATATCGCGCCAGGTATCCAGATGATTGACAAAATAGTCGGCCCGCCCCACTTTATTGGCAGCCCTGGTCAGGTAAAAGCGGTAGTAGATATTACACTGCACCAGCGAAGTATCTGATACCAGGCGATCAAACATGTCGGACTGCAATGCCCGGGGCGCGGTATCCGTAAGTATCGCCATGATACTGGCATGCTGGCTGAAGGCATTTTTCTCCGGTGTGTCGGCAACCAGCTTTCTTTCCGCATCATAGCTGGTCTGCATGACGGCTTCTTTCATTTTTTGCGAAAGCTGCCGGTAGTGGTCGGCCAGGTACTTCTTGCCATAGTTTTCAAACAACTCTGCCGCATAATCAGTAGCATAGATCATCTGCAGGGTGATGAGGGTAGAATGCCCGTCTTCCGCACCGGGAGGCGTACCCCGGCTGAAGCCTTCCACAGCATCCACATAGTTCCACCACTGCAGGTCGGTCAGCAGATAATTATCGTCCAGCTTATCCTCAAACCAGCTAAGCACTGCTTCTATGCCGGCGAGATTACTTTTGATAAATGCGTCATCCTCCCGGTACATATGGTAATCATGCACCATCGCGATCCAGAAGAGGGCGTAGGGAGGAATGTATTGTGCCAGGCCCGAAGGATAACGGCTCATGGTGATGCCCTCCGGTGCCCGGGAGTGGTCAAACTGCTGAATAGCATTACGCATCAGCCGATCATCGCCGGAAACATAGAGAGAAATCAGGGCCTGAATACGGGTATCGCCGATGTACTGCAGCTGCTCGTAGTAGGGGCAATCCATGTAAGTTTCGGTGGCGCACAGGCGGGCAGTACGCCAGCCTACGTCCCATATATCCTCGGTAAGCGTATCATCGCTGGCAAAAGAACCCACTTCTTCAAAGGGATAATTTGAGTAAATACCGTAAAAATCCAGGATGGTAAGCGGCTCATTTCCGGTTTCTATGGCAAGTTCCACATAGCGGTAGGTACGGTTCCATAAGGGACGAAAAAGGCGGTTCTGGCCACCGTCGGGCTCAAAAATATCAAAATAGCCCAGTATTTTCTTGCCTTCAGTAATATTGCGGTTACCCTTACGGTTCTGCTCGTCGTAGAGCGCCTCAGCATAGGTCACTTTGATCCGACTACCGGCACCGCCGCTTACCAGCAGTTCGGGATAGCCGGCCACCAGGTACGTCTGGTCCAGTAATATGCTGGCTTCAGTATTGGCAGGTATCTGCAAAGCCTGTGTCCCTTCTACAAATCCTGCTGCCGCCGCCACACCTGCTGTTCTTTCTATTTCAGCAAAGCGTTCCTCATACTCTTCCATCATCGGGATATTACGTGCTACCAGGTTATAGCCGCCATCTCCGTAGCCGTAGGGGAAACCATAAGGTGCGCCTTTCTTGACAGATTTTGGGCCGAGCCAGTCACTATCATCAAAATCAGGCTGCTGCCATCCCCAGGGGTAGCGATTGCCATCCACATGGTCGGTGGCGCCTACGGCATAATAGCCCAGCACCCTGAAATCCGCCTGGGTAAGCGGCTGGTAAGCCTCATTTCTGGTTACGCGCCAGCCCTCGCTACCACTATTGACCACATGTTCTGCTTCCGTATTGCCCTGCAGGATAAAGGCTGTATAGTTTGAATGCTGGGCTACTGGCATATGCTCGCCAAAGTTCCACACCACTGCCGCGATGGTATTCTCACCGGCCTGCAGGTGATCGGCAATGTCATAGCTCTCGTAGCGCCAGTGCAGCAGATCGCCCCTGGCCGGACCAAACCCAACATCCTGCCCGTTGACAAAAAGGCGGTAACGATTGTCGGCCGAGGCATGTACGATGAAAGAGGATGGCGGTGTGTCCAGCGAAAATGACTTGCGGAAATGATACACACCATAGGTTGTCAGAGGGGCCTGAGGGTGCGTAATCCAGGAGGCTTCCCACTGATGCCGCAGCAGCCGGGGGTTGATCTCTATTGATTGTGCCTGCAGGCCAAAGGAGATAAGCATACAGCAGAAAAACAGTATTTGGGTTCTCATAAGTCAGGACGTAGTCTTATTAAACATGACAAAGCCACTGCCTGCAGGCAGTGGCTTCCGGTTTAGGTAGTTTAGCAGTAATCTATCGGACAAATGCCTGTGCAAGTCCTCCGTCTACATTGAGGACATTACCGGTACTTTTCTTCATGAGCCCTCCAACCAGTACAAATACCGCATTGGCGATATCCTGCGGTGAGATGGTCTCGTTCAGCAGGGTGCGCCCGGCATAGTAGTTGGGAAGCTCCTCTATGGTGACACCATACGCTTTGGCCCGGCCTTCCGCCCAGCCGTTTGCCCAGATGTTGCTGCCCTCAATGACCGCATCAGGGTTTACCACATTGACACGGATCTTATCAGGGCCCAGTTCAGCGGCCAGCAGGCGCGACATATGGAGTTGGGCAGCCTTAGCTGTGCCATAAGCTACATTTTTTGGCCCGGATACCAAAGCATTTTTGCTAACAATGTTCACAATATCCCCGCCCAGGCCCTGCATACGCATGATACTAACCGCTGCCTGTGAGGTACGGAACTGTCCTTTAACCATTACATTGTGCTGTATATCCCAGTCCTGCTCGGTGGTATCTTCCAGTGTTTTGGAAATGGACAGTCCGGCATTGTTAACCAGGATGTCCAGGCCGCCGAACTGCAGGGCTGCATGCTGTAAGGCAGAAGCGATATCTTCAGCTTTGGAGACATCAATGCTGACCGATGCTACTGCATCCTTACCGTATTTTTCCTCAAATTCCTTCTGAGTCGCGGCTAGGCGATCACCATTAATATCGGTAAGTACCACGCAGGCTCCCTGCTGAATGCATTTCTCGGCTGTGGCCTTACCAATGCCTCCTCCGCTTCCGGTGATTAGTGCGATCTTGCGGGAAAGTGGTTTTTCGGGAGGCATGCGCTTAAGCTTATTTTCTTCCAGCTGCCAGTATTCAATGTTAAAGGCCTCCTGTATGGGCAGTGAGGTATATTCAGATACTGCTTCGGAGCCTTTCATCACGTTGATGGCGTTGATGTAAAATTCGCTGGCTACACGGGCTGTCTGCTTGTTTTTGGCAAAGGTAAACATACCTACTCCCGGCCACAGGATCACTACCGGGTTAGGGTCGCGCATGGCAGGGCTATCCTCATGTTTGCACTGCTCGTAGTATTCGGCATATTCTTTACGGTACTGCTGAAAAGCCCCGTCCATATGTTTCTGCAGCGCCTGCTTATCGCTGAGGTCGGCATCAGCAGGCAGGAAGTCCAGTACCAGCGGTCTGATCTTGGTACGGAGGAAGTGGTCAGGGCAACTGGTGCCCATAGGAGCCAGTTTGCTGAGGTCGTGGCTGTTGATATATTCCAGCACCTTCTCATCGTCCGTAAAATGCCCGATCATAGGCTGGTGGCTGGAGCAGAAGCCACGGAGCAATGGTGCAAGGTGGGCAGCCTGGGAGTGACGCTTTGCTTCTTCCAGGGACTGCACCTTAGCGCCCCCGAATACCGGCCTCTCTTTGCCATAATTTTCTTCCAGGAAACGGGAGGCTTTTTCTATGGTTTCCAGGCTGTTGATATAGCAGTCGTAGGCATTATCAGCCCAGGTAAAGAGACCGTGGCTACCCAGCATGATACTGTTGATGCCAGGGTTTTCCTGGATACATTTTTCCAGCTGCAGACCAAGGTCAAAGCCGGGACGCTGCCAGTCTACCCAGCCCATTTGCCCTTCAAAAAGTTCTTCGGTGATCTTCTTCCCATCTTTAGCGGCTGCTATGGCAATAATTGCGTCGGGATGCAGGTGGTCAATATGTTTGAAAGGTAGAAATGCATGCAGGGGTGTGTCGATACTGGGCGCGCGGGAGTCCAGGTCGTACAGGCAATGGTAAAAAAGGTCTACCATTTCGTCTTCAAACTCCATACCCCGGTAACGGTTTTTGAGGGCATGCAGGCGGTCTACGTAAAGACCGGCCAACCCACCGCGGGTCAGGGAGCCTATGTCGCCACCGGAACCTTTGATCCACATGACTTCGGTTTCTTCTCCACTGAGGGGGTCTTTTTCTATGGTTTTGCAGCTGGTATTTCCGCCCCCATAATTGGTAATGCGCAGATCGGCACCCAGTATGTTAGAACGGTACAGCAGCAGCGCGACTTCATCGCCTTCCAGCTGACTGGCTTTCGCATGGTCCCAGAGATACCTGACGTGTTTGAAAGAACTGACTTCCTTTTCCATTAGATAATTTATTTTGTGCCAAAAAATGATACTCAATACTTGAAGCTCTAAAACTACGAAGTGCCGGCCACCTATCCGTACTGTACTCTCCTGTAATGTTGAAATAAATGCCGATAAGTAGCGTATGCTAAGCCTCTTTCTTATTTTCGCTGATGCAACCGCCTAAATGATTATGATGAAGATAGCGCGCATTTACCTGATTTGCTGTTTTTTACAGATTTTTCTGCCGGCTTCCGGGCAGGAGCAATTCTCGAGTCAGAAAGGACAGGCATGGCACAGAGGGGTGTATGAAATCAGCCTGGATGCAGTCGCTGATAACCAAAACCCCTACTACGGCATCTCCCTGATGGTGACATTTACCCGACCCGATGGGTCACAGGCGACAGCGGAGGGGTTTCATGACGGGGGAACTCGCTTCAGCGTACGGGCATACTGCGACCAGCCGGGCACCTGGCAGTGGCAGTCCGCTTCCAATAACGAGGGGCTGGACGCGCACAGCGGCAGCTTTGAGGTTCTGCCTTCGGATTTCAAAGGCAAGCTGCGCCAGCATCCTGATGACCCCTACCAGTTTATGTACGACAATGGGGAGTGGTTTCTGCACATAGGCGATACCGGCTATCGCTACCTGGTGGTTTCTGAACCACACTGGCAGGCCTATATTGACCAGGCCGCCGAAATGGGCGCTACCAAGATTCGGGCCTGGTTTGCCAATTCAAGGCATAATGTAGAGGCCCTGTTTACCCCCGGTTCTGATATGCCGGCTTTGTCATACTGGCGGGAAATGGAGAGAAGAATCCTCTATGCGCTGGAGAAGCATCCGCACATCAGCCTGCAACTGATCCCTTATGCGGAAGATACCGAGATGATCCGTAACTATGCGGACAGCCGTGCTGCCCAGATGGTGGGCCGCTATGCCCAGGCCCGCTGGTCTGCCTTCCCTAACGTACAGTGGACCATCAGCAACGACCGAAAGATCACCCGGAGCGATACCCTGAAGAGCAGGCAGGTAAAGTACGCAACCATTGACCAGATGGGGCAGGACTTTGCAGCAAGAGAACCCTGGGGTACCCTGATCACCAATCATCAGGCCCGCTTCAGCGGTTATGATTTTGTAGATGCGCCCTGGTCCGATATCATTACGCTGGAAGACCTGGACGAGGTAGCGGGAAACCTGATCCTGCAATACCGCAAGCTGGGCAGGCAACCTATCGTGTTGGATGAAGACCGCTACGAACTCTACCGCTACCCTGCTCACCGCCGTTACTTCTTTCGTCGTCTGATGTGGGCTTCGCTCTTTTCCGGCGGCCACGCTACCTATGGTGGTCTGAAAACCTACGAACGCTACCTGGACCACGAGCATGGCAGCGAAGACAGCCTGGTGACCATACGCTATCAGCCTTTTGAAGGTAGGGCAAAAGGTGTGTGGGGCTACTATGACGCCAACCGGCAAGGGGTGTTGCACCAGGGAGCCCATGATTTCAGACATATCCACAGCTTTTTTGAGGAAAGCGGGCTGACCCTGCTAGGTATGCAGCCCGATGATGCGCTGGCTGGAAATCAACCTGCCAGGTATAAGGGTATGAAGGGCGACAACGCATATTTGATCTACCTGGCCAATCCCAGCGGTGAAAATCCTGAAACAGATTTTCCGGCAACTAAAATCCCTGAGGTCAGCCTTACTTTACCTACAGGGAGCTACACACTGCAGTGGTTTGATCCGGATACAGGCAATTGGCTGAGAGAAAAATTAAGTACTACTGGTGAACAGGTAAACCTGAAAGCCCCTGATATAGAAGACTGGGTGCTGTGGATTAGCAGAAATTAACTGCATAATTCAGAGATAAAAAAGCATTTTAGTTGCTTTTCTCTTGCCATATTTTCAAATTTCATGGGTATAAGGGAATGAATTTTTGCCCACTAATTACCACCTATGAAAGATCGTATCATCAGACGTCTCCGCAAACTGACCAAAAGATTTGGCAAAAGTGAAACCACCAGACCATGGCCGGCCCTAAAACTTAAGCCACCTGCAGAAGATGGAGCTGTCCTGTCTGCTCCCGACGGACTGATGCTGGACCTGTTATCAACACCCGATCGCGTTTGGTCAAACGCCTACCTGACTGATATTCCGCTGGAAAAAGCAGACCAGTATCTGGGCTCTGTTCAATATGCTGTGATGAGTAATCAATTTCCTCATTTTAGCTGGATTTGTACAATGGCTGACAACAAGAGTAAGCAGGCTGCTTACCAGATTATTGTGGCTGACAGCCGGGAGGCAGCACAGCAGAACGCCGGCAATGTGTGGGATTCCGGCAAGGTAAACTCGGCGCAGTCGGTAAGTGTCCGCTATACCGGCCCTGCCCTGAAGCAGCACAGGATATATTTCTGGAAAGTCCGGATCTGGGATACCGCGGCTAACTTGAGCTTTTTCTCAAAAGTACAGGCTTTCAGGACAGGCAGCTTCTCAAAGGGGAACACTGTCAGTAGCCTGCCGCTGCAAAAGCATACCGTCATTCCTCAGAGCATTGACAAAAAAGAAGATGGGAGTTACTTTATTGACTTTGGAAAAGATGCCTTTGGCAGCCTGAAGCTGGAGCTTTTCAGCGAAAAAGACGATTTGGAGGTTAGCATTTACCTGGGGGAGGTGCTTCTTGCTCCCTTATATCTTCATCAGGAGCCGGGAGGCGGCAGGCGCTTTCGGAACTTTAGCCTGAAGCTCCGCAAAGGCCGACATACCTACCTGCTTCAGGTACCACCAGATAAGAAAAATACCCGCGCCAAAGCGATCCATATGCCAGTCTATGTGGGAGAAGTAATGCCTTTTCGCTATGCGGAAGTCATCAACTACCCGCATGAACTCAGTACACATCAGGTGCAGCAGGTGGTGGTCAATTATCCATTTGACGATCAGGCCTCCGGCTTTCAATCAGATGATAGTAACCTGAATCGGGTATGGGACCTTTGTAAATATTCTATCAAGGCTACTGCTTTTGCAGGTATTTATGTGGATGGAGATCGTGAAAGGATACCGTACGAGTCAGATGCCTATATCAACCAGCTGGGCCATTACTGTACTGACCGGGAGTATGCTATGGGACGCAAAAGCCTGGAATACCTGCTGTTTCACGCAACTTGGCCTACTGAATGGATACTGCACAGCGTACTGATGGCCTATGCTGATTATATGTACACCGGCGATAGCTGTATGCTGGCCCGGCATTACCCGTTGTTGAAGGCCAAAACGCTGATGGAACTTGCCAGAAAAGACGGACTGATCAGCACCTACGATATAAGAAAGACGCGTAACCTGGAACGGTCTATTCATTATCAAGCGGCTGCATTCAAAGGAAAACACCTTACAGACATTGTAGACTGGCCGCACGAAGGAATTCTGGGGCTGGAGGAAGGAGAGGGAGGAGAGACGGACGGTTTTGAGTTCTGCCAGATCAATACCGTTGTCAATGCCTTTCATTATAAAACACTTGACATCATGCAAAAGGTAGCGGAAGTCTTGGGTAAGCCTCAGGAAGCAGCTTTCTTCAGTCAGCGGGCGGCACAGGTAAGCAGAAGCTTTCATGAAAGTTTACTGGACAAGTCCCGTGGTATTTTTGTGGATGGGGAAGGCAGTAGGCATGCTTCGCTCCATGCCAATATGTTCCCCCTGGCTTTTGGCCTGGTACCCCCGGAATATGTAGCGTCAGTTGTGTCACATATCAAGTCCCGGGGTATGGCCTGTAGTGTGTACGCTGCGCAATATCTGCTGGAAGCGCTGTTTGAGGCGGGAGAAGACAAATATGCTACTGAACTGATGACAAGCACCGGAAAACGGAGCTGGATGAATATGCTGGAGGCAGGTTCTACCATTACGCTGGAAGCCTGGGATGATTGCTATAAGCCCAACCAGGACTGGAACCATGCCTGGGGTGCTGCTCCGGCCAATATTATTCCCCGCTATCTGGCAGGCGTAAGGCCCCTGGAAGCAGGCTTTCAGAAAATACTGGTACAACCACAGCCAGGGCATATCCGGCAGTTCAAGGCAAAAGTACCTACCATTCGGGGTCCGGTTAAAGTCAATTTTTTTAGTAATTTACAGAAGGTAGAACTTGAACTGCACCTCCCTGCCAACACCTGCGCCAAAGTGGCGATTCCGACTATGGGGCTGGCGCTGACGGATAAGCTGTTACATAACCGTCAGGTGATAGAAGCGCAGCGGGAAGGTGACGTTCTGACCATAGACGAAGTGCCCTCGGGCCGACATATTTTTTTACTACAGTAAGAACCCAATAATACTCATGCACAACCTACATGCAATAACAAAAGTAATGGCAGCCAGCCTGCTACTCCTGGGCTGCTACACTTCCCTGCAGGCACAGGACCGCCCCAATATTCTCTGGATCACGGTAGAAGATATGAGCCCCAACCTGGGCTGCTACGGAGATATCTATGCGCACACGCCTAGCCTGGATCGTTTTGCCGAAGAAAGCATTCTCTACACCAATGCGATCGCTACAGCGCCCGTATGTGCGCCGGCCCGCTCTACGATCATCACCGGCATGTACCAGACGGCCATTGGTACCCACCATATGCGCAACAAAGGCCGACTGCCGGAAGAAGTGCAGCCGTTCACTACCTACCTGAGAGATGCGGGATACTACTGTACCAATAATTCCAAAGAAGATTACCAGTTTGATGCACCCGCAGACACCTGGGACGAATCCAGCAATGACGCGCACTGGAAAAAGCGGCCTGATGCGAAGCAGCCTTTTTTTGCGGTCTTTAACCTGCATACTACCCATGAGAGTCATGTGGCCCGGGATGATGTGTATGCCCGGGATGTGGCTAATCTGCCCGATTCGCTGATGGTGGAGCCGGGAGAAGTACCGCTACCGCCTTTCTACCCGGACACCGAACTGGTGCGCCGCGACTGGGCCCGCTACTACAATGTAATTGCTGCCATGGACCGGCAGGTGCAGGCTTTGCTGGACGAACTGGAGGCGGCCGGGCTAGCTGAGGAAACGATCGTCTTTTTCTATTCTGATCATGGCATGGGCATCCCCCGTGGTAAGCGCTGGCTCTACGAAACCGGCCTGCATGTACCTATGATCGTGCGTATTCCTGAAAAATACCGGCCACTGGCAACTGCTGAGGCAGGCGAGAAAAATGATGAACTGGTCAGTTTCATAGACCTGGCACCTACCGCACTGAAACTGGCCGGTGTGGAAGTACCAGAACATATGCAGGGCCGGGCTTTTCTGGGCGAAAACCTCAGCCCGCAGCGAGACTATGCCTACGCTGCCCGCGACCGTATGGACGAGCGCTACGACATGATCAGGGCGGTGAGAGGCAAACGCTACAAGTACATCCGCTACTATGAGCCTTTTAAGCCCTATTATCAATATATGAACACGCCGGAGAAGGGGATCATCATGCAGGAAATTCGCCGGATGGAGGAAGCCAATGCGTTACCTCCCTTCTCCGCACACTATATGGCCGACAGCAAGCCGCAGGAAGAACTCTTTGATCTGCAGGCCGATCCTTATGAACTTTTCAACCTGGCGGAATCACCGGCTCACCGGGAAATCCTGCAGCAAATGCGGCAGGCACATGTGGCCTGGGCAGATGAAACCAAAGACATTGGTCTAATTCCTGAGCCTATTATCAACGCCTTGCAGCGGGAGCACGATCAGCCGATCTATACCCTGGCCCGCAATGGGGTTTTACCCATTGAAAAGATCGGACAGACCGCCCGCCTCTGGACGGAAGGTGATCAGGTCATACCCCAGCTCCAGAAGGCGCTGACAGATCAGGATGCCTCGGTGCGCTACTGGGCAGCCATTGGGCTGGGCAACCTGGCCAAACATGCCGCTAGTGCACAACAGGCTTTGCGCGAAACGCTTAGCGATTCATCGCCCACGGTAACCATTGCTACAGCCCGAGCCCTCTGTCGGATGGATGTATGTGAAGACGCGCTGCAGACTTTGGAAGCCAGCCTGAGGAACGAACACGAATGGGTGCGCCTGCATGCCGCCCTGGTGCTGGACGAGATAGACGAAAAAGCCCGTCCTGCCATTCCCGCTCTGCAGTCGGTGATGGATGATGAGAACAAGTATGTGGTCAGGGTGGCCAATCGGGCGCTGAACCAGCTGCAGGGTACGGAAAATGTAGTTCCTTAGAAATCTGTAGCCAAAGCTGTATGTTGGAGATAGTCCTGGAGTTGATTAAATTGAAAGAAAAAGCAAAGTGATGGAACATTCAATAGTGGAACAGGAGACAATGACCCCCGAAGCTTATCTGCAGGCGGAGCGCCGGGGCAGCCGGGAGGAGTATGGCAAATTTGAATTCCATGACGGAAAACTGATAGAAATGGGTGGTGCTACCAAAGAACATAACCGGATCTCACTCAATCTGAGTGGGCTATTTTGGCAGGGGTTAATGAATAAGCCTTTTGAAGCTTTCCATTCTGATATGCGCACTTTTGCGCCCCAGGCCAACAGCTACTTTTATCCTGACCTGGTAGTTTGCCAGGGTGAGGCAAAATTCAAAGATCAGGAATTTGATAATCTGACCAACCCTTCACTGATCATAGAGATCCTGTCATCATCTACCGCTTCCATTGACAGGGGCGCCAAGTTTGCTGCTTACCGCAGTATTGACACGCTGAATGAATACCTGCTAATTGCCTCGCAGAGCATGCAGGTAGAGCATTACCAGAAACAACAACAACACGAATGGAAGATCGTCATCTACGAAAAGCCTGAAGACACCCTGACCCTCCTGGGTGGCGAGATGACGCTGAGCCTCCGGGATATTTACCGCAACCTCCCCTTTATCCAGAAATAGCATATCCCTCTCCAGGTATCCCAAAGCATCACTTATCAGTTATTAATCATCACTCAGGCTATCCACCGGATTCTGCCGGGCGGCTTTTAGGGTTTGGCTGCTGATGGTAGCCAGGGCAAAAAAGCCTGCGCAAGATCACGGCATCTTGCATAGAAGGGAGCAGCTAAAATGTAGCTATAAGCAGGGTAAAGAAAAATTACTTGTTTAAAAAGGTAAAATTGGCTATAATCACATATGCTTACAACAGATTTACAGTCGCGTGTCTCCTCTAATATTCATACAAGTGAAGTGCTGCAGTTGATTGAAAGCGGGACCGTAAATACCAAAAGTTTAGAAGCGCTGAAATCTCTTAGCACCTTCAGCGATGAGGCTATCGCTCAATGGCTAAATATCAACGTAAAAACATTTCGCAGCTACAAAAGCTCAGAAGCTGCGCTCAAAGAAGATTTGCAGGAGCACATCATTTTACTCATTGCGCTGATGAAGCATGGGATAGATGTTTTTGGAAATAAAGAGAATTTTAGTCAGTGGTTGGGAACAGAAAATTTTTTGATCGGAAAGAAAAATCCAGCAGTTTATCTCAACACCATCAGTGGGATTAAACTTATTGACAACCGCCTGACCGCCATGGAATACGGCGATAATGTGTAGTGGAAGTATTCAGAATAAGCCGTGCCCAATATGCAGACAAGCTCACTGCATCGGGAGTAGCCAACCGCTGGAATTACGAAAATGAATATGTGATTTATACAGCAGCTTCAAGGTCTTTGGCTACCCTTGAACTCGTAGTACACCGGGCAGCCATTCAGCCCCATTTTACCTATCAGCTGGTGGTGATTCATATCCATGATGATGAAAACCTGTATGAGCAATTCACCCAGAAAGAGTTACCACAAAACTGGCGTCAGGAGCAGGCTTATCCTTTGCTTCAACGTTTAGGTAGCCAGTGGTACCACCGAAAAAGTGCCTTGGTGTTAAAAATCCCTTCAGCCATTATTCCCAAAGAGTACAATTACATCATCAACACAAGCCATCCAGATTTTCGGGAAGAGTATGTTAAAGTGGTAGATAGGGAACCCTATTTCTGGGATAACAGACTGATAGAATGATGTTTTGCCTACTCATCCCGCAAACTATTCACTGGGTTTTGCCGGGCGGCCCTGAAAGTCTGACTGCTGATGGTAGCCAGCGCGATGAGGAGTAGCAGCACGGCCGGTAGCGCAAAAAACCACCACATTACCTCTACCCTGTAAGCAAAAGCCATAAGCCATTCCGACATAAAGTAATTGGTTAGTGGTATGGCAATGACCAACGCAATCAGGATAAGCCTGAGATAATTTCCGCCCAGGAGCAGCAATAACCCAGGCACGGATGCGCCCAG
>CAZFFW010000118.1:0-17687 GCA_964518125.1 uncultured Porifericola sp.
ACAAAGTATTGAAGGTAATCAGATATCGCTCCACGGAATGAAGAACAATCAAAAAATGATACCCATCGGTGTCACTTATAAAGAAGCCTTCTTTCAGAAGCTTGACCGATATATTATGGGGAGGAAGTGATTGAATATAGGAAATAAAGATTCTCGCTTAATTGATCATTCTATTTTCTCCCGAATGATTACTCAGTTTCTCCTTTAGCTTCCTCATATCATCACTAATTTTTTTCTTAACCACCTTAGCATAAATTTGTGTAGTTCTTAAATTTTTGTGCCCCAGCATTGAGCTTACTGACTCAATAGGCACGCCATTAGTTAGTGTCACAGTAGTAGCAAAGGTGTGCCTAGCAATATGAAAGGTTAGGTGTTTTTGAATATTACATACATCGGCAATCTCTTTAAGATAGGCATTTAACTTCTGGTTTGAAATCATCGGTAGCAGGAGACCTTTATTCTCAGCTTCAAGATTATTTTGATATTTCTGAATGATAGCTAATGCTGGAGCAAGCAATGGAACATGAGAAGGGTTTCCTGTCTTGGTTCTATCAACAAACAGCCATTGATCTCCATCTATTCCTATATCAATATTATTGGGTGTTAGTTTTGCTACATCAACATATGACAATCCTGTGTAGCAGCAAAACACAAAGATGTCTTTCACTAACTCAAGCCTTCCAGTAGAAAATTTTTTTTGGTCTATTCTGTCAAGTTCTTCTTGGGTAAGAAAGTCACGTTTAACTTCTTTAATCGTAACTTTATGAGCAAGAAATGGATATTTTTGAAGCCAATCATTAGCGACTGCCATGTGGATAATCTTCTTAAAATTACGAAGGTATTTGATGGTTGTATTATGATTATTGTTTCGCACTGTCTTGAGATAAAATTCATATTCAGTAATGAAGCTGTATTTTAACTCGGAAAGCTGCATATCTGATCGGTTGTATTTATGTTTTATAAATTCCTCTGTGAGCATGAGAGAAGTTTCATAACGTTTATAAGTGCCTAGTGCATACTCCTTACCTACTTGTGCTCGCATCTGCTCGTTGTGATATTTGAATACTTCCAGTACTGAATGCTCTTTCCTTTTTTTTCCAATAAAATTATCTTTGACTAAATCTGCTGAAATATGGTATCCTTCCTCCAGCAGAAGATTATAAATTCCTTTGATCTTCAATCGGATTCGATCCAGAGCATTATTAATCGTTCTTGCATCTTCTCGATTACCTTTGACACAGCTTAATTTAGCAGTCCATCGTTCTGGGTTTATTTTCTCACCAGTAGCAATTTCTGCCCGTTTACCATTAACGGTAACTCGAGCATAAATAGGCGCATCGCCATTCTTGTTAATTTTGTTTTTATTTATCCAGAATAGGAGTGAAAAGGAATGCTGCATGATTTGGTTATTTTGTTTTGAAACAAAATCGGTTACCTATTCCTATTTTTAAAAAAAGGTAACCGAATAGGTCACCTAAGATATGGGAAAACATGGATAAAATGAATAGGAATTTAACAAAAAACCCTTCAAATTTTAAAATTTGAAGGGTTTTGATGTTACTTGAATCAAAATTGTGGAGCCGGAGGGATTCGAACCCTCGTCCAGTGAAGGCAACTATCGTGTCTTCTACATGCTTAGCCTCCCATTAGTTGTCGGGTAGCAGCCGGCAGAAGGCGACCTACTACTACCTTAACTGCGTTTAGTCTCACGCGGGCATCACAGTCCTGCCCGCGCCAGTTCCTTAAGTCGACACCCCAGACTCGGAACCTAAAGAACAGGAGGTTCCGTGGGATGTGGCCCGGGAGCGATGTCGCTCAACCGTGAAGCCCAAATTTTAACCTAGAGGGTTAAAATTAGGCAGCCATGGCGTAATTAGATTCGCCAAGTGTGTTGTTAGAGCTATTGATCAAGGCACTCACTCCATGTGCCTGCATGCTTACACACGTAACCACTCATCCTGTCAAAACCGGTCGGCCCCGTATGCGATATAATAGACAACTTTTGTGTTGACAAAGTTCAGCATTTTCTCTCTATTTTTCTAAAAAAGAAGGATCTTTCGTTAACTATTTTCTGCTGCTGCGCCGGATTATTTTGAAAATACTAAAAGCCTTTTCTCGCCCATACTAGCAAGTATAGCCGTTTATCCTTAGTTTTGTCGCGCCCTGTAGCATACAGGGTCAGCGGCTAATTAACAAACAAATAATCTAACTCATGGAGCAACTATCCGACAGAATCAAGGCCATGGAAGAGTCAGCCACCATTGCGATGGCTCAAAAAGCAAGAGAGCTCAAGTCCAAAGGTGTTGACGTCATCAGCTTAAGTCTGGGCGAACCGGATTTCAAAACACCTGAGCATATCTGCCAGGCAGCCAAAGAAGCAATTGATGAAGGTAAATATTTTACCTATACACCAGTACCCGGCTACCTGGATCTGCGCCAGGCAATTGCCGATAAGCTCAAGCGTGAAAACAGCCTTGACTACAGCCCTGAACAGATCGTTGTTTCTACCGGAGCCAAGCAGTCTATTGCCAATGCCTTTATGTGCCTGCTGAATCCCGGTGACGAGGTGATCGTGTATGCCCCATACTGGGTAAGTTATGCGGAAATCATCAAACTGGCAGAAGGTGTGCCCGTACCAATCAACGGGAGTATCGAGAACAACTTCAAAGCTACCGCTGAACAGTTAAAAGCTGCCATTACACCCAAAACCAAGGCTGTTATTTTCTCCTCTCCCTGCAACCCAACCGGTGCGGTATTCAGCCGTGAGGAAATGCAGGCCATGGCCGAGGCACTTAGCGGCCGCCCCGACATCGTGGTGATCGCCGACGAGATTTATGAGCATATCAATTTCAGCGGTGAGCACGTCAGTATTGCCACTATGCCTGGTATGATGGAACGTACGGTGACGGTTAATGGATTTTCCAAAGGCTTTGCCATGACCGGCTGGCGCCTGGGTTATATCGCTGCGCCTCTACCTATCGCCAAAGCCTGTGGTAAGATACAGGGCCAGTTTACCTCCGGCACCAACAGTATCGCCCAGAGAGCAGCCATTGCGGCGCTTAGCGGAGATATGAGTTCCACCAAAAAGATGGCCGAAGCCTATCAGCGCCGCCGCGACCTGGTACTGGAAAAGCTGCAGGAAGTTCCCGGGATCAAAACTTACGTGCCTAACGGAGCATTCTACATTTTTCCCGATGTCAGCGAATACTTTGGCAAGTCTAATGGCGAAACCACTATCCATAATAGTGAGGACTTCTGCATGTACATCCTGAATACAGCCCATGTATCGCTGGTAACCGGCGACGCTTTTGGCGCTCCTGAGTGTGTGCGCCTCTCGTATGCCGCCTCTGATGAGGCCCTGGTAGAGGCTATCCGCCGGATCAAGGAGGCTTTAGCACAACTCAAATAAACTGCCTGCGTTCTGCTTATAGCAATATGGCAGAACGCATATTTTTTTATGTACCGATCACTGGAAGAGATATTTGAGGCTTTTGATCAGCTCAAGGTGCTGATCATAGGAGATGTGATGCTGGACGCTTACGTGTGGGGAAAAGTAGACCGTATCTCGCCGGAAGCACCGGTGCCTATTGTACATGTCCGCAAAAGAGAAAAACGCCTGGGTGGCGCCGCCAATGTCGCCCTGAATGTACAGGCAATGGGCGCTACGCCAATTTTGTGTGCCGTAGTGGGCGACGACCATGAGGGTGAAGCCTTCGTCAGTCTTCTCCATGCGCAGCAGATCAGTGCAGACTATATCGTACAGAGCAAAGCTCGTCCCACTACTGTCAAAGAGCGGGTCATCGCCGGTTCGCAGCAGATGCTAAGGATAGACTCCGAAGACAACGATCTGCTCAGCGAGGCTGAGAGTGATGCGCTTATGCAGCGCATAGAGGCTGCTTTACCCCAGGCCGATGTGGTTATCTTCCAGGATTACGATAAGGGCGTCCTCAACCAGGCCCGCATACAGCAGGTGATTCAATGGGCCAATGCACGTAAAATTCCTACCGCTGTTGACCCTAAAAAACGCAATTTCCTTCATTACCAGAAAGCCACACTTTTTAAACCTAACCTCAAAGAACTCAAAGAAGGGCTACTTACCGAAGACCTGGCCCTGCATAAGGAGAAGCATGAGACTTCGCTGAGTGTAGAAGAAGCCGTAGCCCAGGCGTCTGAACGCCTGAAAGTACTGATGGAAGTGGACAGCACATTTATTACGCTCTCAGAAAAAGGTGTATACATTGATGCAGCTTACCGTGGCAGACCCGAAAAACACCTGGTTCCGGCACATCTGCGACAGATATCCGACGTATCAGGTGCTGGTGATACTGTGATCAGCATCGCGGCGCTCGCGCTGGCACTAAATCTTGCCCCACAACTACTAGCTGAACTGGCCAACCTGGGAGGCGGAATCGTCTGTGAATATACCGGCGTAGTGCCGATTGTGCGGGAAAGATTATTGCAGGAAGCAAAAAAAGTGCTGCAAAACCCGCTTCCTGCATGAAGCTCAACAAAGATATCTTAGCCGAAAGGCTCAATAACCTGCTTTATAACAGCCGCCCACAGGCGCTCCGGATCTCCCGTATCCTTACCAGCCTGGCAGCTGTTGTCGGTCTGGGGCTGATGGTCTACCTGTTTGGCTTTAACCTGCTGGCCGATGATTCCCGGATATATTTTTCGCTCATGGATATCCTGCTGGGGGTCTTCCTACTGTCTTTTCTCATCCGCTGGCTCTATGCCTTTCGGCGAATAGACTTCCTCCGGAATGCGCTGCTGGAGTCCACTCTGATGGCCCTGGTGCTGTTTCGTGCAGTAGATCACTTCCTGCTGGATGGCCACCTGCTGACAGCAGCCTACGGCCTCTTTGAAGAACGCGGACTGTCGGTCTTTTACAGATCATTCATTTCCCTACTGTTTATCCTACTGCTGATCCTGGAATTCTCACGCCTGGGTGCTAACCTGAGTTCTGTAAAAATTAAGCCAAACCTGGCATTTTTGCTGAGTTTTATCCTGCTGATACTGGGCGGAACCGTGCTGCTCATGCTACCCGCCATGACCACACAGACCGGTAGCATGTCTTTCCTGGATGCCTTTTTTACGGCGGTCAGTGCCAGTTGTGTCACCGGGCTGATCGTAGTAGATACCGCTACTTTCTTTACTACCCGAGGGCAGCTGGTCATACTGCTGCTGATACAGATCGGTGGGCTGGGCATCCTGTCCTTTGCTACTTTTTTCGCTTCCTACCTGAGTACAGGCATTGGCTATCGCCAAAAAATGATGGTGCCTGATTACCTGGACAATGAAACGCTGGCATCTTCCGGAAAGCTTCTGCGGCAGATCGTGTTCATCACGCTGTTTATAGAATTCGGTACTTTTGTACTGCTGTTTTTTTCCTGGAATGTACCCTTTGACAGCCTTGAACAAAAGCTGTTTTTCTCGGCTTTTCACGCGGTGTCTGCTTTCTGTAACGCCGGATTCAGCCTGTTCAGCAACGGCCTATACGAAGAAGTGGTGCGCAGCAATTATATTTTGCATTTGATCATTGCGGCTTCTCTGATCCTGGGGGCTTTGGGCTTTGCGCCGATCAAAGATGTATGTTCGCCCAAAAGACTCCGCGATCGCCTGGAGCATCCCTGGAAAGACTGGAACCTGAGCACCCGCATCGCAGTCAACGTATCGGTCGTTTTGCTGATCGTGGGTACAGTACTGTTTTTTCTGCTGGAAAAAGACAATACCCTGGCTGACAAAAATCTGTCGGAATCGCTGCTAACCAGCTTTTTCCAGTCGGCTACTACCCGTACCGCTGGCTTCAACACCGTTGACTTCGCTCAGTTGACCTCCCCTACGCTGGTGCTCATGATGATCCTGATGTTTATCGGCGGTGCCTCAGGCTCTACCGCCGGCGGCATCAAGACCTCCACCTTTTACCTCATCCTCATGTCGGTGATCGCCATCAGCCGGGGTTATTCCCGCATCCATGTGGGTAAGCGCTATATCCCGACGGACATTCTCTTCAAAGCACTCTCCATTTTCTTCTACGGCGTAGCGATCAATGCGCTCGTAGTTTTTTTGCTGAGCATTACTGAAAAAGACACCGACATGATGGCCCTTATCTTTGAGCAGGTATCGGCTTTTGGCACGGTAGGGCTTAGCACGGGCATCACTGGTACGCTCTCCTCTGCCGGCAAGGTACTGATCATCATCTCCATGTTCCTGGGCAGGGTTGGCACATTAACCTTTGCCGTAGCGATGAGTACCCGGATTGACACAGAAAACTACAAGCTGCCCGCTGCTAATGTTATGGTTGGATAAGGTGAACATAAGCAGGCGAGAAATCTGTGCCTTTACAATGTTTATTGACCAGCTATTATTGTCCCATCATACATTCCGATTCCAGAAGTAGGGAGTCAGCAGGATCAGAACGGTGAAGAGTTCCAGCCGGCCAAGCAGCATCAGGAAGGAAAGCAGCCACTTACCGGCGTCAGGTATGCCGGCAAAATTATTCACCGGCCCAACCGTCCCCAGTCCCGGACCAATATTGCCCAGCGAGGTAGCCACCGCACCAATGGCAGTCATGAAATCCACGCCGATCAGTGCCATCGCTACCGAACCTACTGCAAAAATGGTGATGTAGATGATGAAAAAGGCCAGTACGTTGAAGGTAATATCCTGGGTAACGGCCTTGCCGTTCATCCGCACCGGTATGATGGCCGAGGGGTGCACCTGACGCTTCATTTCCAGTATACTGTTTTTGAGCAGTACCACATGCCGTACGATCTTCACTCCACCGGCGGTAGAGCCGGCCGAGCCGCCAATAAACATCAGCAGAAAAAAGACCACTGTCAGCAGGGGTGCCCAGGCGGTGTAGTCGGCAGTAATGTAGCCGGTAGTACTAATTACCGATACTACCTGGAAAGCCGCATCCCGGAATGAACGCTCAAGCCCCACATCACTCACCAGGTAAATACCGGTAGTCGTGATAAGGATGATGATAAGCACCGAAAACAGGTAATAACGAAACTCCTCATTTTGCCATACCTTGTTAAAAGCGCCTTTATAGGCAAAGTAAGTGAGGGAAAAACTGGTACCGGCCAGGAACATGAAGATGATCATCACGTACTGCAGGTATGCTGAATCGTAGAAAGCGATACTGGCGTTTTTGGGTGAAAAGCCCCCGGTCGCCATAGTGGTCAGGCCATGGTTGATGGCGTCATACAGGTCCATGCCACCGAACATGAGCAGCACCGTTTCCAGCAGGGTAAGCCCAATATAGATAATCCACAACCTCTTGGCGGTATCGCGGATGCGGGGTTTCAGCTTATCGGGCGTGACCCCGGGCGCTTCGGCTACAAATAGCTGCATACCTCCAATGCCCAGGATGGGCAGGATAGCCACGGCCAGTACGATGATCCCCATCCCGCCGATCCACTGGGTCAGGCTGCGCCAGAAGAGGATGTCTTTGGGCAGGGCCTCAATATCTATCAGTATGGTAGCCCCGGTGGTAGTATAGCCGGATATAGCTTCGAAAAAGGCATCAGGATAGGTAGGTATGGCTCCGCTGAATACGTACGGCAGCGATCCAAAAAAAGACATTAGCAGCCAGCCCAGCGTAACGACCAAATAGCCATCCTTACTGCGCAATTCTTTATTCTGCTGCTTGCGGGTAAGCAGCCATGTGGCACCACCCACCAGAAAGGAAACCCCTGCAGCCGAGAGAACAGCTCCCCAGGCTGAATGCTCATAGAAGAGGGAAACGGGAAGGCAGAGCAGCATAAATCCTCCGTTGAATACCAGTAGTAAACCGAGGATGTTGAAGAGGACCTTCCAGTTAATTCTCATTTAAAGAACTTTTCTACTTCCGACAAGCTTTCCTTTTTGCTCAGAACCACTACCCTGTCCTGTGGCTCAAAGCGAAAATTACCCATAGCGATCTCACCCTTACCGTGCCTGACCACTCCTCCGATGATAGCATCCTTGGGAAAATCAAGTTCCTTCAGCTGCTTATGTGCGATACGGCAGTTGTTATTCACCTCATATTCCAGGATTTCGGCTTCTACGCCGTGTATCCCGGTAATAGACACCACATCGCCCTTGCGGATGTAGCGGAAGATAAAGTTGGCCGCAATGAGCTTTTTGTTAATCATGGTATCCACGCCGATATTCTGGCTCAGGTGGATGTAGTCAATATTTTCTACCAGGGCGATGGTCTTTTTTACACCTTTGTCCTTGGCTACCAGGCAGCTGATAATATTGGTCTCAGAATCTCCGGTAAGCGCCAGGAAAGCGTCCATATTGCCCAGGCCTTCTTCTTCCAGGATTTCCACATCTCGCCCGTCGCCATTGATGATCAGCGACTTGGGCAGTTGGTCGGCCAGTTCAAAGCATTTATCTCTGTCTCTTTCTATTACTTTTACATTATAGTTGCTACTCAGCTTGCGGGCGGTATGGTAGGCCGCCTTGCTACCGCCCAGGATCATGATATTCTTGATCTCAATTTTTTTCTTGCCGGTTACTTCCAGCACCCAGTCAATACCATCAGGCTGGGCAATAAAATAGACATGGTCGTTGGGCCTGAGCTGGGTATCTCCCCGGGGGATGATGGTATGCCCGTCCCGGAGTATGGCTACTGTGACAAAATTATTTTTGGGGTTGAACCTGGTGGAAGTCTCAGCCAGTGAATGGTTCATCAGCGGGCTGTTGGCATCAATGGTGATCCCGATCAGCGAGAGCAGCCCCTGGTCAAACTCAAAGGTATCCGTTACGGCGGCGATGCGCAGCAGGCGGCGAATTTCTCGCGCGGCCAGGGACTCGGGAGAGATCAGCTCGTCTATACCGATCTTGCGCAGGTCCAGCGTCTCCTTACTCATGAGGTATTCCTCATTGGAAATACGCGCTACCGTCCGGCGGGCACCCAGTTGCTTGGCGATCATGGCCGTAGCCAGGTTTACCTCCTCCGACTCGGTCACCGCAATCAGTAGATCCGCATCAGCCACATTGGCATCTTTCAGCACCCTGAAGGATGTGGAGCTTCCCCGTATGGTAGACACATCCAGTTGGCTTCCCAGCTGTCGCAGTCGCTCCTGGCTCAGGTCTATCACCACGATGTCCTGATTTTCGTAAGCCAGCAGCTTCGCCAGGTGTTTACCCACATCTCCTGCTCCCGCAATAATTATTCTCATACTATTCCTCCGTTCAAGGGCCGAAAATTTGTGTAAATATATAACAGATTCTACATTACTCAGGGTCTGTAGCCGCCAGATTCGGCAAAAACCCAAACTTTATCAGGTGTAATAGCTACATCGAGCGGAATATCCAGCGGAGACGCATCGGTAATGTCTGCTACCGGCGGAAAAAGTGAAAGTCCTGCTTTGATTGCCTCCGGCCGGCAATGTGCCAAAAAACGGTCATAGTAACCCTTGCCGTAGCCAACTCGCGTGCCTCTGCTGTCAAATGCCAGCAGGGGCAACAGTACCAAATCTACTGCCTTTTCGTCTATCCTAACCAGGGCATCCCCTTCCGGTTCAGGTATTCCCCAGGTATTCTCCGGGCATCGGGTGGTTTCTGCCAGCAGGAAGTGTTGCATAGTATTGGACTCCCGCTCACTCTTTGGTACCGCTACCCTGATCTGCCGTGCCTGCAGCCAATGTATCAGCGGCCAGGTATTTACCTCCCGGTTTTTGAGAATAGGCAAAAAGCAATGCACCAGCGCAGGCTTTGTTTTTGCCAGAAAGTCCAGTACCCTTTGCTGCAGCTGATCGTTAATCCGCTGGTATGCCTCATCGCTCAGCTGTTTTCGCTGCTGCCGGATATGGTTTCTGGCTTCTGCTTTGGTCAATATTCGTCGGCTTCGTTGAGGATGTTAAAACGGAAATCCAGGGGGTCAAAGTATTCCAGCAGTTCGTCCACAAAGCTAGGGTTATTGATATAGAAATTCAGGAAGTTTTCTTTCCGTTCCTGCAAAGTACCGCCGGGAAACAGCTTATCTTTCAGGTTTTCCAGCTGCTTGACGGCAGTTTCCTGGTTCCGCTCTTCTGACTTTTTGAGCCTTTTTTCTATGTTCTGCAGGCTTTTGAGAGCATTGTTTTCTTCTTTCCCAATAAAACCTTCCAGGCTTTTGTCCACCTGTGCGGCTTTGGCTTTTACTTTCTCAAATACGCTGGAGAGCGCTTTTTCTTCGTCTGACAGGGAAATAGAAGTTTCGGCATTGTCCTCCACAAATTTCCTGATTAGCGTCTGCGTGTCCAGGAAAAGGTCTTTTACAGTGATGGGCAGCTTCTCCAGTTTGCGGGCATTGGTCTTATTGATCACCAGGCCGAAGTTACGAGGCAGCAGGATGGGAAAGCTTACCTGGTAATGGTCAAAGACCGGCTTTAGCTGCAGCCAGTAGGCCAGTTCGGAGGGGCCACCCACATAACCCAGATTGGGGAGAATCATTTCCTGGTACAAAGGCCGCAGGATCACATTGGGGCTGAACTTCTGTGGATTCGTCTCAACGTCCTGCATGATCTCCTCCTCAGAGAATCGCTTCTCGGTGTTTAGTACCCGGTAGGCGTCACCTTCTTTTTCTATGCGTTCGCGTAGCTGCTCGTCCAGGTAAAAAAAGTTGATATCCCGAGGATACACCTGGCTTTTGTAGCCCAGCGCATCCAGTTGCTCCGAACATTGGTCAGTCAGTTTTTTGGCATTGTGCGCTTTCAGATCATCGGCAATGACTGAACGAAAAGCGGCTTTCAGCCCGGCATCATCCGCATCCAATACGATGAGGCCGGTCTCCCCAAAAAGTTCATTGACGTAGTAGCGTACCGCCTGGGCCAGGTTTTCCTGCTCCCGGTAGGCTTTTTCAAACATGGCTACCTGCTCGGGCATCTCTTCCAGTACTGAGCTAATGCTCTTGGTGCTGAAGTGCCCTACAGCTCCCTGCTGCTCAGTCTGCCAGACATAATCCTTTCCAAAGAGGTGAAAATGGTTGATTTCGTCAAAATCATGGTCCTCCGATGCCATCCAGTAGACCGGCACAAAGTGATGGTCGGGAAATTTTTCTTTCAGGACCCGACAGGTATTGACTGTGGTAGCGATCTTATAAATGAAGTAGAGCGGGCCGGTAAAGATATTCAGCTGGTGGCCGGTGGTGACGGTGAAGGTTTTACTTTCTGAAAGTTTTTCAATATTCCCGGAGACTGCCTCAGAAATCTTAAAGCCGGTATATTGCTGTTGTAACACTTTGGTCAGCACCTCCCGCTGTGCCTGGGGAAGCTGCTTTTCAGCTATCTGCGCTTTGAAACCTTCCAGTTCGGGCCGGTGGTGGTAGAAAGGGCGAAGAACATCCTTATCGTTGATGTAATCCAGGAAAATAGGTGAAAAGCTACCGGTTTCTGAAAAGCTGAGTTTATCAATCTTCATAGTTTAGTTGGTACGGGATACGTAAACAGGTCCGTAAAAAGCTAAGCCTCGCTTATCCGGACTACTAACATTGGTACGAGGCTGCAAACCTAAAGTTTTTCCCGCACTTTCGTAAATTCACTGCTTAGTTGTCAATCCATTTTGGGGTCATGTAGGGAGCCTGCTAAACGGCCAGCTCCCCAAAAAGGTCAAACTCGGTAGCATCCGTAATGCGGATATTGGCAAAATCGCCAAGGCGGAGATAGTTTTCTTTGGCAGAAATGATCACTTCATTGTCCACTTCAGGAGAATCACCCTCGGTACGGCCAACAAAGTTGCCACTTTCTTTGCGGTCTATCAGCACCTTTTGTAGGGTGCCAATTTTAGCCTCATTTAGTTCACGCGAAATCTGCTCCTGCAGTTCCATCACCTCATTGGCTCTTTCCTGCTTCACTTCAGCCGGCACATTGTCTTCCATACCGTAGGCGTGGGTGCCTTCTTCGTGTGAATAGGTGAAGATACCGAGGCGGTCAAAACGCATTTTTTCCACAAAATCCACCATATCGGCATGGTCCGCTTCCGTTTCACCCGCATGGCCGGCAATGAGGGTAGTCCGCAGTGTGATGTTCGGCACCTTCTCTCTGATCCGATACACCAGTTCTTCCGTTTTCTCACGGGTAATGCCCCGGCGCATCAGCTTGAGCATGCGGGTGGAGCCGTGCTGCAGCGGCATGTCCAGGTAATTGCAGATGTTGGGGCGCTCAGCCATCACATCCAGCACATCCGTCGGAAAGCCGGAAGGGAAGGCATAGTGCAGGCGTATCCAGTCAATTCCTTCCACGTCAGAGAGATGTTTCAGCAATTCGGAAAGATTACGCCTGCCGTAAATATCCAGCCCGTAGTAGGTAGAGTCCTGGGCGATGAGCAGTAATTCTTTGGTGCCGTTGCGGGCCAGTGACTTAGCTTCCTGTACCAGGGTTTCTATCGGCTTGGAAACGTGTTTGCCACGCATCAGCGGGATGGCACAGAAGGAGCAGGGGCGATCGCAGCCTTCCGAAATTTTCATATACGCATAGTGGCGGGAGGTAGTGGTAATGCGCTCGCCTACCAGTTCGTGTTTATAATCCGCCTTAAACTTTTTCAGCAAAAGGGGCAGTTCCATCGTCCCGAAGAAGGCATCCACTTCGGGAATCTCTTTTTCCAGGTCATCACGGTAACGCTGCGACAGGCAGCCGGTGACATAGAGTTTGTCTATCGAGCCCTCCTGCTTGGCATCAGCATAGCGCAGTATGGTGTCGATAGACTCCTGCTTGGCATTGTCGATGAAGCCACAGGTGTTGATGATGATGACATTGGCATCGTCTTTTTCAGACTCATGAGAGGCATTGATGCTGTTTCCCCGTAGTTGGGTAAGCATCACCTCGGAGTCTACCAGGTTCTTGGAACAACCCAGCGTGATGACATTTACCTTATCTTTTTTGATCCCTTTTGTTTTCAAGCTCGCTTTCTTTTTAACTTTCCGGCAAAATTACTAAAAATAAAGATGTTCTTATGCACTGCAGGCCGGAACAAACTAGTGAACAAGCGTTTCCAAAATTTCGTTTGCTACGTCAGGCAATTTCGTAACAGCATTTGAGGATCAAGCATTTACATGAAACGACACCTACTTGTAGTCTCTTTTCGCCATTTTCTATTGTGGGCTATCCTGCTTTCACTCTCGCTCAGCGCCTGCCTGGATGAGAATGTGAGCTGCGTAACGGATGCTTACGACAGCCTCAGGGTGAACTTTCTCAAACTTGACCCCAACAATGCCCGCCGTGATTCCCTTTATTTTGTGTCGGTACAGGCCGCAAATGGTGTCTTCCTGGATATACAGGATACAGTGCTTAGCAGCATAGCCTTACCGTTAAACCCTTCTAATGATGAAGTAATTTTTTATGTCAACTGGCGGGAAGACAGCAGGGCCGCTTTGCAGCAGGATACGCTGGTGCTGCGCTACGACCGTGAGCAGAAGCTGGTTTCACCGGAATGTGGGGTAGAACAGCGTTTTGTCAACCTGCGCAGCAGCCGCGAAGCCTTTGACTCCCTGAGGATCGTGGAGGAAGAGGTCTCGCTCTTTACCAGTCCCAATATCAGCATTTATACCTGCCAGTATGAATTTACCGATCTGATCAGGAGCCGGTTTTTTACGACGGACACTGTTTCTACCGACCCGCTGCAGACCAGGAGAGTCGGCACTGAGCTACTCATCAACCGAATCACAGACAATCGGGGCAATAGTATACTGAGCGAGCCGGATTCACTGACAGGTGTTGCGCTGCCGGTAAATATCAATACCAACAGCACGACCTTCTTTTTTGAAATCGTTGACCAAAACCAGGGCATCATCAATCGCGAACTGGAAGTTTCTTATTTTGTGGATACCATCCGGATTTTTAACTGCGACCCGCAGGTGAGGGTTTCCAACCTGGATGTGGATACAGATGGCTATGACTTTGCCAATGTGGAAGTGGTACAGGAAGTACTAAACGTAAACAACCGGAACCTTGAGATACTTTTTTAGCATCATACTGACTTGCTGGGTAAGCCTCCTGTCAGCACAGGAGCAGGTCACCAATATCAATACCGATACCACCAAAAGGGTGAAAATGCAGCGCGACTTCTCCCCCTCAGCCATTCGCATAGGCCCGGCCGTGAATGCGCTGATCCAATCGGCCATTGACAATGAGGGCACCTACTATGGCTTTAATGCTGATTTGCCCATCAACCGCTTCATGGTATCGGTGGAGTATGGCCATGCCGACCTCCGCAGAAGCAGCGAGCCGGGAGTGCCGGAAGAGGATATCTTCCGCTACAACAGCCGGGGAAATTATTATAAGCTGGGCGTAGATGCGAACGTGCTGCTAGACAAGCAAAACAACAGCTATAGTGCCTTTGGCGATGTGATTTTCTTCGGGCTTAAGTATGCCTTCAGTGTAATTGATGACGAGGTACAGTTTCAGACCAATGACAACATATGGGAGAACTCCACTATCAGCCAGCGCAACGAAAACCTGGGCGTCCGCTGGCTGGAAATGAACGCCGGCGTAAAGGTGGAGGTCTTTAGAAATGTGTTTGTAGGTTATATCCTGCGCTATCGCTTTGCCCGACGTTACCTGGACCGTAGCTCGCTGGTTCCCTATCGCGTACCCGGCTTCGGCAGTGGGGAAGATGAGGCAAACTTTGGCTTTGACTATTACCTTTATTACCGTATACCCTTCAAAAATTAAGAATATGCGCAGCTGCCTTTCATTTTTTGCCTGCTTACTGGTCTGCTCCGGACTGAGCTTCGGACAGGCTGACTATGCTCCGCAGGATGGCGACCTGCTTTTTCAGGACCTGGACTGTGGGCCTTACTGCACGTCTATTGAGAAAGTAACCGAAGGAGTAGGAGGGGCTGATTTTTCCCATATGGGCATAGTGTTTATCAAAAATGGTGAACCCCTGGTATATGAGGCTGTGTCTAAGGGAGTAGTGGCTACACCACTGCATGATTTTCTGCAGCGCAATACAGATGCTTCCGGCAGGCCTAAGGTAATGGCCGGACGGCTGAAACAAGCTTACCTTGCCCTCGTTCCTGATGCTCTGGTCCATGCCGAAGATTTGCTGGGCAGCGCGTATGATGAAGTATATATAGACGGTGATGATGCTTACTACTGCTCGGAGCTGATATACGAGATCTTTAAACGTGCCAGCCCCGATCAGAAGATTTTTTCCCTTGCTCCCATGACTTACATTGATCCTGATACCGGTGAAACCTTTCCTATATGGGAAACTTATTTTGCGGAGAGAAATACAGAAGTGCCCGAAGGGGTGCCGGGCATCAACCCTGGGCTGATGTCCCGTTCACCTTATCTGGATATCGTCTACCGTTTTTACCAGCCTGAACCAGGTAAGTTGCAGGAAAAATCCCCAGGCTAGTGACTAGCGGATGACCAGCCTCAGCGTCTGGGTAAATGTATCCGACTGAATAAGCAGCAGGTATATCCCCGGAGACAGTTGCGTAAATTCATGGAGTTCCCGCTTCAGATATCCCTGTTCATTTACTTCCAGCTTCATTTCCTGTACCCGCTGACCACTACTCTGCCATACACTCAAAAATATTTCCGAATGAGGTTTGGCACCGCCGATACTCAGCACCGTCCTGCCGCCTACGGCCGGGTTGGGGCTTAAAGCTGCCATATGGCCGGTGATTGCAGAAAAACTGGCTGAGACTATTTTTGAATAACTGTAACTACCATCATAGTCAAGTTGCTTCAGGCGGTAGTAGGCAGTTCCCGGAATAGGATAAGGGTCTTCAAAGCCATAGCTGATCATTTCCGTACTGGTTCCCGCACCCTGTACTGTACCTATGCGCTCAAATTGCTGACCATCCCCTGAACGCTCCACGATAAACATCTCATTGTTCCATTCCTGGGCTGTAGTCCAGCGTAGTTGTACTGTAGCGGCAAGCACAGTAGCATCAAAAGATAATAGCTCGATAGGAAGAGGGTTGTTTTCCTCGGCAGAGGAAGCCAGAATAAAGTCGCTGAAAGAAGTAAAAGCATCTGAAGTAATGGTACCGGCAGCATAAATACCTGGTGTAGCCGGTTCGGGAGCACTGCCCGTACCACCTATATTGATCCAGTTGCCCAAACCATCGCTTTTGGCAATTCTTAATGTAGCACCTTCATCTACCAGGTCATCTGTATGATAAGGGATGCTTACGCTGGCTGAAGTAACACTCGCGGCAGGTGACTGGGATATCGTATAGTACCTGATACCTGATACCCTTACCAGTTCACCAACAGGCAGCGTCCGACTGGGTGCTGTACCTTCGGTAAGCGAACCAGTATAACTTCTCTCAACAGCATCGGCCTGCGTCAGTTCCAGGGTAATGGGACGGTAAGTAGTACCGCTGCCAAAAGGAAAAACTTTAGTGCCTGCATCGGTGGCGTTTTCGGTGTGCCGCAGCGGTCCGTTCACATAGCTGCTACCCGAACCTCCCGACACTGCACCATCCGGTCCCATGACCAGCATATCTGCGCTGCTGGTATTGATGTTTCCTCCCGTCAGTGTCAGCGTTCCGTTGACAGTACTGCTGCCACTAAGCGTCAGCGCATCCCCGGCAAGCTTAGTCAGGTTGTTGAACACCACCGACCCATTGATACGCTGGGCGCCGCTTCCATCAAACACGATAGTACCCGCACCGGTATTGAGGGAACCTGCAGTAATCGTAAGGTCACTGGCAATGGTAGTGCTAACGCCATCAGCGATGGTTACACCAGTGGCATTATTGATCACCAGGGAGCCGAGGGAGTTACTACCGCTGATATTTTGTGCCGATACACCATTGAAAGTAAGTGTGCCGCTGGTTGAGAAAATACCACTATTGGTCAGATCGCCCAGCAGGTTATAGTCAGCAGTTCCGGCAACAGTACTGCCCGACGAAACAGTCAGGTTTCCACCACCACTGCCATCATTTAGTGTAATTGTTCCGGTAGCATTAAGAGTACCCGCACTTTTGTTCACCGCCAGCTGATGGAAAGTGTTCGTTCCAGATATATTCTGATCGGCAGCACCGGTGAAATCTATGGTTGACAGGTTACTGTACACGCCTGCCCCGGAGGCATTTTCCCAGTTTCCACTAATCTGTAGATTGGTAGGTACAGAAAAATTAATTGCGCCTGAAGTGGGAAGTATACGGAAGTTGTTAATGGTGAAAGCACCTGATGTATTGATAGTCTTAGTTCCCAGATTATCAAACCGCAGGTTATTAAAAGTAATACCTGCCGGAATAATCTGATCCCCGCTACCAATAAGGGCAAATTCACCATTGCGCGGCAGGAATGTACCACTGTTGAGCAGGTTCAAACTTCCCCCTAATGAAAGATTGTAATTTTCGGTAGCATCTGCATCTAGTGTGGCAGCATCAATCTCCAGATCATTATGGATCAATATGTTGGTACCCATGGTCTTTGTGCCGCTCCCGCTGATCTCCAGGTTATGGTATTCTGTCAGCGAAGCTGGTAGGCTGTAGTCGGATGCCCCGGTAAATTCTACAGTACCATTGTCAAAAAAAGTAGTGCCGGTGGCGTCGTACGCAGCTAAGTCGCCACTATTGAGTACCAGCCTTCCGGTACCGGTGAATACTCCCAGATCGTAGGAGGCTGCGGAACCGTCAATGATCAGTTGTCCGTCCAGTTGTAATGAGGCCAGGGATGAGGCGCTACTCACGCTGATAGTATCTCCGCCCTGAATCTCCAGCTCATGGTACTGTGTAGGCAGCATGG
>CAZFFW010000119.1:0-8440 GCA_964518125.1 uncultured Porifericola sp.
GCTGATTAACCCTTACGTTATCAAAGGCCATTACCGGAGCAGTTGATATATCACTAATATCCAGGGAAATAGTGGTGTCACACTGTGTGGTATTGTCAAATAAAGTAAACGTATAGCTGGCAGCATTCAGGTTTTCCAGTGTAATGCTGCTTTGTTTTGCTGGTGCATCATCTACCGAGGTTACGGAAACAGCAGCGGGAAGCGGAAAGAAGTTGTTGTTATTTTGCGTTGCGTTAATAATGCTAAAGCCTGAGAATCCAGTATTATCTCCACTTCTTTTACCGATGGT
This sequence comes from uncultured Porifericola sp., assembly GCA_964518125.1. Taxonomy (GTDB): domain Bacteria; phylum Bacteroidota; class Bacteroidia; order Cytophagales; family Cyclobacteriaceae; genus Catalinimonas. The sequence continues at coordinate 290 of CAZFFW010000119.1, forward strand.
TAATGTGGCGTTGCCATTGTCCCCAACACACAATGAGTCGTTCTGGGTAGTAAAAACCACTTCCGGAGATTGAGCAATAGCCCTGACCTCAAATGTACGAGGGTCAGAACGACAACCTAGAGGTGCTGTTCCTCCACTGGAAATATAGTCTTTTGCATCAACCACAATCACGGTATAAAAACCCGGCTCCAGGCCTGAAATCTCCGCCTTATTGTCTCCTAAAGTAGGAGGGTCATTATTCACCACATTAAAATTACTGATATCGTCAATCGGGCTGATGTTACGATCTAAGTAGCTAGGGTTTTCTCCCTTGAACCAATAGTAGTAGAAATCTCCTGCATTATGGCTGGAGAAGTTGGGAAGCGCCAGCACTGCAGGGTCTACTTCTGCCACCAACCTACCATTGTAGCTACCTGGGTCACAGGTTGTAGCATGTTCTACCACACTCAAAGTAGCCGGAGGTACTGGTGTAATACCAGCATCAGGAGGTAGTACATACACAGAATCTTTAAAGCATCCAGTAGCCTGATCTGTGATTCTAATCATATACTTATCAGCGCGAATATTTGACAGGATTTGAGAAGTTTCGCCGCTAAGCAAATAGCTATCATCCCCTCCTTTATACCACTGATAGTTGTAAGGCCCGGTTCCTCCGGTAATATTGACTACCTGAAGACCTCCATCCGGATTGATACAGTCGGATTGGCTTGTTTCTAAGAAGTCAAAATCTAATTGATCCTGGATATCACTCCCTACCTCAACAGTATATGATACAGAAGCACAAGCAGAGTTATTGTTTGTAGCGACAACTGTATAGATGCCCGGTTCTACATTTTCCAGGCGTGCGCTTGTAGGGTCTGTATCTGTATCAGAGACTACTGGTGTACTAATATCATTTCCATAATACCATTGATAAGAATAATTGGATAAGTCGTCATTCAAAGTAAAGGTCTGTCCATCATCTTCAGAAAGTTCAATAGAGCTTACCTCTGCCAGTCCGTTAGGAAGTGTACACTGAGTTGCATTGCTACTGCTCAGGTTCAGTCTAATTTCGCTGCCTTTGATAATGTTGTCCCTCAGGTATACCTGGGTTTCTCCTGTACAACCTGTAGCTATGTTTTCGGCAACCAATACATAAGTACCTACTCCAATATTTTCAACGCTGTTCGTTGATACTACTGCATTCGGATTATTGGTGGTAACCGGGGTTTTAATACCGCCGATCAACTGATACCAATTGAATGAATAGCCAGTGGTGCTTCCGGCAACATTACCAATAAGCGATCCATTGGGGTCATTTGAATTACACGAGCTTTGATCAACTACAGTGACATTGATATTGGTAATCGGAAAATCGCGAATGTCATCAATAATTACCTCGGCAGTATCCAGCGCATGACATCCCGATGCGTCATTTCTTACTGCTCTTACTGAATACCAACCCACGTTGAGACCACTGATTAGTGCATCATTTTCACCGCTGATCAAGGTTGCAGTACCGTTTCTTACGTCATTTTTACGGCCTCTGTACCAATAAAAAGTATAGTCATTTGCATCAGGTGTGCCACCAGAAACAGACTGGATGAGGCTTGCCTGTATTTCACCACTGTAAGTATTAGGGAAGCAATACTCCTGGTCGCGGGTTGTTACGGCAGTAATTCTGTCCTTGTAGTTTGCTGAAATATCGCTAAGGCTTATGTTGATGAGCGTATCACAACCAGTAAATTGGCTACGAAGGTGTAGCATATAATCACCGGCAGCAATAGCACTTAGTTCATTTGGGGTAGCAGGCTGAGGTGAAATCAGGTTGACCGAAGAGGTGTCCAAACCTGCAAACCAGGTAAAATCATAACCTGCATTTCCACCAGCAATACTGACATTTAGCGCACCATTAGGATTAGCTGCATCGCAGTTAGTAACCGGTGTTTCATTGATCGTGATGCCTCCTATGGGCGTTATCTGGTCTAATACCTGAACTATTAGTGAGGGGTCAGAGACACAGCTGCTAAGCGTATTTTCAACCATCACCACATAGGGCCCTGCAGCCAGATTTTCAAACAAGCCGCTAGCATTACTTGCCAGTTCGGTACTTCCCTGGAGAAGACGGTAATTATAGCTGGCGCTTGCATCCGGGTTGCTAACTGTAGCTTGTATGCTGCCATTTGGCTCGCAGGTAGTCTGATGCGTCACGGTAAATCCGCTGGCATCCGGATTTGGTAATACTATATTCTCAGTAAGCTGTATCTGTCCGGTAAAAGAACATCCGGAAGCCTGATCAGTCGCCACTACTGTATAGATATCTGTTAGTGAGGTACTTAAAGTATCAGGCGTAATGTAGTCCGTTGCTACGATCTCAGCCATGGGCCCACTGGTTATCGTACCCCTGTACCAGATCCAGTCATACTTGTTTGGATTACTGAGTACGGCCGTTAGCTGGCCATTGTAGGGATAGCTGCAGGAAGACTGCTCTTGGGCTACCTGGATAGGAATATTTTCTATGGCTTTACTAGTAGAAACATCTACCATTACCCCGGCACTATACAAGCCGCAAAAGGTAGTGGGATCATAGGCTTTTATCTCATAGACGCCCTCGGCCAATCCGCTAAAGGAGCCATTATTATGAGAAGTAATGGTATCCTGCACTGGACTATGCTGGATCAGGATAAATTCATATGCACTCTTGTTACCAGAGTTTAGCTGGGCATTGATACTTCCGTTTGGCTTTTTACAATTAGTGTTGGCAGTGGTAGTAGGCTGGGCCATATCAGGCAGGTCCAGCGTCATGTCTATGGTCTTACTTTCAGAACAGGCCGTAAGCTTATTCGTAACGGTGACTTTGTACAGGATGGGACGTAGGTTAGTGGCAGTGTCACCAATGGCTAGTATGCCGGGCTGTTGTTCATCTTCCCATACAATATCAAAGTTGGTTTCATCAGCCGGCAGGCCGTTGATAAGGACTCTGGCTACCCCGTCAGCAGTACCTGGCATACAGCTTGAAACCGGTTGTAGTTCTTCCAGTGTGACCAGTTGTGTATCAGGCCACTCTTCAAAACGCCCAACAGTAACAGTATCTGCATTGCCGGCACAGTTATAGTCAGTATTGACCACTTCCACGCGGTATGAACCGGAATCCAGGCCTGTAACCAGGGCATTGGTACTTACTACTACCCCCGTCCGTATATTAGTCCAGCTAAAGCTGTAACTGGAAGCAGGCAGTACAGTACCATCAGTAGCGAGCACCTGTACTTCTCCATTATTACCTGAAGCGCCAGGACAGTTCCGGTTATCTCTGATCAACACGGCATCTACATCAAAAGGCAGGGGTACAACAGACTTGCTGATGATGGTAGGCGTATCATCACACTCGCGTACTGTTCCATTGAGTTTGTTCAGCGGATAAAATTCGGTGTTTGTTAACGGAGCGCCCAGGCTGTCGTATTGCCCACGGTCATTAAGCGAAACAAAGAGATCAAAGCCTCCACGAATGGCATTGACCGTAATCGTGGTATCTATTTTCTGTCCTATTTTCAATCCTCCCACTATACTAATATCTACCGTTTCCAAGTATGGACTTGTATCGGTATTACCGTAGGAATTGGTGGGATTTTCTGCATAGAATGAGACGGGAATTGGTTTGTTTACATCCTGGTCACCATTATTCTGGAAAATTAACCTTACCTGGAACTGATTATCAGGACAAACCGGAGGGGTAATGATCACCCCATCATCAGCAAAATCCAGCTTAGCTGCCGGAAAAGCCAGCTGTCCGCAGAAACTGATACGGGGAGACTGGTTCAGAAATTTATTAAGTGCAAAGGGAGGAACTATGCCAGGATCGTTACAAATCTGACTGAAGCTTAGATGATGAGGTTGCTGGACACGTGGAACGGTGAGATTGTCGTTGATATTGACATTGAAGTAGTTGGTCTGGTTCCAAAGCGCGCGCGAAGGCACCCAATAGTTTCCCCCAGCTGCTTTGTAGGCGCGAATAAAACCTCTGTCTCGGGTAGTGCCCGTGGCAGTTCCCTGGCCAAATATATTTTCTGCTTCTCCACAGGATACAATAATTTCAGTTTCTCCATCACCATCTACATCCGCTACAATCGGATAATCAGCCTGTGTCTGAGAGCTACAGAATGTCCCATTAAGAAGGTTTAAGGGCTCTCCAGTCACACCATCTACTATGTACAGGTTAACTTCATCCCTGTAAACAATTTCTGATGAACCATCACCGTCAAAGTCAAAAATAGTAGTGCCTGTAACACCAGAAGAGGATTCCCAGAAGTCTTCGTGGTTGGCCCACTTTAAAGAGAAATCTGTTTCCAGCGCAAAAAGGGAAGAACCTGACATAAACGTAGCTTCTACCTGCCCATCGTTGTCAATATCTGCCACATTAATATTCCCCATACCTCGTTCCCAATGACAATTATCCCCATTATCACAGGCGTTACCATTCATATCTTCAAAATTTCCACGAATACCTGCAGGGATTGTATTTCCAGGCCTGGTGACAAAAAACATTTTTACTTCATTATTGGCAATATCCCAAAGAAAGGCAGTAGTAGGTCCGTCAATGTTTCCATTGGCACCTCCCATCAGTACATCTAATGAACCATCCTGGTTGAAATCTACAACAGCGGTATTACTATATGTTTGGTTGGACCAATCAGCATCGGCTGGATAATATCCATTATAATCAGCTGGTTTGTTCGTGGCGTCGTCCATATTCATGGCTTCAGTCAGACTGTTACCGGCTGTACCTCCAGTATTGGTAATATTTACTGTGTAAATGATGTGGCCCAGTACGAGTTCCAGGCCAGGTGAGGGGAGAATATCAACGGCTACTGGTACGGCATTTAGTTGAGTCTGCCAGTTATTTGCTGAAGGATACGTGGTGCTTCCGTGGCTACCTTTAACCAGCAACTGACCTGTCTGAGCATCTCTTATTTCGTTACCATAATACAGTTCAGGTCTGCCATCTGCGTTAAAATCTGCCAGACCCAATTGTCTTCCGTGACCAGTAAATGTGCTGGTTTGCTGCCACTTGAGCGTAAGGTCATGCTCATAAACTCTTATAACACCATTCTGGCTGATTGTAAAAATTTCTCCAAAACCATCTCCATCCACATCCGCTACCGCAGGGTACGCAAACACACCACTATTTTGAATTCTTACTTGGTTAAGTGTATTTCCTGTACGACCATCTAGAATAAACATCCAGCCAGTTTCCGTATTAATGGTAATTACTTCCGGATAACCATCCAGGTCCAGGTCTGCAACACTAGGCATACCCATAGCAGCACTGGTACGTACATCAGAATCCCAGGCAGGCTCTATTTCAAATGTATTTCCAACAGGCTGGGCTTCGCAATCAGGCTTGGTGATGATATAATCGTTAGGGTTGGATGGGTCGTTGAGGCAATCGCCATCGTAGTAATCAAAAAATCCATCGCCATCATCATCTATTCCATTACTACAATCAGTTTCCACCGGGCAGGCTGTCAGATTGGATGCACAGTCACCATCCTGGCAGTCAATTAGGCCGTCGCCATCATTATCGATTCCATCTCCGCAGTTTAATTGCTCCTGCTTGCAAGAGAAAAGAAATCCACAATCTGAATCCGCGCAGTCTATGAATCCATCTCCATCGTCATCAATGCCGTTGGTACATGAAGTCTCGAAAGTCTGGGCCTGCGCATTGAATGCAAAAAGCAGTATCAGAGCAGGTGGCAACCATATGAATTTGTATAGATGTTTCATAATGGCTAGGTATTTACTGGACATATTTTGCCCATACGTTTTTATTAATCTGTAAAGAAAGGTAAATTTCAATATTGTTTAAAGACTATTTATAGTTAGAATATTACAATGTTGTTTTATGTATAATATCTTGTCAATATTTTAACTATTCTAAGAAACGGGTTTTTTACCATTTCTGACAGGGGCAAGAAGATATGTAATAAATGATGAAAGGCAGAAGGGCAGCCAGAGGATACTGGTACAGAAATGGTACTGAATAATGGTGGAATTTTATGGTTTGTTTCTCGCTTTTCAACCTTTTCTGTAGCTTATTATACTATAAAAAGCCCAAAAAATTAGTACAGACTTAACGGAGATTTATTTGAAAAAAATACTGCTTATATTATTACTCATTGTGAGTAATCAAGCATTGAGCCAGGTTCTGAGAATAGGACCTAAGGTAGGAATTACCGCCAACCAGGCGGTACATGATCTTCCTTCCTATAATGAAGAATTCAAAAGCCTGCCAACGCTCGCTTACAAAGGAGGAGTAGTTACTAATCTTCAGGTTTCAGATTTATTTTCGCTTCACTCAGAAATACTGTATAGTCAAAGAAATAAATCTGTAAAGAGTAAAATCGTCGGAGATTATCAAAAAGAGTATAATCGTTTTTTGAGTGTTCCATTATTGTGCAGGTTTTCCTATCGGGCGGGTTATAATGAATTTTATGTAAACGCCGGCCCTCAGGTATCATACTGGCTGGGTGGAAATGGCAAGGTAATGACTGCTGAGGTATTAGAAAATGGTGAGGAGGAAATGCACTACATTATTGGATTTAGTAACTCCGAAGTAGACAATTTTATGGAAATCAGTGACCCAAACCGTTTGCAACTTGGTCTGGATGTAGGCTTAGGGGCTGTACTTCCTATGGGGCCTAACTTTCTTATGTTGGATATCCGGTACAGCTGGGGACATACCAATATGGCGAAAAGCAATACGTCTTATCTACCCATTAGTTTTTATAACGATAACATCAGGTATACTCATCAGGTGCTGAGCTTATCAGCTGCCTACCTGCTAAATTTTGATTTTTATAAGATGAGTACCAAAGGAAAGTCAAGTGGCAGTAAAAAGGAATAATCAGAAAATCGCCTCTTTTGTCAAGGCTACATCATTGATCAGCGTATTATGGCCGGTCTGCAGTATATGTAAATCGTAATGATGGATATGCCGGAGAAGAGGCTCTGTACTTTTTTGGGTAATAATTCTATCAAAATATCCCAAAAAGATAGTAGTCCTGATCTGATGCTGGTTTATCTGATAGGCAACCTTGGAAATATTCGGCCTGATTTTTCGATAAGTCAACCAGGTACAATATACTTTTTCTCTTTTTGCTTGCGTATTCATCTGCGTTCTGGCAAACTTCAGCACTCCCTTATGCAGGATGCCCAGTTTTTTCATGCCTGAAGATAGCCCGAAAAACAGTTGTGGATGGCGTATTGTGTAATGAAACAGACGTCTCATCCAGTAGGGATATGTAGCCATGCTATACCAGAAGTTGGTCTGGATACCATCCGGCGCGATTAATAAAACCTCATCAATACATGCAGCTAATTTTTCTATCAGGTTTAGCGTGATTTTTCCACCAAGACTGTATCCACAAATACTGAATCTTTCGAGTTCTAAATGTTTGAGAAATTCAATAATCAGCTCAGATAAGCTATCAGGTGTTAGGGCAGTTTCACAATCTGGCCAGCTACTACGGCCATGATAGAAAAGATCAATGGATATAAGTGTGTAATCATTTGACAGTTTTTCTCCCAAAGCTTGAAAGTAAGCAGCATGCTGCCCGAATCCGTGAAAGCACAGCATTTTTTTTCTACCGCTGCCATACACCTGATAATGTAAAACAGCCTGTTGGTATCGGAAAAAAAAACACGATGAATTCAATGATTTGTTAGTTTTGTTATTGGAAACACTGTCTGCTAAGCAGAAACCTGAAAAATTCTGAAAAAATATCTCAAAAAGTAAACTTAATCAAAATCACTACGTTCTTGCCTTAAGAAACTTTAAAAAACATTTAAGTTTCCGTAGTAACTTTCAGGGTTGGATATACAAAACTATAGCGTGGAAAGCAAGGAACAGATAGCTCAGGCCGCAGAGGACCTCTTTATGGCTTACGGAGTGCGAAGTGTCACAATGGATGATATCTCCAAAAAATTAGCAATATCAAAAAAAACGATTTATCAATATTACCGTGACAAAGATGAGATAGTGTGTCTGGTAACAGAACGTGTGATGGAGCGAGAACAAGAGCATATCAGCATGATACAGGCAGAGGCTAAAGATGCGATACACGAACTGAACCTCATTAGTCAATATATTAGACAACATGGGCAGAATGTGAATCC
>CAZFFW010000119.1:8540-17647 GCA_964518125.1 uncultured Porifericola sp.
TGTTTGAACATTTTGTTTATGGAATTTTAACGCCAAAAGGAATAGAAACTTTACGCACATACCAAGAAAAAACAAATAGTAATGTCTTATAAATTGAACTTCCTTTTATTGCTCCTTTCGTGTAGCATTATTTTTCCGTTGCGGGCACAGGATGCGGATACGCTGGATTTTGAATCGCCGCTGAGCCTGGAGGAATGTCTGGAATATGCTTATGTAAATAGTGCTAATATCAAAAATGCACTTCTAGACCTGCGTATTGCCAAGACAGATGTCAACGTGACTAAATCACAGGGATTACCCCAGATTGACGCTTCTGTAGTTTATACCAACAACTTTGCTGTCCCTACTGTATACCTGCCTGCGGGCGCCGGTTCATTTATCGGTGGTGGTGGAAACGGAGGGCAACAACCTCCTTCAGATGAGGAAGTAGCTTTGCGTTTTGGTATTCAGCATCAATCAAATGCAACGATCAATGCCAGCCAGATGATCTTTGACGGCTCTTATTTCATCGGACTTAGGGCTGCGCAGGTTTATGCTGACCTGGTTCGTAAGGATTACCTGCTTACCAAAAGTAATATTGCTGAACAGGTATCCAAAGCATATTACTCTGCTTTAGTCAATAAAGAAAGGGCTACATTGCTCCAGACCAATCTCAACCGCCTGGACACGCTGCTCAAAGAAACCACATTGCTCTATGAGAATGGTTTTGCAGAAAAAATAGATGTAGACCGTATCAAAGTACAGTTTAATAATGCAAGAACGGAATTTCAGAACGTAAGCCGACTGGCGGAAGTCAGCGTATTGGTACTCAAATTTCAGATGGGAATGCCCATTGAACAGGAAATTTTACTCGCTGAATCTATTCAGCAGGTAGCCTTTACGGACGAAGGACTTGATGATGAAGATTTTTCTTACGACCAGCGCTTTGACTTCGCTAAGCTCATGGTGAATAAAGACCTGGTAGAACTGGATATCAAAAATAACCGGGTACAGTACCTTCCCAAGCTCACTGCCAACGCCAACTTTGGTTATAACAATGGTGCAGATAACCTGGACAGGCTTACCAATCTGAGCCGCTGGAACGAACTTGGCACTTGGGGACTCAACTTTAGCATACCCATTTTTGACGGCTTCAGGAAGTATAACCTCATACAGAAAAGTAAACTTCAGATGCAACAGATTGATAATTCAAGCAAAATGTTAAAGAACTCTATTGATCTGGAAATTGTACAGGCCAAGGTACAACTGGAAAACAGCCTGAATAACTTAAATGTTCAGGAAGAAAACCTGGGACTGGCGCGCGAAGTCTTTCGTGTGAGCAGGGTCAAATACCAGGAAGGAGTAGGGTCTAATCTGGAACTGGTTGATGCGGAAACATCGCTTAAGCAGTCTGAAACCAACTACTATAATGCCCTGTACGATGCCCTTATCGCAAAAGTAGACCTGAAGAAGGCACTGGGGGTGCTGGTAGAAGAAAATTAATCAAACTTTACGCTCAGAAGATAATCATACTAGAAATGAAAAATACTTTATCAATTGTTGGCTTTGCTGCTTTATTAGTACTGGCTTCCTGTGGTGAGCAGGGGGATGAACTTTCACAAAAAAAGTCTCAGCTACAAGAATATAAGCAGGAAATTAAAGACCTGGAAGCAAAAGTTGCGGAGCTAGAAAGTGAAGTGGCCTCTATGGATCCGGATTTTGCCTCTACAGAAAAGAACGCCACACTGGTAACCACCATACCAGTGACCAACGAAACCTTCAAACATTTTGTGGAGGTAAGAGGCTCTGTTACTTCTCGCCGTAACGTGACAGTCAGTGCCGAAGCCCCGGCCATGGTCACCCAGGTAGTAGTTGACGAGGGAGAAGAGGTACGCAAAGGTCAGGTACTTGTGCGGCAGGATGCTGAAACACTGATGCGGAATATAGATGAAATCAAAACTTCTCTGGAACTGGCAGAAACCCGTTTTAGAAGACAGACTAACCTCTGGGATCAAAATATCGGCACTGAGTTTCAGTACCTTGAATCAAAAAATGCAAAGGAGTCTTTGGAGAGGAGACTGGCGTCACTACAGTCTCAATTGAATAGCTACATCATCCGTGCACCTTTCAATGGTACCATAGACGAAGTCTTTATCAAAGAAGGTGAGATGGCGCAACCCGGTGTGCCTCTTCTGCGACTAGTTAGCCTGAGTGATATGTATATAGAAACCGATGTGTCTGAGGCTTACCTGGGCGAGTTCGAGAAGGGTGATTCAGTGGAGGTATCGTTTCCTTCACTCAACAAGACAATTAATACGGTAATCAGTGCGGTAGGAAAGGTGATCAATGAAAATAACCGAACCTACACAGTGGAAGTAAAACTGCCCGGAAATGAAGATTTCTTACGCCCTAACCTGATGGCAGTAGTCAAACTGAAAGATTTTGAGCAGGATGATGCTTTAATCGTACCTACCAATCTTATCCTCAATGACAAGAAAGGAGACTTCATTTACGTAGCGGTCAACAATCCCGATGGTGAAGGCTTGATTGCCGAAAAGAAACACATTCAGCGGGGTAAAACCTACAATAATATGACCATGGTGGAGTCTGGCCTGAGCGGAAACGAAAAGGTCGTTGATGAAGGTTTCCGGGATGTAGCCGAAGGGGTAAACCTTCGTGTCAGTGAGAATGAAACTGAAAGCAGTGTAGCTGCCAACACTGTTTCTGCAAACTAATAAATTGCTTCAGCAGATATGAGTAAAGATAATCAGAATATAACAAGAGAGTTCGGTTTAAGCTCCCTGGCGATTAACAACCGGACCAGTATCATCATACTGACTTTCATCATTGCTGTGATGGGAATTATTTCCTACATCAGTATGCCGAAAGAAAATTTTCCGGAAGTTGTGGTTCCCACGATTTATGTGGGCACACCCTACCCCGGTAATTCCCCGGTAGATATTGAAAACCTGGTAACCAGACCCATAGAAAAGGAAATCAAAGGTATCAATGGGCTGGACAATGTATCTTCTACCTCCATACAGGATTATTCAACCGTTATTGTTGAATTTTCCCCGGATGTGGATATTTCCCGGGCATTACAGGATGTCAAAGATGCGGTAGACCAGGCCAAAAGTGAGTTGCCCACTGACCTTGACCAGGATCCAAATGTATTTGAGGTCAACCTTTCTGACCTGCCTATCATGTTCATCAATATTTCTGGCGACTATGGGCTGAATGAGCTGAAGCAATATGCTGAATACCTACAGGACGAGATAGAAGCACTTTCAGAGATTCAGGAGGCTGAAATAAGAGGCGCGCTAGAAAGGGAAATCCTTATAGAGGCAGATCCCTATAAAATGGAAGCCATGAGGGTGGCTTTCTCCGATGTGCAGAATGCCATTACCGCAGAAAATGTTACTATCTCCGGTGGTAACCTAAAGGCCGGTGACTACCGTCGTTCCCTCAGGGTAATGGGTGAGTTTGATAACGTCTCTCAGATTGAAGATGTAGTAATTAAAAGTGAGGATGGAGATGTAGTATACGTCAAAGATGTAGCTTCCGTAAGGGATACCTACGAAGAAAGAAGCAGCTATGCCCGTAGTAATAAGAATCCGGTAGTGACGCTGGATGTCGTAAAAAGGAATGGTGCCAATGTGATTGACGCTTCCGACAAGATCAAGGAGATCATTGCAGAGGCAGAGGATGTTCGTTTCCCTGAAGACCTGGAAATCGTTATCACCAATGATCAGTCAAAATACACCAGGCTGCAGCTGAGCAACCTTGAAAATAGTATTATCTCGGGCGTGATCCTGGTGGTTCTGGTACTGGCCTTCTTCATGAATCTGAGAAATGCCTTATTCGTAGGCATTGCCATCCCGATGTCCATGTTCATGTCTTTTATGCTGCTCAACTTCTTCGGTATTTCCATCAACCTGATGGTGTTATTCTCGCTTATTCTCGCGCTGGGTATGCTGGTAGATAATGGTATCGTGGTAGTAGAGAATATTTATCGCCTGATGGAAGAGGGCTATTCCCCTGTAAAAGCAGCTAAAGAAGGGGTAGGTGAGGTGGCGCTTCCTATCATTACTTCTACAGCTACTACATTGGCAGCTTTCCTTCCGCTGGCTTTCTGGAGTGGGTTGATCGGCGAATTTATGCGCTTCCTGCCGATTACACTGATCATTGTACTTTCATCTTCGCTCTTTGTGGCGCTGGTAATCAACCCGGTGCTTACTGCCATGTTTATGAAGCTGAAAAGTAAACCCAGCCGTAAGAAACGAATAAGGTTACTGCTTTTTGCTGGTGGTATTGCTGCAGTGGCGATTTTCTTTTACCTAACAGGAAATTTAGTGGTGGCTAACCTGCTGATGATTGGGGCCTTGCTAATTCCTTTCAACCTGTACCTGCTATCACCTTCTATAGACTGGTTTCAAAATGTATTTCTGACCCGCCTGGAGAGCATGTATACCAAAACTGTCAGGTTTGCCCTCAAAGGAGTGATGCCATATATCCTCTTTTTCGGAACATTTGGCTTACTTATTTTCTCTATCATGCTTGTTGCCTGGAAGTCTCCTGAAGTAGAGTTTTTTCCCAGCAGTGATCCCGACTATATCAATATTTTTGTTGAACGGCCAATTGGCACTGATATCGAAACAACTAATGACCTCACGGTTGATATTGAGGATAAGGTCTTTGCTACCCTGGAACCCTACAACTACATGGTGGAGTCAGTCATTTCTCAGGTGGGTGAAGGCGCTACTGATCCTAGTCAGGGGCCAAGCCCGGGAAATACGCCTCATAAGTCTAAGATTACGATTTCATTTATTGATTACCAGCTAAGACAGGGCGTTTCTACCACCCGGTTGTTGGAAGAAATCCGTGATGCTATTGGAGAATATCCTGGAGCACAGGTATCTGTAGATAAAAACCCGGTCGGTCCTCCGGTAGGTAAACCTATTAATATTGAAATCAGGGGAGAGAATTACGAAAAACTTATTGCCCTGGTGGATGATATCAGAGCTAACATTGACAATGCCGACATCAAGGGTATAGAAGAGTTGAAAGCTGACCTGGAAACCGGCAAGCCTGAACTGGTAGTAGACATTGACCGGGAAAAAGCGCGTCGTTTCGGTTTGTCTACCAGCACCATCGCCACCGAATTGCGTACTGCGCTTTTTGGAAATGAGATATCCAAGTTCAAAGATGGTGAGGATGACTATCCGATCAACCTGCGGCTTAACGATACTTATCGTTATGATGTAAATGCACTGCTCAACCAGAAAATCACCTTCCGTGATAAATTTGGAAACCAGAAGCAGATACCAATTTCATCAGTGGCTGACGTACGTTACTCTTCTACCTACGGTTCGGTCAAACGCAAAGACAGCGACCGTGTGATTACGCTCTTTTCCAATGTACTGGATGGGTATAATGCAACCGAGATCAATCGTCAGATCAAGGATGTCATTGAGGAAATGCAGATACCCAACGGTTATGAGGTAAGCTTCACCGGGGAACAGCAGGAACAGGAAGAATCCGGACAGTTTCTGTTCAGAGCATTGTTGATTGCCGTTATGACAATCTTCCTGATCATTGTGGCGCAGTTCAATTCAGTGACTACTCCTTTTATTATCATGGCCTCGGTGCTGCTGAGCACCATCGGCGTATTTCTTGGTTTGGTGATTTTTGATATGAGTTTCGTTATCATCATGACAGGAATTGGTATCATTTCACTGGCGGGTGTGGTAGTGAATAACGCAATTGTATTGATAGACTATACCAACCTGATCAGGGAACGCAGAAGGGCCGAACTGGGGGTTAAAGAAGATGAGGTACTACCTTATAATGAGATCTTAAACAGCATCATAGATGGCGGAAGAGTGCGTCTTCGTCCGGTACTGCTGACTGCTATTACCACCGTTCTGGGGCTTATCCCGCTGGCGGTAGGTTTAAATATTAACTTCTTCACACTTTTGTCAGATTTTGACCCTCAGATATATTACGGTGGATTTAACGCTGACTTCTGGGGCCCTATGGCCTGGACAGTTATCTTCGGACTGGTTTTCGCCACTTTCCTCACCCTGGTGATCGTGCCGGTGATGTATCTGATTGTGGACAAAATTAAGCTGAGAGCCTTTGACAAGAGGCAAGAGGCAAATTTAAACCGAAATAAAGACCAGCAGCAGAAGGAAAAAGAGCAGAAATTCGCACTTACCCAACAATAAAAAGCACTGAAACCCATCCTTACAATAGATGGGTTTCTTTTTAAAACAAAATTTCAGGAATGAACAGAATGGTATTTATAAGCGTCGTCGCTTTGCTTTTTTTGATGATGGACTGGTATGTTTTTCAGGCAGTGAAAGTAATGATTGATGAAATTGCGGGAAGCTGGAAAAAAGTAATATATACCCTATACTGGACCATTACCTTCATTTGTATTGCCGGCCTGCTGTATTACAACCTGGGTGGTAAAGATGAAATCGGGCGGGAAATGCGCACTATTATTTTCTCGTTTATATTTATCAACTTCTTTTCTAAAATTTTTGGCGTACTATTCCTGATGATTGACGACCTGGGGCGGGCTGTACGTTGGGTCTGGTCGCAATTCAGTTCGCCACCTGCTACTGCGACAGGGCAGCCTGCCAAAGGAGGCATTTCCAGATCAGAATTTCTCGTAAAAAGCTCCCTGGTAGCCACAGCAATACCGGCGCTTACCATGAGTTACGGTATACTTTCTGGAGCCTACGATTACCGGGTAAGAAGAAAAACCGTTTACCTCAAAAATCTACCTGCCAGTTTTGATGGAATCCGTATCGCGCAGTTATCGGATATTCACTCCGGTAGTTTTTTTAACAAAACCGCAGTTCAGGGTGGAGTAGATCTCCTGCTGTCTGAGAAGCCTGACCTGGTCCTTTTTACCGGCGATCTGGTCAACGATCGGGCCGATGAGATGAAAGAATACCAGCCTATTTTCAGTAAAGTCAAAGCTCCCCTGGGCGTATATTCTACCCTGGGTAACCATGACTATGGTGACTATACTAACTGGAGTACTGCCGATGCCAAAAGAAATAATCTACAGAACCTCATCCAGACTCACCGCCAGATGGGCTGGGATATCCTGATGAACGAGCACCGGATACTGGAGCAGGGTGGGGACAAACTGGCTATCCTTGGTATTGAAAACTGGGGCACAGGTGGCTTCCCCAAACACGGGCGGCTTGATCAGGCACATCAGGGTACAGATGAGGCAGCGGTCAAGTTATTACTTTCTCACGATCCCAGCCACTGGGATGCCCAGGTTCGCCAGCAGTTTCCGGATATAGACATCATGTTTGCCGGCCATACCCACGGCATGCAGTTTGGTATTGAGATTGGCGATTTTAAATGGAGTCCGGTTCAGTACCGATATAAACAATGGGCTGGATTATACCAGGAGCAGGACCAGTATCTTTACGTCAACCGTGGATTTGGATTTCTGGTCTTTCCCGGGCGAATTGGTATCCTTCCCGAAGTAACCATTATGGAATTGAAAAAAGCTTAAGGCAAAGGAATCACATTTTCAATCAGGAAGACGTAATCCTGAAAATCACTATTATCACCTTCTTCAAAACACAGTATAAAAGCATTTTCAAGTTTATTGCCTGCTCTGTCCCTGAGCGGGTAAATACGACAGGCGTGTTCCATCTCAGGGTTGAGCGTTTCATCAGTATAAACAGCTTTTTTTGCGTTTGAAGCAAAAATGCCAAAAGCTTGTTCAACGGATGGAGTGTAGGTCTTGCCAGAGCTTAACCTGGGAAATAACGTATGATGCTGTAGGTAATAGTCCGAGAGAGTAGCCGTCTTTAGGTATTTTATTTGGCCATTATCTTCATAGAATATGCCAAAAGGGACGTCTTCCCGGGCCGAGTATCTGGCAAGTGGTTTGATGATGACAGCTTTCTGAGACGCCGACCGGAAATGTGATACCATTATTTCCTCACCCATGGGTTCTGCCAACATTCCAATTTCATTTTGCTGAGTACCTACATTGATCTTGTATCCCAAAGCTTGCAATATCATTTGCAATGGAGGCTCCTGCTCGGGGGTAAGGCCGGCAGATGCCAGCCCGTACAGGTTGACGTCATTTTTGCCACTTTCAAAGGCTGGTGAATATACCTCCAGTATGGCCTTGTGCATCCCCGCTTTTTCAAGGGGTTTAAAAGTAAAAGCCAGTTCTACAGAGTCGTTTGCCGGAATACTCAAGGGAAACGTAATTGCCGTGCTGAGATGAAAAGCAGCAGCCATATCTCCGGTTAAGACCAGTTTTTCAATGCTGACAGCTTTGTTGGTAGTATTCTTAACACTAAGCAGGCGAGCCAGGCTTTCCTTATCCAGTGGTGCGCTGAGGATAAGTTCATTTTGTGTGTTGAGCGCTTGAGCCAACAGACTTCCAACAGTCAAAGTCAGCATCAAAAGGAGGGTGGTGAGTAGGCCTCTCATAGCACTACATCACCTTTTAATTTTAAGTCTTTGCTTTATCGCTCTGATATCATCTGCTATTTGAGGGTTTTGCCGAATCATTTCCTGCACACACTTTACAGCATGGATGACTGTAGCATGATCACGACCACCAAAGTGGTATCCGATAACTTTCAGAGAATTTCTGGTATACTCTTTTGATAAAAACATCGCAACCTGACGAGCCACAACCACTTCTTTCTTTCTGGTTTTTGACTTAAGGTCTTCTAAAGTAATGTTGAACTGCTTGGCTGCTGTCTTTTGAATCTGGTCAACATTTAGTTCAGGTTCTGAATTCTGAACAATATTTTTAAGGATTTTTTTAGTGAGTTCCAGGCCAATACTGGTCTGGTTAAGGGAAGCATGGGCTATCAGCGACACCAGGATCCCTTCAAGTTCCCGAACATTGGTATCTACATTATAGGCAATATATTCAACTACATCATCAGGTACATACATACCATCGTTCTGCATTTTTCGCTGAATAATGGCGATTCTTGTCTCAAAATCAGGTGTTTGAAGATCGGCGGTAAGTCCCCATTTAAAGCGGGAAATCAGTCGTTCGGTGAGGCCCAGGAGGTCTCGGGGAGGGCAATCACTGGTCATGATGATCTGCTTGCCTGACTGAT
>CAZFFW010000120.1:0-17525 GCA_964518125.1 uncultured Porifericola sp.
ACATCCAGTTCTTCCTGATAGGCCATTGCGCTGATTCCCACATCGCTGAGCCCATCTGTTTTTGACAATACACTGAGGTTATTATCCTGCAGATCATAGGTAAAGAGGCCATTTTGTGTCGCCACATACACCTCTTGATTGGTAAGGCTCAGTATGCGAGCATCCTGGTAAGAGAAATGAGTACGCCAGTTTCCGATACCAATCTCGGCTTGAGCGAGGAGCACCTGGGAGTTTATCAGCAGAATACACAGTTGGAATAGGGAGAGGATGAATGCACGGAATGCCTTTCGTTTCATGACTTCTGCTGCTGATCAGAAGGCTTTTGCGCCTCCAGGGCTTTCTTTTCAGCCATCCCCTGGTTAAAGTAAAAACGGCTACGGGCTTCGTACTGTTCTTTGGTACCCAGCATCATTTTTTCTTTTTCCGGCGTGAGCCGAAACGAGAAAGAGGCTGGTGCTCCGGAGATGGTGCAGATCGCGTGTACTTTGGTCACGTATTCGGCTACTGCCATTAGAAAAGGCATCGGGCCGAACGGCTTTCCTTCGTAATCCATGTCAAGTCCGGCAACGATCACACGTTTACCATTGTTGGCCAGTTGGTTACATACATCTACAATGGTATCATCAAAAAACTGGGCCTCGTCTATACCGACCACTTTACATTCGCCCGCCAGGTTAAGGATTTCCTCAGCTTTTTCTACCGCGGTGGAGGCAATACGGTTCTGGTTATGAGAGACTACTTCCTCGGTATGGTAGCGGACGTCCACCGATGGCTTGAAGATTTCCACATGCTGCCGGGCTATAATCGCCCGGTTCAGCCTGCGTATAAGCTCTTCCGTCTTGCCGGAAAACATACAGCCACAGATCACCTCTATCCAGCCCGCCTGCATATCGTCATAAGGTAGTCCGCCCACTTGTGGTTCTATAAACATGTATCCTGAGGAATTAAAGATGAAGAGAAAGCTTTACCTTGCTAGGCTTTGATAATATGTTTTACTTTAACAGTTGTTTTGAACAAAGCCTAGTCTGTACAAAAGAAACAAATATCCCTATGGAGAGCAAGTTAATTCAGGAAGCAATAGCAGAATACAGTCGCTCCTTCAGCGAGCACATCCTGCGCCAGTCCTATGTACATAAGGAGCGGCTTAATGGACAGGATGTACTGTCACTTACCCCCCTGAAGCAGGTAAACCTGTTTGTTGTCAAAGAAATTTTTATGCGTTGGAAAGGTGAAGTAGAACGTCTGAAAAGCCCTTATTTCAATTATGATGCTACAGAAGTGAGGTCTGCACTTGCTGATTTTATGGATGTGGTTTCCCAGCATATATCCATTGACGAAGCAAACCTGCGTCCGCTACTGGAAAAAGCAGCTACGGACACCCTTTATCTGCTGCTGGCCCCCATTGATTATTACCAGTCTTTGCTGAATAACCCGGAGAAAGCCTCCTGGTCTGTCAGCGAATTGGAAGATACTACGAAGTACGTCCGGATCAACCGCCATCTGCTGCAAAGCCTGACCGAAGCGTGCCGGCAGGAGGGAAGCTCCACGTTTAGTAAAGATAGGATGACGGAGATTTTCAGGCGGGTGCTGAGCCAGTTGCAGGAACCGCCGGAAGATACTGAGCCTTATCTGCGCCAGTTTCAGGAAGTGTACCCACTGGATTCAGATAAGCTGTATGTAAAAAGTACGCCTACTACTACTGCTGAAACTAGCCCGTCTGTAGAAAACAGGGAGGTTGCGCCATCTCCTGAAGCCCCTTCTCCCTTGCAGGAACTCAAGAAAGAAGAAGGTCTCCGTACGTTGAATGACTACCTGAACAAAGCAGAACGCTCCACCCTTGCGGATCAGCATCAGCAGCGGAAGATAGAGAAGCTTTCCCGGCACATCAGTGTCAACCAGAAATTTATGTTTATTAAAGAACTGTTCAGTAATGACGCTCAGGCTTTCAACCGGGCAGTAGAACAACTGGACGAACAGAATTCCTATGCGGAAGCTATCGGCCTTATCAGAAGAGAGTTTGCCCAGAGCTACCGCTGGAAAATGGACTCCGAGGAAGTGGTTGAGTTTATGGAACTGATTGCTAAAAGGTTTTAATACGATATCCCGGGTAAACCAAGCAAGGCCTAAGCCCGGGACTTACTCTATTAAAACTAGCGGGTCAGTATCTGCATTCGGTGAGCATCCAGCTTTACAAGTATAAAGAGCAGGATGGTAAATGCCCAGAGCGAAGAACCGCCGTAGCTGAAGAATGGTAATGGAATACCTACCACCGGAAACAGGCCGATTGTCATGCCGATGTTTACCGCGAAGTGGAAGAATAATATGCCCACAACGCTATACCCATAGACCCTGGCAAAGGTAGACTTCTGCCGTTCGGCTATGGCTGTAACCCTTATCAGCAGGAGGACGAACAGCACGATCAGCAGGAGGCTGCCAAACCAGCCATGCTCTTCGCCGATGGTACAGAAGATAAAGTCGGTGCTCTGTTCCGGTACAAAGTCAAATTTTGTCTGCGTACCTTCCAGAAAACCCTTACCCCACAGGCCACCGGACCCAATGGCAATCTTGGACTGGGTTACGTTCCAGCCATAGCCCAGCGGGTCAGCCTCGGGGTTGATCAGTGCCTTGATACGGTTTTGCTGGTGCGGCTTGAATACATCGTTGATTACAAAGTCTACGCTAAAGATTACCCCCATAATGGCTACTGCCGAAACTGCGATCACCATGATCCGCTTCGTTTTACGGGAGTTGATACCAATCAGCAGAAAAGCAGTGACAATGACGGCGATCATCAGGTATAGCTGGGGGACAAAGAGTGTCAGGATGAACAGCACCGCGGCAGCGATCCCGATACCTAACACCACCGGCGAAAATCCCTCACGATAAAAGGCCACCACAAAAGCACTGAAGACCATGGCTGTCCCGGTATCGCCCTGCAAAATAATCAGGATAGCGGGCAGGCCGATGATGGCGAACAAAATGGCCTGGGAGCGGAGGCTGTCAAATACTTTATTATTGGAGCTAAGGTACTTAGCTACTGCCAGCGCGGTGGCAAACTTTGAAAACTCCGACGGCTGCAGGCGGAAACTACCGATAGCAAACCAGGACCTGGAACCGGCTACCTCTGTACCAAACAGTAGTACAAAGAGCAGTATGAGGATCACCCCTCCGTAAATAAAATAGGCGAAAGAGTCGTAAAAACGAAAATCCATCAGCATGATGATAAAGAAAAGGACAGTAGACGTTCCTATCCACACCAGCTGCTTACCTGAATTGATACTAAGGTCGAAAATGCTCATGTCAGGATTCTGGGAATCGTAGACTACTGCAAAAATATTGAGCCAGCCCAGTCCTACCAGCAGGAAGTAGAGTAGTACTACTCCCCAATCTATCCGGTTTACTAAATTGTTGTTATCTCTCACTCTAGTAGATAAAGTCTCCTTTCAAAATATAATCTTCCATGGATGGTCTGTCTGTGCAGCCATTGATATACTTTTCAATCATGAGGCCTGATATACCTGCTGCGGCCCGGGCCCCCTGTCCGGCATTCTCCACATAAACTGCTATGGCAATCTGAGGATCATCTTTGGGCGCAAACGCGATAAACACCGAATGGTCTTCTCCCTGACTGTTTTGTACAGTACCCGTTTTACCACAGACATCTATGCCCTTCAGTTTGGCCCGGTATGAGCCTGTACCATATTCTACCACATCGTGCATGGCTTCTACCACCACATCAAAATGCTGAGGGTCTACTGTAGTATACCGCTTCTCGCGATACTTTTCCAGCGGCTGCCCGTCCTCGCCAATGGCTTTGATCAGGTGAGGCGTGATGTAGTAGCCACGATTGGCAATGATCGCCGAGAGGTTAGCCATTTGCAGGGGTACGATCTGTAGCTCCCCCTGCCCGATAGCGTTAGAATATATTGTGGAGAACTTCCAGCGGTCATCACCATAAATCTTGTCGTAGAGATCAGGGGCAGGTACATAGCCGCCTCTTTCGTTGGGCAGGTCAATACCCAGCGGCTGCCCCATACCAAAACTCATCACATGCCTGCGCCACTTTTCAAGGCCTATTTCCGTATCCACAAAGGTGTTTTCTGATACTCCCTGGTTCAGGATACGCTTGTAAGTATTCCAGAAATAAGGGTTACAGGAGACCTCAATGGCACCCTTCAGATCTTCATGAGAATGGGGGCCGTGGCAGGCAATGATACTCCTGTCGCAGTAAAAGCGTGTTTGGGGCGTGAGTACCCCTTCCTGCAGACCGATAAGCGCCTGAACAGTCTTGAAAATAGACCCGGGAGGAAAAGCACCCATCAGCGGACGGTTATACAGAGGCTTGGCGGTATCCGCCAGCAGTATTGAAAAGTTTTTGCTGTACTCCCTGCCGGAAAGCATACCGGGATCATACGAGGGGGCAGTAACAAAAGTGAGCACCTCGCCGGTTTTGGGCTCAATGGCCACCACACTTCCGCGCTTGCCCATCATCAGGGTTTCTGCATATTCCTGCAGATCAATATCAATAGTACTTTGCAGGTTTTCTCCCGGTATGGAAAGGGTGTCCATTGTACCATCCTTAAAAGGGCCTTTCTCAATTCCCCTTACATTGACCATTTTATATTTAACACCCCTTTTACCGCGCAACTGCTTCTCATACATAGACTCTATGCCGCTGATACCAATGTAGTCTCCCTGCCGGTAGTAGCGGGTAGAATCCTGTTCAAGTTGATACTTGCTGATTTCACCGATATATCCCAGGGCATTAGCCAGGGTGCGGTGTGTATAGGCACGGTTGGTACGGGCCTGTATCCTGAAGCCCGGGTAGTTGATCAGATAGTCCTGTACGGTAGCAAAAGTGCGGTTAGATATCTGCTTGATAAAAACAGAGGGCTTTACGTAGGAGTACTTTTTAGCCTTATCCATTTTTTCAACAAATGCATCTTTGGTGATGCCAAAGAGCTGGCAGAAAGCCAGTGTATCCCGGAGGTCGACCTCTTTGGGAATGACTTCCAGGTCATAGACAGGGGCATTGAAGACCACCAGCTTACCGTTACGGTCATAGACCAACCCACGAAAAGGGTAACGGATTTCCCTTTCCACAATATTACTTTCGGCCTTATCCCGATAGTCGGTACTAAGTACCTGTATAGAAAACAGCTTGATGATAAACACTACCGCAATGAGTACGATAGTACCACGAATAATGTATTTTCTATTACTATTCTTCATAGAACAGTTTTTCTGGGCGAATGAATGATATATTGAATTACTGTAACCAGGACAAATGTAAATGCAGTACTGGCGAGCACTTTGATCAAAGTGTAGTAAAACAAATCAAAACCCCCTACCTCTACGAAAAAGATAACAGCATGATGTACCAGAATCAGCGGTACAGCATAAGTAATAAACCAGCTGAGGCCCATAGCGCGCGGGCTGGGTGTGGTGCCGATGTCATAACCACCTCTTGGGGTAAGTGCGTCGATCCAGTAACGCCTGATATACATAATAAACACGCAGGCGGCCGCATGAATTCCAAAGGTGTTATAAAATATATCAACAATCAGCCCGGTAGAAAAACCCAGCAGCATACAGGTAATGGTTGCTGCCTCTATAGGCAATAACAGCAGAAAGGCTACGTACACAAAGCTGAAACCAACATCAAATACCACGAGGTTTCTGACAATAAAGATCTGCAGTAAGATGTACACCAGGAAGTTGATGGCCTGCTGTATGATATAGCGGCTATTCATCAGCTCTTATGATTAGTTCCAGCGAATCCTGTTCCTGGCGAAGTAAATTCTTCACCACATACACGTAAGACAGCCGGTAGAAGTCGTTGGATAGATTGATGTCAATGTCGTAAAAAGCCGCGTCTTCTTCCGGCCTCACTTCAGCCACCGTACCTACCATGGTATTGGGCGGGTAAATGCCGCTGTAGCCTGAAGTAACGATGGTATCACCATTGATGATATTAATATGTATGGGGATATTCTCCAGCCCCGCGGTACGGGGTTCGATGCCTTCCCAGACGATAGAGCCCAGCGTATTGGACCTTTTGACCAGGGCTGACACATACATATCGGTATGCAGTACAGAGGTAATGACTGAAAAATGGTCAGACACATCTTTTACTTTGCCCACCACACCATCCGGACTGATCACGCCCATATCAGGCTCGATACCATCAAGTCTGCCCTTATTAATGGTGACATAGTTCTTGGCCCGGTGCACGGTATTATCTACCACTTTGGCCGGAATAAAGGCAAACTGCCTCATCCTGAGGCTGTCGCTGCTGCTCCTGATCTGCGGAAGCACAAAAATAGAATCTTCGGCCAGGGCCTCCAGGGCAAGAGAGTCTTTCATCAGCGGGCTGTCCGGGTTAGCGGATTCTCCCTGTATCATCAGTTCATGGAGCCGGGCATTTTCAGCCGCCAGTCGCTGATTGACTTCTTTGAGAGAGAAATACTCTGAAACCGAATTGGTCGTGTTCATGATAGACGCAACCACCCGGTTAGAAGAATTCAGGACAGCCGCCTGATGATAGGAATTGTTGTTAACAATAAAGAAGATGCTTAAAGACTCTAAGAGAATAAATAAGAAAGAAGACCTGTAGTTATACAGAAATGTAAGTAAGCTATGCATCTAGTTCTTTAGGTCATCAATACTGACTTAAATTGATCAAATTTCTTGAGGGCTACTCCAGTACCTCTTACTACAGCGCGAAGCGGATCATCAGCCACATGTACCGGCAGTTTGGTCTTCAGGGCAAGGCGCTTGTCCAGCCCACGCAGCAGCGCTCCTCCACCGGTCAGATGTATTCCATTGTCGTAGATATCAGCAGAAAGTTCGGGAGGTGAAATCTCCAGGGCTTTCAGTACGGCTTCTTCTATTTTGGAAATGGATTTATCCAGGGCAAATGCAATTTCAGAATAAGAAACCTTTATCACTTTGGGAATACCGGTCATCAGGTCGCGCCCTCTGATTTCATAATCATCTGGCTCGTCGTCGAGTTCCGTAAGGGCTGATCCTACCTCAACTTTTACTTTCTCAGCAGAACGCTCACCGATCAGCAGGTTGTGCTGCCGGCGCATGTAGTCCAGGATATCTTTGTTGAAGGTATCTCCGGCCGTGCGGATTGACTGATCACAGACAATACCGGACAGGGCAATTACCGCAATTTCGGTAGTACCACCTCCGATATCTACCACCATTGACCCTACGGGCTGGTCAATATCAATACCAATTCCAATAGCGGCAGCGATAGGCTCATGAATCATGTACACTTCTTTGGCCCCGGCGTGCTCAGCGGAGTCCCGCACCGCCCGCTTTTCTACTTCGGTGATGCCTGAAGGGATGCAAATAATCATACGATGAGAAGAGGGAATGTAACGATTGCCCATGTCAATCATCTTAATCATACCCCGTATCATGTGTTCGGCGGCGTGGAAGTCGGCTATTACTCCGTCTTTTAGCGGACGAATCGTCTTGATATTCTCATGGGTTTTTTCATGCATCTGCATTGCCTGCCTTCCGATAGCCAATACCTTGTTGGTAGTTCTGTCAATGGCAATGATGGAAGGCTCGTCTACTACTATCTTCTCCTTATTAATGATCAGTGTATTAGCTGTGCCCAGGTCAATCGCTATATCACTGGAGAAAAAGTCGAACAATCCCATGTCTTAGTTGAATATGTGGTTTGAGTTATACTATTAAAACGCATTTGAAATTATGCAAATTTGTATTAAGTAGAAGCTTTTTTAAAGCTTTATTTCCTGCAGGCTATTATTAAGTAAGATATTTCTGAATTCTCCACCAAACGTCCGGAGTACTCTCTTAGGTATAAAAATTATATGTCTTTTGAGCAAAATTAGAACGATTTTTTTTATGTAGCAGCTTTCGTGCTAAAGATGTCAAAGTAAAATAAAGCGACATACGGCTTCTGTCCGGAAGGTGAAATAAAGTTTATGGAAGCCGCTTATGGAAAATTTGACAAAACACTACTTTTACCTGCTCAACTGCCCTGCTAATAGATTAGCACTCAACTGATTACTAATTGGATATTCCGAAGTCTTTATTTTTTTCGATACTGTTCAGCACACTCAGGCTGTCTACTACTGCACCGTAAATCTGGTGTAGCTGATCCATGTTCGAGAGATAATACTCATAACTTCGGTAGTAGGTGGAATCTTCTATTCCGTACTTGTCAAAAAGAAAACGCTCATAGTGTCGGAAAATAAGCTCCAGGGAATCACTGCTCCGAATGCCTCCGTAACTCATTTTGGCCTCTGCCAGGTGCAGATCTACCAGAAAAGAGATCATCTTCTCGGGAGGCACCAGATCATCCGGCCTTCTGGCCGTTTGCTCCTCCTGCCGGCAGGCGCCCAGAAGATTCAACATGAGGACCAGGCATATCCAGCTTTTCTTTAACATACGTGCGCGATATTTCTCAAAAATGACTGCAAGTTAGGACTCTAACACAAAAAAGTGACAAATAGAGCGATGAATATCATGAAAAGCGAATTATTTCGTTATTGCTCCACAATCCACCAAAAAAATAGCGGATGCAGGCAGCAGTCAAAGAAGCTTTTATTCACATCGGTACCGGAGCCGGGCAGGAACTGCTGGAAGGTATCAGCCGGGCAAAGCAGGAAGTCATCGTGGTGTCTCCTTATCTGACTGCCGAACAACTGCAGATGCTGATAGGCCTGCATGCTAAAGGCGTACATGTACAACTGATCACGACCATCAGCGGCGGCAATATCGGTAATGTGCAGGGATATGATTTCCGGGCTGAACTTATCAGGCAGACCAAAAAGAAAGACCCTGTCGCGATACAGAAAAAGGAGCGGCTGCAGGGCCTGCGGTCCTTTCTGCTGGCAGCGCTGATGGCTTTTGTAGCTGGAGGAATCTTTACCTACCTGTATTATTATCCCTATGCCCAGATGGTAATGCTGGCTCTGGTCGTCATTACGCTAATATTACTGTATGCGGTAGTCATGGAACTGGGCAGTATTTCCTTGTACCGCTACCGGTACAGCACGATTTTTCCGATCAGGGTTTTTATTGACCCTGCCAATCGTACAATAAGAAACTCCAGCAAGCACTTTATTCATGCCAAGCTGTTTATCATAGACCAGCAGACTGCCTATATGGGATCGGCTGATTTTACCTGCTCCAGCCTGATGCGAAATTATGAATCTATTGTCAGGATTGAGGATTACGCGGCAATAAAGGAACTACTGTCAGAGGTACAGCAGCTTTTCAGGAAAGTTACTGACGAACTGGATTTTGTGGATGTGGAGGAATGGGGTAGAATGATCTATGCCGAAGCCCGTACCTGAAGCCTATATCACATTGAGTACCTGCTCTTTGATTTTCTCCAGGTCTTCTTTCATGCCCACCACAAAGCGCTGAATGGTGGAGTCATTGGCTTTGGAGCCAATGGTATTGATCTCACGGCCTATTTCCTGAGAAATGAATCCAAGCTTTTTGCCATGTACATCCTGCTGGCCCAGCACCTCGCGGAAGTACTCCAGGTGGTTGGTCAGCCTGACGACTTCCTCATTGATGTCAAGCTTTTCCAGGTAATAGATCAGTTCCTGCTCAAAACGGTTTTCATCTACCTCCTTGGAGAAATTTTCATCTACCTGCGCCCGTAGTTTCTCCCGCATGCGCTGATCACGGGCAGGCACCTGCTTTTTGATCTCCTGCAAGGCTGTACGTATACTTTCAGAACAGCCCTCAAAATCTTTTTTCAGTGCCTGTCCTTCCTGTATCCTGAACTGCTCACAATTTTCCAGGGCCTCTTCCAGCACAGACCGAACCTCGTTCCACACCTCATTGTCGGCGCTCTCCTGTACTACGGGCTGCAGTACGTCGGGAGACTGCGCTGCCAGTCGGAAGAGGTCCTGCTTGGGGGCCTGCAGTTCGTCGGCGAGTTGTTGATATATTCGGTAATAGGCCTTTAGCAACTCCTGGTTGACAGAAGGCTCACTGCCTAGTTTGCCTTTTTCTCTGAAATCAATACTGAGAGATACTTTTCCCCGCTGCAGTTTTTCTGAAAGCATCTGACGTACTTCAATTTCACGCTCGCCAAAGAGGCGAGGAAGTTTCATGCCGGCATCCAGGTACTTGGAGTTGAGCGTTTTGACTTCTACAGTGACTTCAAAAAGAGGGGTTTCGCGCTGTGCCCTGCCATAGCCGGTCATCGATTTGATCATACCTATAAGTTAAAAGGAAAAATGACTATTGTGAGAGTTGCAGTGTCCCTTTTTCAACGAACTGCTGGTAATAATGCTGTGCCAGTTGCAGGGTCTTCTCCAGGTCATCATTGACCAGAGTGACATCAAAATCTTTTTCAAACTGAAGCTCTTCCTCTGCTTTATCCAGCCGCTGCTGCAGGCTTTCGGGGCTTTCGGTATTGCGGGAAATCAGTCTGTCCTTCAGTTTATCCAGTGTCGGGACTTTCACAAATACGGCCAGGGCATGATCGCCAAAATACTTTTTCAGGTTTACGCCGCCTTGAACATCTACATCAAAAATCACATGCTTTCCCTGCGCCCAGATGCGCTCTATCTCAGATTTTAGCGTGCCGTAATACTTGCCGCTGTAAACCTCCTCCCACTCTACAAAAGCCTGTTCACCGATACGGAAACGAAATTCCTCAGGTGTCATAAAATAATAATCCCGACCATCGGCCTCATTTGGCCTTCGCGGTCGGGTACATGCTGAAATTGAAAAACTCAGGTTCGGGTTGTGCTCCAGCAGATACCTTACGATGGTAGTCTTGCCCGAACCAGAGGGTGCTGAAAAGATGAATGCTTTTCCTTGCTGCATTTATGAGGCTTGTTTGATACTATCCCGTATGCTGTTCAACAGTTCATCGGGAGCCGGCAAGGTACCTAACTTCTGTTTAATGGCCAATCTGAATGCCGTTTCTTTCTCATAGCAATCCAGGATCTCCGGCCAGTTTCTAGAGTGATGATGAAAAAATTCGATATCGTCATCATTAGCCTCTCTGTCAATCACCAAAGGCAAGAGCTCCATGCAGCGTTTGTACTGCGGACTTTCTTTTGATAAGGTATCCATAGTTGCAAGATTAAAAATTTCTGTAATTGTCAGGTTGTAAACAATAGAAAAAAATAGGACTAATAACCCATGGAGTCAGCGTATGACTTAAGTTTCTCCTTCAGGAGATTCCTGGCCCGGTGCAAACGCGAGCGGACGGTACCAATGGGAATATCCAGAATCTTGGCCATCTCTTCGTACGTAAACCCTTCCAGGTCGCACAGAATGATCACCGTTCTAAAATCTACTGCCAGTGAGTTGAGCGCGTTGGATACCTCGTCGCCAATCATATCCTGTACCGACTCTACCCGCAGGTCAGTGGTAATACTTTCATCAACACCTTCTGAGTTGTAATAAGTTTCAACCTCCTGATAATCTACCTTGGAGGGTTGCTTACTCTTCTTCCGGAAGTCGTTGATAAAGCTGTTTTTCAGAATCCGGAACAACCATGCTTTGGCGTTGGTTCCGCGCTGGAATGAATCAATAAATCGGAAAGCTTTCAGATAGGTTTCCTGTACCAGGTCTTTGGCGTCATCTTCGTCGTAGGTAAGACGGTACGCAAAGTTGTACATGGAATCTATCTGCGGCAGAAATTCATGGTCAAAAATTTCTACTTTTTCTCGCTCACTATATTTTGGACGCTGATCCTGGACTTGCTGCTCCTGTTGCTCCTGCTGTGAGGAGGATTCAGGGGTTTGAGCCTGTCTTTTATCGCCAGCATTTTGATTTTCTTTATTATCAGCCATATGAATAATGGTTTATTATTTTTCTTTTTAACGGGGCCTGCCAAGTTTATATTTCATTTGCGAAGCCCATCGAAATATTAAACTTTTGTGATCAAATAAAGTTATGGCAAATCTTAATAACTTCGTGCGGATTTGCATAAACTATCATTTTACGTAAAAAAACAAAGTTAGATTTAGATACAGAAGATTACGTTATGCTACAGAGAGTACAATCACTTTTGCTTTTGGGAGTGGCCATATGTATGGGCCTGATGCTGGTGTTTGATATCTGGCAGGAAACCGATCTGAAAGATGGAGAGCAGGTAGTGCTGGATGCTTATTATCTAACATCCCTGGAAACCCCCGGCAGTGAGCAGATACAGGTAAGTGCTGAGCAGGACACCTGGGTCATTGCGATTTTTGCTGTGCTGGCCACCATTACTGCCTTTTACGAGATTTTCCGCTATGACAATCGCCTTACCCAGATCAAATTGGGGGCGCTCAACAGCCTGTTTATGGCTGCTGCACTAGGCTTATCGGTTTATTACAGTTTTGAGGGGGAGACGATCATCAATGATGCTACCCGGGGGAACTATGATATTGGTTTTTTCTTACCCTGTATTGGCCTGATCATGAATGTGCTGGCTAACCGCTTCATCCGCCGGGATGAAAAACTGGTGCGCTCAGTAGATCGCCTGAGATAAAATTTCCGGAATGGACAGTAGCCCTTATGTCTTTGTAGAAACCAGAGATATCGTCTACCATACCCGGCTCAGGGGCGTCAGCTTCGCCAATGAGTGGTTAAAGATTGATACAAACGGGCAGATGATACTGCTGGGCTCTAACCCAAAACATACTGGCTATGCCTGGGATGGCTGTTCACCCAAATTTTTCTTCTGGGATATTTACTTCGGTACACCTGATGGGGTGATTGAGGAGGAAAGCCGTAAACCTAAAACCTACTATGCCTCGCTCATACACGATGTGCTCTACCAGTTTCGGCATCAATACAAGGAGCAGGTATCCCGCAAAATGACTGACCTTATCTTTCTGGACGAGATGCGTCGTCGCAACTTCCGGCTCAGTGGTCTTTACTATTGGGTGGTCAGGCTTTTTGGCTGGATCTATTGGCAGGACATCATCAGGAAGTACCCCTGGAGCAAGTACATTTTTCTGAGTATTTTCCTGATCCTGCTGTGGCTCGCCTTTTTCGGACTGACTTCGCTTGTTCGTTGGGTTTTTTCGCTGCTTTAGCCAGAATTTACCCCTCCAGCCAGAGGCGAAAGGCCTTGGCTTTGCCCTTGCTCACTACCACTTCTTGCTGCGACTGGGGCCGTACCATCAGCTTATAGCGATTGCTGAAGTAGGCGTGAATCTGCTCAATGGCTTTCATCTGTAGAATAAACTGCCGGTTGATGCGGAAGAAGTGGGCAGGGTCAAGCATCTGCTCCAATTGTTCCAGGGTATAGTCTACCACATATTTCTTCCCTTCATGTGTATGGAGAAATACCAGTTCGTTTTCGGTGTTGAAGTAGGCAATCTCATCATCATTAATGGGTAAGAGTTGTTCGCCCTTTTGCACCAGGAAGCGCTTTTTGTGCTGTTTGCCGCTGTGGTGCAGGCTGTCGAGCAGTTGCTCCATCTTTTGCAGTTGCTCGTTTTTAGTGAAATCCTGCCGAAACTGCTGATACTTGTCAATGGCTCGTTTCAGTTCCTGCAGCTTGATGGGCTTGAGCAGATAGTCAATACTCCGGACGCGGAAAGCCTGTATGGCGTATTCATCATAGGAGGTTGTAAAAACAATGGGGCTGTGGGTGAGCACCTGCTCAAAAATCTCAAAGCTCAGCCCGTCAGAAAGCTGGATATCCGACAGGATCAGGTCGGGGGCGGGCTGGCTCTGCAACCATTTTACCGACGCTTCTACGCTGTCCAGTGCCGCTACTACTTCAGTGGGTTCAGGCAGCTCACCGAGCAGTTGCTGCAGGCGGTCGGCAGCGGGATATTCGTCTTCTATGATCAGAATTTTCATAAAAAGCTGTTTCTTCAGGAGGCGATCAGCGGCAGGCGTACCGAGAAAAGCTCCGCGGTGCTGATGATCTCCACCTGTTTGGTGCTGAGCAGGGCGTAGCGGTTGACAATATTCTCCAGCCCGGTTTTGGTAGATTTTTCCAGGATATTCTTTTTCTGTACGTTGTTTTCTACTTCAATATAGCCATAAGGGTCTACCGATATTTTGAGCGTCAGCGGCTTGTCGCGGGAGATCACATTGTGCTTTAGCGCATTCTCCACTAAAATCTGAAGGCTCAGCGGGGCCACCCTCTGTTCCATCACTTTTTCCGGAATGTCATGCTGCACCTTCAGGTTATCTCTAAAGCGGGTTTTGTTGAGGTAAAGGTAGGCGTAGACAAAATCCAGTTCTTCCCTCAGGGATACGGTTTCCTTCTGCTTACTTAGCAGTACATAGCGGTAAACATCTGACAATTGCTCCAGGTAGGTTTGCGCGTCTTCATTTTTGGGATCAATCAGCGCAGCCAGCGTATTGAGGCTGTTGAACAGAAAGTGCGGGTCGAGCTGACTCTTAAGGGCTTCTAACTGGGAGCGGATGTTTTCCTTGGCCAGGGCTTCCGACCGCTGGAAGTTCTTCTTCCATTCCTCAAAAAAGTAAGCACCCTCGTATACCGACATCACAAAAACGGTAGGAATCATATTTTCCAGCGCCATCACCGGCCATTCGTGCATTTCGCAGACGGGGATGTCCAGTTGGAAAAAGGTATAGGCGATCACCA
The DNA here is from genome assembly GCA_964518125.1 of uncultured Porifericola sp. GTDB lineage: Bacteria > Bacteroidota > Bacteroidia > Cytophagales > Cyclobacteriaceae > Catalinimonas. The sequence goes on from CAZFFW010000120.1 coordinate 14,582, forward strand.
GCGTAGAAGCAAAGGTGAAAACGATACTAAGCAGGACCTGAACCGTAAGTCGCCGGGCAGTTTGTCCGTTGTGCGGATAGCTTCTACGCATGAACATGATGATCGTCCGGTTACCTTCCCAAAGAGCAAAGGTGAAAGTAAAGGAGACAATCACTTCCCGAACAACCATCTGCCAGCTGGTCAATTCCTCATAACTGTACAAAAACATGAAAAAGATGCTGAGGATGGGAATGCCAACGAGGCGAAGGGTTCTTTCTTTCATGATTTTTAGAAGTAAGGAGGAGACTGTTTGTAATTGGTATGCGACCCGAAAAACAGTTGTCAGTATCCTCTATAAATTTAGCACATTTGGCCTTATGCACAACATTTTAAGAGTCAACCTCAGCCAGATTATTGATATCTGGCTGAGGAGATGCTTGGTTTGCTTTGTGCGGGCACAAAGCAGGGAGATTCATATCAGAACAACAGCCTGTACTGGGGTATCGGGAAGAAACCGATCTGGTACTGCGTCTGTACGGTATTGGTACGGGCATTGTAGGTACGGGCAAATTCATTGGCATTGTTGGTGATATTCTGCAGGTCTACGCCAAATTCGTGTGTTACCCTAGGCGTGTTGATCCGGTAAGAGATCTTGAGGTCGGCCCGCAGGTAGTCGTTCAGCTGCTCGGTGAAAGCCTCCTCTTCCCGCAGTACCTGGTAGCCCAACTCGCCGGAACGCTCAAAATCTACCGGCGTAATGCGGTTGCCGCCCGAAGCGGTCAGCTTCATGTCTATGTTCAGTGTATTCTGCTTACGTCCGATCTTGAATTCTTTGCCGCCCAGCAGGTTGGCTACATAGCCGCCGTCAAAAGCGGTGCTGCGCCAGATTCCATCGCTCCCCTTGTATTCCGAGCTGAAGAGTGAGGTGGTAAGCAGGAAGTAATAACCTTTACTGTAAAATTTCTCCAGCGTCAACTCCAGCCCATAGTTACGGCCCTCTCCGCCATTGACCAGGAAAGTCTCATCTACCGGCGCAAAGTCAGCACCGGCGTTTAGCATAGAAAATGAGCCGGGAGTGCTCTGCACCGGGGCATTGCTGATGTTCTGGTAGTAGGTTTCTACTTTCAGGCGCAGGTCGCTGCTGAGCTGGCTGTTGTACGACAGTACGTAATGATGGCTATGGGTAAATTCCAGGTCCTGGTTGGTTTCCAGCATGCTGCCGTCGGCCAGTCTTGCCTGTATAAAGTAAGACTCCAGCGGCTGCATCTGGCTGTGCCGTCCGTAGCCGATGCCGAGTGTCTGCTTTTTGTCCAACTCATACTCCAAACCTGCCCTGGGGCCGATAGCCTGTGCGCCACTTACCTCAAAGTGCTGGTAGTTGATGCCGCTGTTCAACGTCAGGCGGTTATTGAAGCGGTGCTGCCACTGGGCGTATACCTGGGTGAGCAGGCTTTGTCCCTGGGTGTTGCGCAGCGTCCTTTCGTCGCCGGGCACCATGCGTTCGTTGACGAGGTCAAAATCGTAGAGGTCCAGTATGGTACCGGCGGAGACCGTATTGCGGGCGTTGAATTTCTTGTTGAACATCAGGTTCGCCGAGAACTTATTGTTGATAAAATCAGCACGCTCGCTGGGAATGGGCATACGATCTTCTACACTCAGCGAGTCGCTGCGAAACTGCTCCTCCTGACGAGAGGCAGCCAGCGACAGCTTGTAGTAAGTAGTTGGATTGAAGTAGTAAAGATGCGACATACCTACAATGCCGGTGCCATAGCTTACCCGGTTGTCAAAGTTTTCGCTACCATACAGGTTACTTGCTTCGGCCTCCAGGTCTTCTTCGCTGCCCAGCAGGTCAATGCTGCTGATACCACCAATGCCGAATACAGTGAAACGGCCGGCATTTTTGGTCGGTACGTCCACTTTAAAAGTCAGGTCCTGGTACTCCGGTGTGGCGGCCCCAGTGCCAAAATCCAGCCCCATCGCCTGGAAAGCACCCAGCGTAGAGTAGCGGTAGTTGGCGATGTAGGAGGCTTTTGAGTTTTTGGAGAATGGCCCTTCCGCGCCCAGCTCAAAACCATTGAAGCCCATCTGCGCCAGGTATTCTCTTTTTTCATTGTTGCCGCTGCGCAACTGCAGGTCAAATACCCCTGCCAGGGCATTGCCGTATTCGGCAGGAAAGGCGGCTGTCAGGAAGTCAGACTTGTCCAGTACATTGTAGTTGAGCATGCTCACCGGGCCACCGGTAGCACTGAGCGAGCCGTAGTGGCTGGGATTCGGAATGTTGATGCCCTCCAGCCGCCACAGCAGGCCGCTGGGAGAGTTGCCCCGAATTACGATGTCGTTACGATCGTCATTATTGGCAGCCACCCCGGCAAAATTGGCGGCCATACGGGCCGGATCGTTGCGGCTGCCCGCATAGCGCCCCGTTTCTTCCAGGTTGAAGGAGCGGGAACTGACGGAGGTCATTTCATTATTGGTCAGTGCTTTTTCCGGGCTGGCTGTGATCACGATCTCTTCACCCATCAGTATTTTCTCTTCCAGCTTGATATTTAAGACAGCCTCCTTACCAGAGGTCACCATCACATTGGGAACCGTCTGTTCATCATAACCCATGAAGCTGATTCTGAGGGTATGCCGACCTACCGGCACATTGGTAAGTTTGTAATAACCTTCTGCGTCGGTAGCTGAGCCGATGAGCGGGTCAGAACCTGCAAGAATGACATTGACGCCGGTTAGCGGGAAATCAGACTGGGTATCTACAATTTGCCCGCGAATGCTGGAGGTAATCTCCTGGGCAAATGCCGCGGTACTAAAAATGATGATGATCAGAATATGGATGAGCTTTTTCATTGGGATGCATAGTTTGCGTTTGACATGCACCCAAGTTGGGAAGAAAGGCAGCGTCAAAAATATTTATCCGGGCGAACGGGAAGGATTTCGGGGTGAGTGGGAGTGACAGCGGGTAAGT
>CAZFFW010000121.1:0-17472 GCA_964518125.1 uncultured Porifericola sp.
TTACTGATTTAGATTGGAAGCGGGCCCTGGAGAGGGTCCGTTTTTTTTATGACAATCATTTTTCCCGCACAAAAACTTTCTTCATCCCCTGCAGCATCCGCTTTTCAAAAGCCCAGAAAAAGCGAAACTGCCCGAAGAGCGCTCCATAAAAAAGAAGTACAATATTATATATCGGCAAGATAAGCAGGTAATAGCCTACTGAAAACCAGATCGTGCGTTCTTCCTCAGCGGCAATCAGTGCCAGGATCGGTTCTTTCAGAAACATCACCGTAAAGCCGGTACAGGCAAATACGATCAGGATGACGACCACCTGCCCGATACTGCTAACTTCCCAGCGTTGTTGTAGTTTTTCCAGCCAGTTCATGAGGATTTTATATTACATATTGCAGATTACAAAGTATTAACTCCTGAAGTTCAGCCAGTAAACTTTTTCGGGAAGTGGCGCTGTGATTGACAAGGGTTCCTTACGCACCGGATGCATAAAACTCAGGCTGCGTGCATGCAGCGAAATATTCTGGTCAGGATGGGGCGCAGGAAAACCATATTTCAAATCTCCGGCAATAGGACAGCCCATCGCTGCCAACTGTACGCGTATCTGGTGCGGCCTACCGGTAAGCGGTTTTACTTCTATGAGGAACTGGCCATCCTTTTGATACAGCAGGCGGTAATCGAGCTCAGCACGTTTGGCGCCTTCTCGTTCCCGCTCATATACCTGGGTGACATTTCGACTACTATCTTTCAGCAGCCAGTGTACCAGATTCCCCTCAGCAGCAGGCGGCGCAGAAGCCGTCACCGCCCAGTAGGTCTTCTCTACATCCCGGGTCTGAAAAAGGCGGTTCATACGGCTGAGTGCCTTGGAGGTGCGGGCCAGCACCGTTACCCCACTTACCGGCCGGTCAAGGCGATGGACTAAACCCAGGAAAACCGCCCCTGGCTTGTCATATTTTTCCTTAATATACAGTTTAGCTGCTTCCACCAGCGGCTCGTCGCCGGTCTTATCTCCCTGTACCAGTGTGCCTGCCGCTTTGTTGATTACCAGCAGATGGTTGTCTTCATAGAGTATCTCCAGTCCTTGCATGGGTTGCAAAGTACAAAATTTAACATCTTCCAGGAAGCAGACTGCACCCTCAAATTACCGGCATTTCTCAGGTAAGCTTATGGTAGCAAATTGGGCAGAGCCCGTATAACAGATAGTCGTTTTTTTGTCCTGCCAGCAAACGCACAGCAGCGATAATTTGGTTTTGAAATTTGTAAGCAAACTTACAGAGAGGGAGAACCTACGAGCAGAAAAACCCTCTACAGGACATAAAAAAGCTGCTTCCTATCAGAAAGCAGCCTGTTATATTTGCAGTACGCCTACCACTAGTTCTGCTGGTCCTCCACTATATTCCTGATCTTCTCCTGTAACTCAGGACTTTGCTGGTAGGCCATCATGATCTGACGGTAGTCATTAAACTCCATACCCTCAGACTTCACTGCCTCGGCAATCTCAGCCTGGGTCTCACGCTGTACTTTCATTACTTCCTGTGCGGCATTCTGGAAGGCCATCTTTTCTTCGTCAGAAAGCTCCACCTCGGCATCAGGATTCTGCTGCGCCATTGCGATTTCATTGAACCTTTCTACGTTGATCCCATCGGTCGCTTCGATAGCCTGCATCATTTTCTGTTCTGCAGCCTGCTGTACTTTGACGGCTTCTTTATTGGCTTCTATAAAAAGTGCCAGTTCTTCATCCGAATAATCGGTCTGCATCGGCTGAGGCTGCCCCTGGGCATATGCTCCGGCAGTAAGCAAAAAGGCGAAAAATAGGCATAAGCCTGCGCTTAAAAAATTGTACTTATGGGTTCTCATAGTTTAATCAGGTTTATTTTAAGAAATATGAGTTATGATTAAACTACTTAATATAAGATGTATTGTTAAAGCAGCCGGGCATAAAAACAGGATTTAGCTGTCAAACAATGATATTCTCAAACAAAATAGCCAAATCCTGCAATTCATAAAGTAAGATTTCTGGCTCCTAAAATTCTGAGGTAAAATGGAAGTCTATCTCCGGGAAGTTATCCTGCACCATCTGCATCCATGCTTTGGTTTCGGCCATAAATACATATTTTCCCTCTTTATCTTTGGCAATATAGCGTTCCTTGGAGCGGATAAACTCTTTCAGTTTCTTGGGATCTTTACTACTGATCCAGCAGGCTTTGTAGAGGTTGATGGGATGGAACGCACACTTGGCACCGTACTCGTGCAGGAGGCGGTACTGGATTACATCAAACTGCAATATACCCACTGTACCTACCACACGGCGTGAGCCCATTTCGTAAGTAAATAACTGGGCAACACCTTCATCCATCAGCTGGTTCAGGCCTTTGTCCAGCTGCTTGGTCTTCATGGCATCCTGGTTGATTACCTCCTTAAAGATTTCCGGAGAAAAGCGGGGAATTCCTTTAAAAGTACCTTTTTCACCCTCGGTCAGGGTATCCCCGATCTTCAGGTTGCCGGTATCGTAGAGCCCGACAATGTCGCCGGGAAAAGCTTCCTCAATAATCTCCTTGTCCTGTGCCATGAATGCCGTAGCATTGGAAAACTTGAACTGCTTATCCAGGCGGGTATGGTAATAGTTTTTGTTACGTTCAAATTTGCCGGAGCACACCCGCACAAAGGCGATACGGTTGCGATGGCGGGGGTCCATGTTGGCGTGTATCTTGAACACAAAGCCGGAGAATTTTTCCTCTTCCGGGCTGATGTCCCTTTCTTCCGTAGCCCTGCTTTTCGGAAAGGGAGCGATGCTGATAAAGGTGTCCAGCAGCTCTTTTACACCAAAATTATTGACCGCACTACCAAAAAAGACCGGCGCTACTTCACCCCTGCGGTAGGCTTCAATGTCAAATTCGGGATATACGCCATTGATCAGCTCTTCATCCTCGCGCAGCTGGGCGGCAAAATTCTCGCCTATGTGTTTTTCCAGCATCGGGTCATTAATGTCCCTGATGCTGACACCTTCGTTCTGCAGCTTCTGCTTACTGGGTTGGAAAAGGAAAAGACTTTTGTTCCAGAGACTGTATACTCCCTTGAAGCTCTTTCCCATACCAATAGGCCAGCTGAGCGGACGCACCTTAATGTTAAGCTTGGCCTCAATTTCGTCCAGCAGATCGTAAGGATCCTGCCCCTCGCGGTCCAGTTTGTTGATGAAGGCGATCACCGGCGTATTGCGCATGCGGCAAACTTCCATCAGCTTTTCGGTCTGGTTCTCTACGCCCTTTACACAGTCAATGACCATGATTACGCTGTCTACCGCAGTAAGGGTACGGTAGGTATCCTCGGCAAAGTCCTGGTGACCGGGTGTATCCAGCAGGTTGATCTTGATAGGCTCAGCATGGCCGTTCTGGTACTCAAAGCCCATTACGGAAGTGGCTACCGAGATACCCCGCTGCTTCTCTATTTCCATAAAGTCAGATGTGGCGTGCTGCTTGATTTTGTTGGACTTCACCGCACCCGCCGTCTGTATAGCACCTCCAAAAAGCAGCAGCTTTTCGGTCAGTGTGGTCTTACCCGCATCGGGGTGGCTAATGATACCAAAGGTTCTTCTTTTGGCGATTTCTTTTGTCAGATCAGACATGTATCAGGTCAATTTTTTGCTGTCAGTAAGCAAGAACAAATTTTGAAGCCGCAAAATTACGGAAAATAAAAGATTTTTCTTAGAACAGCTTTTTTTTGAAAAATCAGCCAATAGCCTGCAAGCTTTACTAAGCTCAGCAATACTCGGAACGGAAGCAGCAGAGTGGCGTCAGGCCAAGGTATCGTCAAAAAATTCACGCTCTGCTGACATAGGGTTGTCACTGTGGTGGTGCATTTTTGGTTGAACCAAATCAACAACCCTATGAAAAACGAACAGAGCAGGGCCATTGAAGTAGTTATCTTCAGAGCCAAAACACAGTATACAGATGAGCAGGTGACCGAAGCGCTTGAGCTGATCAACCCTGTGCTGCAGGATTTTCCGGGCTTTATCAGCCGTCAGCTCAGCAAAAGTGAGGACGGGCAATGGATGGACCTGGTGCGCTGGGAAAGCCTGGCACTGGCGCAGCAGGCGGCTACCAAGATTATGCAGCAGGAGGTCGCCGGAGAGGCTTTTAAAGTTATTGAAGAAAGCAGTATGCAGCTATATCATTTCCTGGCAGCCTCATCAGTCCTGCTGAACCCTGCTGCAAAGAAAGGCTAAAAGCGGTCAGTCGAACTTCACCAGGCGAATAGGCTTTACGTCTACCTGTATCCACACATTGCCCAGCACATAAGGGTCGTTGGCTACCCAACGATCCAGCTGTTCGCGAGAGTCAAAACGGCAGTAGAGGGTAGAACCTATCATTTGTCCCTCGTCATCAAGAATAGCGCCTCCTTCTATCAGGTGGCCCTTTTCTTTCATGATCCTCGCTTGTTTGAGATGTGCTTTACGTACCTTTAGTCTGCGAGCGGGTGCATTCTCATCCCGGGCATCGTAGGCTACAATCATAAATTCCATAATCGCTGCTACTTGATAGTAGATAATACACAAATATGGAACTTTTAATTTATCCCGCCAAGGCTAAAGTCTGTAGAAAAGTGAGGAGTGCTAACCTTAGCTTTTAGATAATTTTTTTCCTGGCAAACGAATCACCTGCAGGACGAGGGCAAACACGCATAAAAAAAGCGACTCCTGATAGGTCGCTTTCATACAAAATGTATCAACGTATTAGCAGCTTAGCCAATGGCCTGCTCAAGATCGGCCACCAGGTCTTCGGCATCCTCTATGCCCACACTAAGCCTGATCAGTGAATCGCTGAGGCCGGTTTTGGCCCTTTCTTCGGCAGGGATACTGGCATGTGTCATGCTTGCCGGATGCCCGGCCAGTGATTCCACCCCGCCCAGTGACTCAGCCAGGGCAAAAAGCTGTAGTTTTTCCAGCGTACGGAAAGCATCCTGCATGCTGTCGCCTTTGAGTACAAAAGAGATCATCCCGCCAAAATCACGCATCTGCTTCTTCGCCACCTCATGACCGGGCAGAGAAGGGAGGCCGGGCCAGTAAACGCGGTCTACCTTTTCGTGTGCGTTCAGGTATTCAGCAATGATACGCCCGTTTTCGCAGTGACGCTGCATGCGCACGTGCAGGGTTTTGATACCTCTCAGCACCAGGAAGCAGTCCTGCGGCCCGGGCACAGCGCCACAGCTATTCTGCAGGAAGCCCAGCCTTTCATCCAGTGATGATTCTTTAACGATTGTACAGCCCATCACCGTATCAGAATGCCCGCCCAGGTACTTGGTAATGGAGTGCACCACAATGTCGGCCCCCAGGTCAAGCGGGTTCTGCAGATAAGGGGTCGCAAAGGTATTGTCTACTACCACCATCGCCTTATGGTCTTTTGCCAGACCGGCAATCGCCTGTATGTCGATGATATTCATCATGGGATTGGTGGGCGTCTCCAGCCACAGCATTTTGGTATTGCTGTTCATTCTGGCCTTCACCTGCTCCGCATCATACATTGGCACAAAGTGGAATTTGATACCGTAGTGGGCAAAAACTTTGGTAAAAATCCGGTAGGTTCCACCATAGAGGTCGTTGGTACTGATCACCTCATCACCGGGCTTGAGGAGTTTGATCACCGCATCTACCGCTGCCATACCCGAGGCAAAGCAGCGGGCGTGCTTGCCGTTCTCCAGGGCCGCCAGGTTATTTTCCAGCGCCAGTCGGGTAGGGTTTTGCGTACGGGCATATTCAAAGCCTTTGTGCTTGCCAGGCGAGGCCTGCACATAGGTGGATGTCTGATAAATGGGTGTCATGATGGCTCCGGTACTGGGGTCGGGCTCCACGCCGGCATGAATGGTCTTCGTTCCAAACTTCATAGCAAAAAAATGTTATCGTGTTACATTTGCCTTTACAGGCGATTGAACAATATTAGCCAATATCCAATTCTTATTCCTGATTATGCGGCAATAATTTTATCTGCAGAACATCTGCAGCGACAAAGTGTTAGCCATTGAGCCGATCGTAATTTTTTCCGTCACGGACTTATTTACCCATATTGCGTCTATTTCGGGCGAACTGCCGATTTTTTACTTCAAAATCTAAAAAGCAACTTGCGCACATTTTTCGCGGACATACTCAGGACCAATCGCCGATCGGCCGCCCTCGCCCTCTGGATGGCCATCGTGCCACTTACTGTCAGCTCCCTGATCACGGTGTATGCCATACAGTACGAGCCGCTCATCGCCGGCTTTGATACGACAGCATGGGGGATATACTTTTTGGGCAGCTGCCTCACGATGGCGCTGGCTTTCACCCCTACTACCTTTATTGCCACCCTGAGCGGCTATTTTCTGGGCATGGCTTCCGCACCTTTCGTGATTCTGGCTTACATCATCGCTTCCTTACTGGGCTATCAGCTGACACATTTGGTGGATAACGGGCATTTTATCCAAACCATCAAAGAACTACCGGGAGGCAAAGGAGAAAAGGCACTACGCTTTCTGGAAGGAGTGAAAAACAACCAGTTTGGCCTCATCGTGATGGCACGTATCTCACCGGTGCTGCCTTTTGCCCTGATGAATGTGATGCTGCCGATTGCCGGTGTGCGACTGCGGGACTTCCTGCTGGCCGGTACGGTTGGTATGCTGCCCCGCACACTCTTTTTCATCTGGCTGGGCAGCCAGGCACAGGAGCTGCGTACGCTGATAGAGGAAGGGGGAGGTGGAGTCACTTCACAGATTATTTTTGTAGCCCTGCTGGCCCTGTCAATTATTGGCTTGCTCTACTACGGAAAGCGGATTCTGAGCAAATATGTTGAGCGGGCCTAAATGAACAGAGCGGGAGCTGCTTCAGCCTGATAATATCCAGAATTTTATCGAACAAACTTCCTGTCAACAAAAAAAGCAGCCCGTTTCCGGACTGCTTTTCTTTATGATCAAATAAACGAGATTTCTAGATGTGGATCACCTCATCATAAGCAGCAGCCGCTGCTTCCATCACCGCTTCCGACATGGTAGGGTGCGGGTGGATTGACTTGATGATCTCATGACCGGTAGTTTCCAGTTTACGGGCCGCCACTACTTCGGCTATCATTTCGGTTACGTTGGCACCGATCATATGGGCTCCCAGCCACTCTCCGTACTTTTTGTCAAAAATAACCTTCACAAAGCCATCAGTGGCTCCGGCTGCGCTGGCTTTGCCAGATGCGGAGAAAGGAAACTTACCCACGCGTACATCATAACCAGCATCGCGGGCGGCCTGCTCGGTATAACCCACAGAAGCTACTTCGGGCCAGCAGTAGGTACATCCGGGGATGTTGTTATAGTCAATGGGCTCCACGTGCATACCGGCGATCTTCTCCACGCAGACAATCCCTTCTGCAGAAGCCACGTGGGCCAGGGCAGGACCTTTTACGATGTCGCCAATGGCATAGATACCTTCCACATTGGTACGGTAGAATTCGTCTACCTCCACATGAGTTTTGCGTTCATTAAGCTTAATACCCATTGCTTCAATACCGATCTTTTCCAGGTTGGTCTGTACCCCCACGGCAGAGAGCACCACATCGCAGTCAATGGTTTCTTCACCTTTTTTGGTCTTTACTTTTACCTTACAGCCTTTGCCTTTGGTATCCACACTGGTCACCTCGGCACTGGTCATGATATTGATGCCAGCCTTTTTGTAAATTTTCTCCAGTTGCTTGGATACTTCTTCGTCTTCTACCGGCAGTATACGCGGCAAATATTCCACGATGGTCACCTCAGTACCTATGGTATGGTAGAAATAAGCAAACTCCACCCCGATAGCGCCGGAACCCACTACCACCATCTTCTTAGGCTGGTCTTCCATCACCATGGCCTTGCGGTAGCCAATGATCTTCTTATTATCAATAGGCATACTGGGAAGTTCGCGCGAACGGCCACCGGTAGCCAGCAGGATATGCTTGGCCTGATAGGTTTCTTTTTTGTCATTCTCGCCAGTTACCTCTACTTTGCCTTTAGCGGCTATTTTGCCGTGGCCTACCAGGGTATCTATCTTGTTCTTGCGGAAGAGGAACTGTATGCCTTTGCTCATTTTGCCGGCAGTGTTACGGCTGCGCTGTATCATACCGGGAAAATCAACCGAATGTTCTTTGATGCTGATACCGTAATCTTTGGCATGTTTGATATAGTCATACACCTGAGCACTTTTCAGCAGCGCTTTGGTAGGTATACATCCCCAGTTGAGGCAGATGCCGCCCAGCTCTTCTCGCTCTACTACTGCTACTTTCATCCCCAGTTGAGACGCTCTGATGGCAGCTACATAGCCACCCGGGCCACTACCGATAACGATAAGATCATAACTTTTTTCAGCCATAGTTTTTCTATATTGGAAAGATTTGCTGCAAAAATAATTGATTTAACTTCTTAACAAAATTAGCACTAACAGGTCGGAAAGCCGAAAAATAAAGGAAGCAGCAGTGATAACGATTTATAGGGATGAATGGTTAACAATTATGGCAACTTATACAGACTTTACCAGCCACCCAACTGTAGCAGATAATTAATCAGTATCTTCAGCGTTTCCCGTGCAAAGCTGCTTAGCTGGAGCCACTGTTTACGGCTACACATCGTGATCAAAGTAGCTTTGCTGAAGGAAATGACATCTTCTGCCTATTCACAGAAGTTTACACCAGAAACAACAAAACCCGGGGATCACTTATGCCCAAGTACCAACACATTCTCTTTGACCTTGACCACACCCTCTGGGATTTTGAGAAAAACGCCACCGAGGCGCTTACCGAATTATACACTTCTCATGAGCTGGCCCGGCTGGGTGGTTTCAGCGTGGAAAACTTCTGCAGCACCTTCCATAAGGTTAATTATCATCTCTGGCATCTGCATCAGACCGGCGATTATGACCAGGCCCGGCTCAGAAGCGAGCGCTTCAAAATGATCTTCGGTGAGCTGGGCATGGCTGAGGCACAGATGCCTTTGTCTATCGCCGAAGACTACCTGAAGCTTTGCCCTTCCAAGCCGCATGTGTTTCCCTACACACATGAGGTGCTGGATTACCTGAGTCCAGCTTACCAGCTGCATATCATCACCAATGGTTTTGCCGATGTACAATGGGTCAAGCTGGAGAGCGCCCAACTGACAAAATACTTTACGCACATCGTTACATCTGATGATGCGGGTTTTCGCAAGCCTGACCCGGGCATCTTCCGCCATACGCTCCAACTCATTGCGGCAGCAGCAGAAGAATGCGTCATGATAGGAGATAACCTGGATACCGATATCGCCGGGGCGCGTGCTGTAGGTATTGATTGTATATTTTTCAATCCGCAAGGCACACCTCATTCCAGTGAGACAACCCACGAAATCTGCTGCCTTAGCGAGCTGAAAGGAATTTTATGAGGATCTTTTCCATTAATATATTGTAAACATTTACGAACTGGCATTACATTTCTTTCAAAATTATCCTCAAACTGCTATATTGAAATCCTGATTTTGTAATCTTACTTTCATAAATTCACTCCTAACGATGTATATCAACGCAAAAGCAAAACAAGCGAATACCTACGATGCCATTGTCATCGGCTCCGGTATCAGCGGCGGCTGGGCTGCCAAAGAGCTCAGTGAAAAAGGCCTAAAGACCCTGGTACTGGAGAGAGGTCGTAACGTGGAGCATGTCAAAGACTACCCTACGGCCACCAAAGCCCCCTGGGAACTCCCCCATGCCGACCGTGTTTCTCCTGAAATTATCAAAGAACACTACCCCAAGCAAAGCCGGACCGGCTATACTATCCGTGAATCCAGTAAGCACTGGTTTGTCAAAGATTCTGAACATCCTTACCAGGAAAACAAGCGCTTCGACTGGATGCGTGGCTACCACGTAGGCGGACGCTCCATCATGTGGGGCCGCCACAGCTACCGCTTCAGCGACCTGGACTTTGAGGCCAATGCCAGAGACGGACATGGTGTAGACTGGCCTATCCGCTACCAGGAAATTGCCCCCTGGTATACCTACGTTGAAGGATTTGCCGGTATTCAGGGGCAGAACGAAGGACTACCGCAGTTGCCGGACGGTAATTTCCTGCCTCCCATTCCCATGAACTGCCTGGAGGATCACTTTCGCAAAAGAGTGGCCGAAAACTTCGGTGGACGGGTAGTGACCATTGGCCGTACTGCCAACCTCACCCAGCCCCACAACGGCCGGGGCAGTTGCCAGTACCGCAATAAATGTGTGCGCGGCTGTCCTTATGGCGCTTATTTCAGTAGTAATGCCGCTACCTTGCCTGCGGCGGCAGCCACTGGCAATATGACGCTTCGTCCTTTCTCTATCGTAACTGAGATCATGTACGACGCTGAAACCAAACGTGCTACTGGCGTAAGAGTAGTAGACCAGGAAACGATGGAAGAAATGGAGTATTATGCCAAGGTCATTTTCTGCTGTGCTTCTGCGATAGCTTCTACCTCCATCCTGATGAACTCCAAATCAGACGCCTTCCCCGAAGGACTGGGCAACACCAGTGGAGAGCTCGGCCATAACCTGATGGACCACCACTTCCGTGTGGGAGCCAATGGTGTGTACGAAGGCTTTGCCGATAAGTATTATTATGGCCGCCGGCCTACCGGTTACTATATTCCCCGTTTCCGTAATGTAGACAAATCCAGTGAACGCAAGGATTACCTCAGGGGCTTTGGCTACCAGGGTGGCGGCAGCCGCGAAGGCTGGCAGGGCGCTGTAAGTGAGCTTAATTTTGGTGCCGAGTTCAAAGAGGGCCTGACCACCCCCGGCCCCTGGTCAATGGGAATGACGGCTTTCGGTGAGTGCCTGCCCTACCATGAGAACAAGATGATGCTTGACTACGATAATCTAGACAAATGGGGACAGCCTACCGTACGCTTTGAAGCTGACTTTAAAGAGAACGAAATGGCCATGCGTAAGGATATGGGCGAATCCGCTGCCGAAATGCTGGAAGCCGCTGGCTTTAAGAACGTCAATATCTATGATGCCGGAAGCTGGCCGGGACTGGGGATACATGAGATGGGAACCGCCCGCATGGGTCGCGACCCCAAAACTTCAGTTCTCAATGCCAATAACCAGCTACACGAAGTGCCCAACGTATACGTCACTGATGGTGCCTGTATGACTTCAGCCGCTTGTGTAAACCCTTCACTCACTTATATGGCACTGACGGCACGCGCAGCCGACCATGCAGTGAATGAGCTGAAGAAAATGAATATTTAATCCTGATGTTAAAAGATTTTCAGATATGATGGATAGAAGAACCGCACTCAAAAGAACCGCAATGATTATGGGAGGAGCGCTTTCCTCCTCAGCCATTGCCGGCGTACTGAATGGCTGTACTGCCGAAAAACAACTGGACTGGCAGCCCCTTTTCTTCAGCCAGGAGCAGGCTGCCGCTACTGCTGAAGTAGCAGAGCGTATCATTCCCAAAACCAGCACACCCGGTGCCAAGGATGCCGGCGTACCTGAGTTTATCGATATGATGCTGAACGATGTGTACACCGAAGAAGAGCAGCAGCGCTTTCTGGACGGACTGGCGCAGCTAGAGCAGGAAAGCGAAAATGCTTTTAGTGACTCCTTTGCCAGCCTGAGCGCTGAACAGCAGGACGAAGTGCTGCTAAAAATGGCCACCGTCGCCGGTGAGCACCAGGGCGAAGGCAAGCCCTTCTTCCTGATGGCCAAAGAACTCACCATGCTGGGTTTCTTCACTTCTGAGATGGGGGCTACCCAGGTATTGCAGTATGTACAGGTGCCCGGCCGCTATGACGGATGCATTCCGGTAGAAGAAGCTGGTAACGGCAAGACCTGGGCGGTATAAACCCTGCCTGTTGCAAAATACAGAAACCGGGGCTGTAAGAGGCTTCCGGTTTTTTTGTTGCTTCCATCCCCCACAATCCTGCATAAGTCCTTATCATCCGGGAGAAATGCCGGCAGAAGCTTCCTTTTCCAAAAAATCTCTTACAAAATACCCGGCCCTCTCAGGACAGCTTAATAATATAATTTTCCCACACTTTGGTATTGACATATATTGATGCATACAGCTATTTCACAGTATTTACTGCTATTTGGCAAGGAATACTGCTAATACCCCCTTACCATCTTCAGTAGTATTTTTCAGGAAAAATCTGAAAAAATCTTCCTGAAGGAACTTATGACCGAAAATAAAGCTTACCTTAGCCTAATATTTATAATAATTATCTAATGAAAGAAGGTACAGTAAAATTTTTCAACCACACCAAAGGCTTTGGATTTATCATGCCTGATAATGGTGGAGCGGACATTTTTGTTCATCAAAGCGGACTTATTGACGAGATCCAAGAAAATGACAAAGTTTCTTACGAAGAAGAGCAGGGTAAAAAAGGCCTGAATGCTGTTGATGTAAAAGTTATTTAAGGTTTCGTATTTATCCTAATCTCCAAAACATGTCTCGTCAGGCATGTTTTTTTTTATTTTGCGTCAGTTGGATTCTTCACTGAGCAAAACTGACCATCCTTATCCCCTTTTGTACAATACTGTTACTATCCAGGCATATCAAAAATGGAAAAAGAACTTAACCTTGCTGTATTGATTGATGGCGACAACATCCCGGCGGCTTATGTCAAAGAGATGATGGAAGAAATCGCCAAGTACGGTAATCCTACCATTAAGCGGATTTATGGTGACTGGACCAAGCCTAATCTCTCCAAGTGGAAAAATATTCTGCTCGAGAATGCCATTACGCCCATACAGCAGTACGGCTACACCTCCGGCAAAAATGCTACTGACTCTGCCATGATCATAGATGCCATGGACATACTGTATTCTCAGAAAGTCAATGGTTTTTGCCTGGTTTCCAGCGACAGCGATTTTACCAGGCTTGCCACCCGCCTCCGGGAAGCAGGACTGCGTGTTTTTGGTATAGGAGAGAAAAAGACCCCCGATCCTTTTATCGTGGCCTGTGATAAGTTTATCTACCTGGAAATCCTGAAAGACCAGACCAAGGAAGCTGAAAACGACCAGGGTAAGGGTAAAGCAGCTAAGAAAAGCGATGTGGACAAGGTAACGCCCAAGGTCATCCGCCTCATTTCCAGTACCATTTCTGACCTCGCGGACGACGATGGCTGGGCATTTCTGGGTGATGTGGGTAACCTGCTGCAAAAAAAACAACCCAATTTTGACTCCCGTAACTATGGCTTTCAGAAGCTTACGCCCCTCATCAATTCAATCAGCAAATTTGAGGTGGAACAGCGAGAGAACCAGAAAGGTAAGTACAAACTAATCTATGTCAGGAATCGTGAATGAGCACTTTTGATAAAATTTGTCGCCAAAAAACACGTATTTCCCGATTCATTTGTTTAAGTTATAGTATTCCCTAAAAAAGCATCAAAGCCAGAATGACTCCTCCGTTTTCTTGCTTTAAAACTGATTTTTCATGAAAGTAAATGCTCTTTATTCTGTCATATCTGGCACCGGACGTTTTATCCCTTCACAGCTTGTTAAAAATGATGCTTTCCTGCAGCATGAGTTTTTCAATGCAGCCGGGCAGAAAAATAAAAAGTCAAATAAGGAAATAGTCCATAAGTTCCGGCAAATTACCGGCATAGAAGAGAGAAGGTATGCGGAAGACGATCAGGTAGCTTCAGACCTGGGGTACTTCGCTGCCGAAAATGCGCTGGCTTCTTCATCCATTGATAAGGAAACGCTGGATTACATCATCGTAGCCCATAATTTTGGCGACGTACTCCATACAAATCGTAAATCCGACATGGTTCCCAGCCTGGCGGCACGGATCAAATACCGGCTCGGCATCCGTAACCCCTACACCATCGCCTACGACTTGCCCTTTGGCTGCCCCGGCTGGGTGCAGGCAATGATACAGGCCGATTATTACATCAGGTCCGGGGACGCAAAAAGAATTCTGGTCATCGGTACTGAGACCCTATCCCGCATCTCCGATCCCCACGACATTGACAGCATGATTTATTCTGACGGAGCGGGGGCTGTAGTGCTGGAGGCCCTGCAGAGCGAAACCCCGGTGGGGATACTGGCGCACAAAACACGCTCCGATACCATGGAACACGCCAACCTCCTCAGAATGGATGTTTCTTACAAACCTGAACATACAGATGATACACTCTTTCTGAAGATGGAGGGCAGAAAGCTGTATGAATATGCACTTACCCACGTTCCCCCACTGGTAAGCGAATGCCTGGACAAAGCCGGCCTGTCTATCCATGATATCAGTAAGCTACTGATCCACCAAGCCAACGCCAAGATGGATGAGGCCATACTAACGCGCCTGCTCCGGCTGCTGAAGGTGATGGAAGTGCCGGAGCACATTATGCCAATGAGCATTGCCAAATTAGGCAATAACTCAGTGGCGACAGTGCCGGTATTGCTGGATATGGTCTGCCGAAATGAGATGGAAAACCACAGCATTAGCCAGGGAGATAACCTGATCATGGCATCAGTAGGAGCTGGTATGAACATTAATGCACTGGTGTACAAAGTGCATCAGACGCCAGCTTTTGCGAGCACCACCTGAACCGCTGATCCAGTAAACAAAAAAACCCCTGCGACCTAAGTGCGCAGGGGTAAATATTGAATCAGGAAACTCACACCGTACCTTATCCGAGGTAAGGCCTCAAGGCACTGCTGCGCGAGCTATGTCTCAGCCGACGGGTGGCTTTTTCTTTAATCTGCCGTACTCTCTCACGGGTCAGATCATATTTATTGCCGATCTCTTCCAGGGTCATTGCCTGACCGCCATTCAGTCCGTAATAAAGGGTAATGACATCTGCTTCACGCTGGGTCAGCGTAGCCAGCGAACGCTGCAGTTCTCTGCGCAGTGAGTCAGTCAGCAGTTCAGAATCCGGTGATTCTTCCGTATGATCTACCAGCACATCCAACAGACCGTTTTCCTCACCTCCGGCAAATGGCGCATCCATTGACAGGTGACGGTTGGCGATCTTCAGGTTTAAGGCTACCTCTTCTTCGGTAATTTCCAGTGCTTTGGCGACTTCAGCCTGGGAAGGCTCACGCTGGTACTTTTGTTCCAGTTCGGCAAACATACGGGTAATTTTGCCCAGGGTACCGATCCTGTTAAGTGGCAGGCGCACCATACGGGACTGCTCTGCCAGTGATTGCATGATTGATTGCCGTATCCACCATACGGCGTAGGAGATAAACTTGAAACCCCTGGTTTCGTCAAAGCGCTGAGCAGCTTTCATCAGGCCCAGGTTTCCTTCATTGATGAGGTCATTCAGGCTGAGCCCTTTGTTCTGGTACTGCTTGGCAACAGATACTACAAAGCGCAAATTGGCCTTGGTGAGCTTTTCCAAGGCTACCTGGTCTCCCTGTCTGATCCTCTTGGCAAGCTCTGCCTCCATGTCAGCAGAAATCAGTTCTACCTTTCCGATCTCCTGCAAGTACTTTTCCAGCGACTGACTTTCACGGTTGGTAATCTGCTTGCTTATCTTGAGTTGTCTCATGGATGATTATATAGGTGAATAAAATGCTAATAGAAAGATGCGTGATAATGCAGGAAACAAAAAAGGTGAATAAAAACCAGTCCGCTACAGGTGAAAAAGACCACTTAAGAAGCGGCGCTTACGTGCAGAAGACTTTTTATTGGTGTTATGTTTCTAACAAAATCAGGCAAATATACAACAAAAAACTGAGTTCATTGGCCAAATTATGCGGCCACGAAAGTAAAAGGCTCTAATGCAAATTAAAGTTCATTTTCTGTCAACGCTGTGTAGATATTATTGGGGGTGGCAAGCGATGCAGATTAGCGGCAGGTAAAGCGCTAAAAATCTGAACCTGTTTCACACCGGACAGATCATTTGTGATTACCACTACCCGCTTATTGTCCGTCTACTTCAGAGAAATCCAGGTAATATTCTTTCCCTTTCTTAAAAAATGCGTCTGCATGAGGATTATCTATCCATATCTGTAGACGTCCTATAGGCGCAGCGATGTTGAACTGGTTGCTCTCGATATCATCATCTGCATCTGATCCTTTTACGGCGTTCAAATGAGCAATGAGCGATTCCTGCACTTTTTCAACTTCTGAACAATAATATTTGGCTCTCATTGATTACTATTTGGTTAAGTACTTAATCCCAACATAGCCAAATAGTTTACAGTATCCAGCCAACTAAATATAAAAAATCAGCAGTTCCCTCAGGGCATCTGCCCCGCACCGACCTTGTACCTTTGTCTACCCATCACCGGGCTGCCATCGGCCGTTACGCCTTCCACCACTATTTCAAATGTACCCAACTCATCGGCATTACTAAAGCGGATGCTTTGCGGCTCGCTTGCCTGCAGGTTCATCACCGGCTTCCAGTACAGCAGGCTCCGAAAATCCGGCAGATGGGCAGCAGTAGGCTCCGCCATAGAGAAAGGCTGAGCAGGTGTAAAAAAAGTAACACTTTTGCGCATGGCATTGGCTGGCAGTAAGTCAAGATAGGCACTCCCGCTTTTGGTATAAACGGCCACCATACCATCAAAACGGTATTCTCCATAGTATGTACGGCGGTTGACAGTTTCTATGCGCTCAATTTCTGAAGGAAGCAATGATACAATATCATCAGGATTCCATACCAGTACACCATCCAGCACCAGCCCCGGAGGATTCTCCAGAAAAGTGCGGGTACGCACGTCAAACACACTGAACACATAGTGGTCACCTTCCTGCCGCAGGCGGATACCCGGCATCAGTTCCCGGCAGATTTCCACAAAACTGGGCAGGCTGATGTAATCCTCCAGATTTATTTCAAAATTTGGCGAGCCATAAAAACGCGACTTGCGGGGTATATTTTTATTCAGGTCCTCTTCCAGGAAAGGGTCATACTGGGCGCTGATCTGCGCCCGTTGGCGGTAGTGCGTGAGCAGCGCATCCCACTGTGCCTGAGGAGCCAGCGGAGCATACTGCTTATTTGCCCGTTTATCTTTGATCGGCGCAAATTTATCTTCCAGCGACCACACCAGCGGCAGGGAATCGTTAGGAATCTGCAGCACCACTTCTTTCTCACCATAAACGTCATATACTGGCAGGTGGAACCTGCCTTCCTCATCGGTCATGCCATAGTCGAAGTGCGGATTCCTGCCCGGCACCGACAGCATTACCATCTCATCGTTCACGGCCTCTCCTGAGGGAGTGCCCAGCGTGCCGCTGAGCAGCAGATATTCATCTTCCTGCCTGAAGACAGGCTCAGAAAAGGCTCCGCTGAGAATTTCTTTCCAGCTTGGAAATGGACTTTTTTCTCCGATCAGAAGATGATTCTTCTGTTCCGGGCTGAGATCACCTTCCATCTGTACCGGAAGAAGACCAGCCCAGGTATGGCCGATATGCCGGTCCTGCTGCCCGGAAAAAGGATTTACTTTCCGGACACTAACTGACAGGCGAGCGCTACCGTCGGCCTCGGCGGGCAGCGATAAGCTTGCCTTCACGGAATCCCGTGCAGAAAAATTTGTCTTGTCCA
>CAZFFW010000122.1:0-17222 GCA_964518125.1 uncultured Porifericola sp.
ATAAGGTACAATAATCCCCTCGGCTTTCTGCTCCTTCAGCCATTGGTTGAATGCCGGGATATCCTGCTGCATCACTTCCTCCAGTGGCGCAATAATTCCCTGATAGTCAGCCTGTAAATCTTCCCAGCGCTCCAGCATGCCGCCGGTAGGGCGGTGGTCATCCTCAATCACAACCCGGTAGAGGCGGGCGATGTGGTTGGTAAACTTGCGGGCGTAGTTAATCTCGTCCTGCGTGGTTTTGATCTTCTCCTGGAAAAGCGCCTGGGCTACGCCCTCCAGTTTCTGGTCTATGGGCTGGATTTTCGCCTCCACCTCAGCGGCGTAATTGGTTTCGGCCGTCAGCGTTTTGATCTGCTGTAGCTGCTCCCTGACACTACGGATATTCTTCAACTGCTTCTGCGAGGTGGTGATCAACTGGCTCATTTCCCGCGCCAGGTCAAACTGTGCCTGGTAGTCAGCCTGGCTGATGTCATCCCAGCGAGGGTCGGGAGCGATGGTGAAACTTTGCTCCTGTACCGCATCGCCATAGGTAAAGCGGGCAGTATAGGTGCCGGGCACCGCTTTGTAACCGGGAGCCGGATGGCTGAAGACCATCGCCACAAAATCTTCCACCACCATCGGGCCAGGATAGCGCATATTCCAGTCCAGTTGGTTGAAGCCCTGTTTCAGTTGCAGCATCTTTTCGCCTTTCTCTTTGTCCGGATTCAGGCCGAAGACGGCTGCTATGCTTTGCTGGTTGTCCAGAATTTCCAGACGAGCTTCCTGTCCTTCTGGTGCATCTTCCGGCATGTATACAAACAGTCGTACCGGCAGCCCATAATCCAAATTGGTGCGGTACTGGGTGGCTGGCTTAAGTAAAGCCGGTTTCTTCACTAGCTCGGCATCCAACTGGTGCAGGGGCGTCAGGTCGTCCATGATCCAGAAGCCGCGTCCCTGCGTGCTGATGACCAGCTCCTGCTGGTGTACTTCCATGTCGGTAATGGGCGTATGGGGCAGGTTGAGCTGGAAGGGAAGCCAGTTTTTGCCTTCGTCAAAAGAGACGTACATGCCAAATTCGGTACCGGCATAGAGCAGCCCCTGGCGATCCGGGTCTTCAGCAATGGCCCGCACGAAATGATCAGCCGGGATGCCGTTGCTGCCACTGGTGAGCAACTGCCAGCTTTGGCCGTAGTCATTGGTGAGGTAGATATAGGGCTGGAAATCGCCCAGGCGGTAGCGCTGCACCGCCATCAGGGCTCGGCCCGGAGCATGCGTGGAAAGCTCAATTTTGTTGACAGTCCCTTCCTCCGGCATACTGGCCGGGGTGATGTTCTGCCAGCTTTTGCCACCATCACGGCTGATGTGTACCAGGCCATCATCGCTGCCGGCCCAGAAAACCCCGGCTTCCTGAGGCGATTCTTCCAGTGCAAAAATGGTGGAATACACTTCCACTCCCGTACCGTCGTGTTGGATAGGTCCGCCGGGAATGTCCATACTTTCTGCTTTCTTCGCCGTCAGGTCAGGACTAATGATCTCCCAGCTTTGGCCCCGGTCGGTGGAGCGGTGCACATAGTTGGAAGCCATGTACAATTCATCGGGATTGTGCTCAGAGACCAGCACCGGGTAGTTCCACTGCCAGCGGTACTTGAGGTCAGAGAGTTTCGTGCCCTCGGTATAGTGCGGGTAGGCGGTGATTTGTCGGACCTGCCCGTTCTCACGGTTTAGGTAAGTGATTTCACCGCTGTAGGAGGTAGCGTAGATAATATTGGGGTTGCGAGGATCTACTGCGATGTCAGCACATTCGGAGCCGCCTACCGGAAACCACTCAATAGGAGAGCTGTTGGGCAGGCTGTGAGACGAGACCGAAACAGTGCTGTTGTCCTGCTGCCCGGCGTACATGCGGTAGGGAAACTGATTATCTACTGTCACCCGGTAAAATTCCGGTGTGCCCTGGTTGAGTTGGGTAGACCAGGTTTTGCCCCCGTTGAGGCTCACCGTAGCCCCACCGTCATTACCATTGATCATGATTTTTGAGTCTTTCGGGTGTACCCACAGATCGTGGTGGTCGCCGTGGGGAGTCTTTAGTTCTTCGTCGAAGTTTTTGCCTCCGTCTACTGAGCGCAGCAGGTCCACATTGTTGATGTAAACTGTATTTTCATCGTTGGGGTCGGCTGTTACATGGGCGTAGTACCAGCCACGCTGGGTGAGGCGGTTGTCGTTGCTCACCATCTGCCAGCTTGTGCCGCCATCGTCGGAGCGGTACAGGCCACGGTCTTTTTCCTCGGCAGTAATGATCACCGCCCAGATACGCTGAGGGTTGGCCGGGGAGATAGCCAGCCCGATTTTGCCGATCAGCCCCTGGGGCAGGCCTTTGTTAACTTTCTTCCAGTTTTTTCCTCCATCATTAGACTGGTAGATGCCACCTTCGTAGCCTCCGTCTATCATGGTATGGGGCTTACGTTCGGCCCGCCACATGGCAGCAAAAAGGATGAGCGGGTTTTCAGGGTGCATCACCAGGTCTGCTGCACCGGTACTATCGCTGACATAGAGCACTTTTTCCCAGTTTTGCCCGCCATCCTTGCTCTCGTACACACCCCGCTCAGGATTGGGCGCAAAAGCATTGCCCAGCACGGCCGCATACACATGCTCCGGATCATCAGGGTGGATGATTACTTTGGCGATTTGTCCGGCATTGGGGAGTCCGGCAAAAGACCAGTTTTCACCACCGTTGGTAGACTTATACATACCGATACCGGGCGACACATTACCCCGCAGGCAGGCGGAGCCGGTGCCTACGTACATGATGTGGTGGTTGGATGGCGCCAGGCTGACTGCGCCAATAGAGCCGGCCGGAATCTGCCCATCGCTGATGTTTTGCCAGCTGGTGCCGGCATCCTCAGTTTTCCACACGCCCCCACCGGTAGCGCCCATATAAAAAGTATGGAGCTTTTCCGGATGCCCGGTAACGGTGGTAACCCTGCCTCCGCGCTCAGGCCCGGCGAAGCGGTAGCTGAGCCCGCGGAAGGCCGAGGAATCTTGGATGTAGGAGGCTGTCGTTTTTACTGACTGACTCTTTTTCTGGCCATACGTAAATGTGGCAGATAAAAGTAAACAGGCAACAAGAAGTTTGTGGCAGTAGGTAGTGATGGTTGTATACATGAGATTAGGAAACATATGAAACGGCGAATATATCAATTTTTTATCATGACCTTCTGCTGTCCGATATGAATAAGTGAAATCACCAAAACTATCATGCGGAAAGAGAAAATCTGTGTAAATGATAATTTGGTACAGGCTTGTATTTGCTGTAATTGTGTGCTAATTTAATTTAAATAAAAAATATTATACCGGAGGTAGTACTATTTTCTGCCGGTTTGCCTTCCGTGCAGATATGGGGACCTGAGTAAGCGATTGAGTAGTGTACTTTGTTTTTGCAGATATAACTGCTACTTTTCATGGCTATGCGCAAGTCGCCCACTATACAACAACCTGTTTAAATTTTATATGATAGATCTTTTAAATAGCTCAATCCCGATCAAGGAACAATGGGAAAAGCTGTATACAGAGATAAGTCCTGTACTTTTTCAATACGGGCGCAAAATGACTTCCCAGGAGTCGCTTATAGAAGACAGCATTCATGATGTGTATGTAAACCTGTGGAGAATACGGGAGACAATACCGGCGATACAACATCCCAAAGCCTACCTGATCAGTGCTTTTCGCCGAAGCCTGCTACACAAACTGCAGGAGAGTGACCGTGTGCATAAGCTGCATATGCTCAGCTATGAGCCTGATTTTTACCTCAGTTTTTCTTTTGAGTCAGTTCTGATACAGACCGAGATCAGTCAGCAGCAGCAACAAGCACTCAAAAACGCCCTGACTGCACTTAGCACGCGTCAGCGGGAAGCCATCTATCTGAAATTTTATGAAAACCACAGCAATGATGAAGTAGCTGATATCATGAAAATGGAAAAATCTGCTGTTTATACCTTGGTTTACAAAGCGCTGAGCAGCCTGCGTAAAGCGCTCAGAACTTCTGCACCCACC
This sequence comes from uncultured Porifericola sp., assembly GCA_964518125.1. Classification (GTDB taxonomy): domain Bacteria; phylum Bacteroidota; class Bacteroidia; order Cytophagales; family Cyclobacteriaceae; genus Catalinimonas. The sequence goes on from CAZFFW010000122.1 coordinate 4,027, forward strand.
CATCTTTCTCAGGAATACCACCTATTTTTGCTTATGTCGCTGAGTATCTTTCTGGTGTGAATTTTATAATGTGCACGCTATTAAAGTAGATAATTTGCACCAATAAGATGTTTTTATTGATCCTGATGTAATTGTGAAAAAATAACGCCTCATGATCGGTCAGATTCAGGCAGCAGCTTCCTCTATGTAATTACATCATCATTGTTTGGGCTGCATGAACTATCTAGACTACACTGCTATTGACTTTGCCATGGATCATTGCTTCCAGCAGTGGGTACTACAGGATGACCCTGAGGCCTCAGAATACTGGCGGGTATGGCTGGAACTGCATCCGGAGAAGAAAAGTATCATACAGGAAGCCCGGGATTTGTTGAAGTTACAATCCTTTGCCTCTGCTGCCTGGCCAGAGGAGAGGGCACATGCCTTACAGCAGCGCATAACACAAAGCATACAACAGGAGGAGTATCAGCCATCTCCGTCGCCTGGCACATCCTCAAAAAAGGGTCGCCCCATCAATCGCTACTGGCTGGCAGTAGCCGCTTCACTGCTGCTGACGTTGAGTATTGTCATCTTTTTCTTTGTGCCCGACAGCTATGCCAGCTTCTCTACAGCCTACGGCGAGACCCGCAGTCTGCAACTTCCGGACGGTACAGCGGTAACCTTAAACGCTAATTCCACTCTCCAGTTTGAAAAAGACTGGCAACAAACAGGACACCGCCAGGTATGGCTGGAAGGAGAGGGCTATTTCAAAGTAGCCACTATCGCATCAACTGATGCACAGCAGCTAAGTAAGTTTACGGTACATCTTGATGAACTGGATGTGGAGGTAGTTGGTACTGCTTTCAACGCCAACCACCGGGGCGGAAGGGTAGAAGTAACCCTGGAAGAAGGTATCGTTGAAATCCGGACAATGGAAGGAGCACATCTGCGAATGAAAGCCGGTGAGAAACTAGCCTACACCACGGACTCCCGACAAATCAGCAGAAGCCTGGTAAATCCCAAACATGAAGCAGCCTGGCTGCAAAAGCAGATCATCGTACAAAATCAGCCACTGTCGGACCTGGCAGGTGAAATCCGGGAATACTATGGCATTGAGGTACGGTTTAGCAGTAAGGAACTGGCTGCCAAAAAAATTACGGCAACCCTGCCGGTAGATGAACTGGACGTAATACTGGCGTCACTGGAAACGATCTATGGCGTACAGTCAGAGATAAAAGGTAAAATTATCACCTTCCGATAAACTGGAGGGATAGGGTTTTTCATTCACTAATCATCTTAGGCCTATGCACATAAAAACCACAAAGTAATCGTATCAATCAAAAAACCAGGGGCTAACCCCACAACCCGATCGGTTCAGGTAGGGCTGATGCCCCCAAAATTTATTCTATCTAATTACTTATCTAAAACTACTCATGTTATGAAAAACAAATTACGATCAGGCGTACTGTACGTGTGGCTCATGGCTTTGCTATGCAGCCCTGCATTTGCAGTACCAGCCCATCAGTTGGTAGCCGCCGCCAACCACGCTGACTATTCGGCTTCTGATGGAGATGATAAAAAACAGGAAAAGAAGCAGTCGCTGATCAATGTACTGGAGAATATCCAGGAGCAGCACAATGTATTCTTTACCTATGATGCCAATCTGCTGGATGGCCAGCAGGTGCAGGTGCAGAAAAGTACATCTGCCAATACAGTGGAGGAACTGCTGGAGACCTACCTGAAGCCACTGAGCCTGCAGTACAAGAAAACAGGTGATCAGTATTATGTTATCTACCGCAACCAGCAGCGTGGTGAAGTAGAGAAGATAAAAAGGGAAGACCCCCGCAGTCAGATGGACACTTCTCAACCCTGGCTGACTTCGGCTACCCGTGACATCCTGCTAAGCAAGCCTATGGAGAAGGTCATTCGTGGTACAGTAACCGATGCTGAAGATGGCACTGGTTTGCCCGGTGTAAACATTCTCGCTAAAAATACCTCTATCGGTACCATCACTGATGTAGATGGCAATTACAACCTGAGTGTACCTGACGAAACTACCACCCTGATCTTTTCTTCAGTAGGATATGAGACCCGGGAAGTAGCCATTGATGGCCGTAGTGTAATCGATGTAGGATTGGGCCCCGATATACAGGCGCTTTCAGAAGTAGTAGTGGTAGGGTATGGAGAGCAGAAGAAAGTAACCGTAACCGGTTCGGTAGCTGCTGTAAAAGGGGAGGAACTGAACAAGTCTCCTGCGGTCAACCTGTCTAACTCTATTGCGGGCCGTGTCCCCGGTGTATTTGCCGTGAACAGAAGTGGCGAACCAGGCTATGATGGTGCTGGTATCCGCATCAGGGGTACCAATACTTTGGGTAATAACGAAGCATTGGTGGTTATTGACGGTGTGCCTGCCCGTGCCGGTGGCCTTGACCGACTGAACCCTGCCGATATTGAAAGTATGTCAGTACTGAAAGATGCAGCAGCGGCTATTTACGGTGCACGTGCTGCTAATGGCGTTATCCTGATCACCACCAAACGTGGTAAAACAGGTAAGCCTCAGCTTTCTTACTCTTTTAACCAGGGAATGGCCCAGCCTACCCGGGTACCTGATCTGGCGAATGCCTGGCAGTTTGCCGAAATGAGAAACGAACTGGAGATCTATAACCTGCCGGTAAATGAGTGGAGTGCGGCACAGAATGCCTTCGACCAGTCTGGCGCTTATACGCGTGCCAATGGTTCACTGATAGAGGCCCCCTACAATCCTCAGGACTTTGAGTTATTCAGAAACGGCTCAAACCTCTGGAGCCATCCCAATACTGACTGGTATGATGCTACCCTGAAGACCTGGTCTCCTCAGTCAAGGCACAATGTGCAGCTTAGCGGTGGAACTGAGAGCTTCAAGTACCTGGCCTCACTGGGTTATCAAAACCAGGATGCCTTCTACAAAAATGCCGCTACCGGCTACAAGCAGTATGACTTTCGTATTAACCTGGATGCCAATATCAACAAGTACATCAAAACTACAGTAGGTATACTGGGCCGCCAGGAGAACCGCTTCTTCCCGACTGTTTCAGCCGGTCAGATTTTCAGAATGCAGATGCGTGGTATTCCTACTTCAAACGCTTACTGGCCTAACGGTCTTCCCGGTCCTGACATAGAAAACGGTACCAACCCGGTAGTAGTGACGACCAACCAGACCGGTTACGACCGCGATACCCGCTACTATGTACAAACCAACGGTACGCTGGAGATTTCTGTTCCAGGAGTAGAAGGACTGAAGTTCACTGCCAATGCAGCCATTGACAGGCGTCTTCAGCAGAACAAAAGGTGGAACACCCCCTGGTATTTGTATACCTGGGACGGAACTTCCATGGATCCTGATACCGGTGACCCGCTGCTGGTAAGAGGAGCCCGTGGGCCGGCAGAGCCTAACCTCAGCCAGGGAAATGAAGACCAGCTGAACGTACTGCTGGGTGGTGTGCTGAGCTACGACCGGTCGTTCGGTGACCACAACCTGACTTTCCTGGCTGGTACCAATAAGGAAACGATTGAGTTTGCCAGCTTTGGCGCTTACCGCAGATTCTTTATCTCCGATGCCATTGACCAGATGTTTGCCGGTGGTGACCTGCAGAAAGATAACAACGGTGGTGCCTGGGAAAGGGCCCGTCTGAACTACTTCGGTCGTGTCGCCTATAACTACAAAGAGAAATACCTGGCTGAGTTTCTCTGGAGATATGACGGTTCTTACATGTTCCCTGAAGAAACCCGCTACGGATTCTTCCCCGGCGTACTGGCCGGCTGGGTAGTGTCAGAAGAAGACTTCTGGAAGAACAATATCAGCTTCATGGACTTCTTCAAGATCCGTGGCTCTTGGGGACAAATGGGTAATGACAACATCACGCTTGGCCCTGATGGCCCGCTGCTGGAATACCAGTTCCTATCCACTTATGGCTTCGGTAGCTACATCATCGGCGGACAGGAAATGAAAACCCTGAGAGAGCTGCGGGTACCCAACAGGAATATTACCTGGGAGGTTGCCAACAATGCTAACTTTGGTATTGAAGGTCAGATGCTGGAAGGTAGAATATTCTTCGAGTTTGACTACTTCATCAACAAGCGGACCAACATACTATGGCCTCGTTTCGGTTCAGTGCCCCAGTCTACCGGTATGGTATTACCTCCTGAAAACATCGGAGAGGTACAGAACCGGGGATACGACTTTAATGTAGGTTATAACGGACAGATCGGAGACCTGAGCTTTAACGCCAGCGTAAACGGTGGTTATGCGCAGAACGAGATCCTCTTCTGGGATGAAGCGCCCGGCGCACCCGCATGGCAGCAGACTACCGGCCGGCCTATGTATACCTACCAGGTGTATGAGTACGATGGCGTATTTGCCAGTCAGGAAGAGATTGATGCCAGCAACATTGACTATAGTGCCCTTACCAACACCCTGCGTCCCGGTGATATGAAGTACAAAGATCTGTATGGACCTGACGGAGTACCCGACGGCAAAATCACACCTGACGATATGGTAAGGACAGATTATACGGCTATCCCTACTTTCCAGGGTGGTGTAAATATCGGCGCCAGATACAAGAATTTTGACCTGTCAATCCTGTTCCAGGGAGCTACCGGTGCCAGGCTGCCGGTGATCACTGAATCCGGAAGTATCGGTAATTACCTGCTGGAGACCTACGAAAACCGCTGGACAGTAGACAACCCCAGCAGCGAGCATCCCCGTATTGCTGACAGAAATAACCAGTGGTACTCTACCAATAATACTTACTGGCTCAGAAACAGCGATTATGTCCGTCTCAAGAACTTTGAGATTGGTTACTCGCTGCCTACCGACCTGCTAAGCAGAGTAGGTATCAGTAATATGCGGGTCTATACCAACGGATTGAACCTGTTTACCCTTGACAATCTGGATGTGTACGATCCTGAGTCTGGTTCTGCCAGCGGTCAGTACTATCCGCAGTCACGCATCATTAACTTTGGCGCAACAGTTACATTCTAAGACTAAATTTTCCTAAGAATATGAATAAACTAAAATATATGTCGCTTATCATCATCATGGCCCTGGGTTTTACCACCGGCTGTAACGATGATTTTGTGAATACCAAGCCACTGGGCGAGGTATCCGAGGCGGATGTCTGGGTTGATGGAGGGCTTTCCGAAGCTTTCGTCACGGGCATCTACAGTGGATTGGGTATGGGAGGTTTTGACGAGCAGATGATCGCTTCCCTTACCGATGAGGCTATCTTTACCCACCCGGGCCGTGGGATCAACACCATTACTGAAGCCCGTTCCAACCCTGCTGACCGGGGCTGGATCAACTATTCGCTGGACTGGGATGATATGTACCTCCGTATCCGGGCTACTAACCTGGCGATACAGAACCTGGAGGACCCTCAGTTTGATGATACAGAACTGGCCAACCGTCTGAAAGGTGAAGCGCACTTTATGAGGGCTTACTTCTACCACCAGCTGTTGCGGTACTTTGGCGGTATTCCGCTGATAGATCGTGCCTACGAACTGGGAGAGCCGACCTACGCCGCTCCCCGGGCTACTTATGAGGAGAGTGTCAATTTTATCGTAGCCGACTGTGATGCCGCTGCCCAGCTGCTGGCCGGAAAGCCTATGGCAAACGGCCGTGCATCAGAGGCTGCTGCCCTTGCCCTGAAGTCCAGGGTGCTGATTTATGCGGCCAGCGACCTGCATGATATCCCTACCGCCAGTGCCAATTCTGACGTCATTGCCAACTATGCCAATAAGGAGATCATCGGCTACACCAGTGGCGATCAGACCCAGCGGTGGCAGAGAGCCAGGGATGCTGCCCGTGCAGTACTGGACCTGGGCGGCTACGGCTATGCCCTGGACCTGAACGAGCCGGTACCGGCTGAAGAAGGGATGACCAACTACATGAACATCTCCCTGGCCCAGAATGGCGGAGAAAACGAGCTGATCTTTGCCCGCTACTTCATCAATGCCAAGCAGGAGAACGGAGGACGTATTGGTCTCTACAACGGCCCCAACGGTTACCACAATTGGGCAGGAAATACTCCTACGCAAAATTTGGTGGATGATTACCAGATGATGGATGGTAGTGATTTTGACTGGGATAATCCTGCACATGCTGAAGCTCCCTACGAAAACCGCGACCCCCGCTTCTATGCTACCATTCTTTACGACGGTGCCGACTGGAAGCCCCGTACACCCGACGTACAGGCCAAAGACCCCTACGACCAGATTCAGACCGGGCAGTATGAGATCGTACAGGGCGGATCAGTGGTGAACTACTTCGGGCTGGATACCAGACAAAGCTCCGTGGAGGACTGGAATGGTACCCGTACCGGATATTATATGAGGAAGTTCCTCAATCCCGACCCTGCTATCGTTGACCAGAATACCTGGCAGGAGATTCCCTGGCCCTTCCTGCGCTACACTGAAGCCCTCTTCAACTACGTGGAAGCCAGCATAGAACTAGGCGACGAAGCGGAAGCCAGAAATTGGCTGAACAAAATTCGCTACCGTGCCGGTATGCCGGCAGTCACTGCTTCCGGTGATGAACTGATGGACATCTACCGCAACGAACGCCGGATTGAGATGGCTTACGAAGAGCAGCGCTACCACGACGCCCGACGCTGGATGATCGCCCCCGAAACACTGGGTGAGGATGCCGGTATCGTCAGCATCATCGGAACGCTGAAACCTGGCAAAACAGTCAGCCTGTATAAGTACGACACAGAGAATTATGACTATGTGTATACGCCTCTAGACATAGATCCGGGTATAGAGAGCCGTCAGTGGCTGGATAAAATGTACTATCTGCCCATTTCCAGGGATGAAATGAACAGAAACGAAGAACTGGTACAGAATCCTGGTTACTAAAATTGCAAGCACAGTAAGTACATGATTAAACATGTACTTACCTGAACTTTTCTAAAATCTATGCTGGTTATTGCACAACTAGCATAGATTTTCTTTTTTTAAGGCATCTCAAATTCATTTGAAAATTGAACTGTTCTACAACTTACCTGATCTGCTGCGCCTGTTGTCTCTTTGTATTATTAGGAACATCAGCTTGCAGCGAACAAGGGACAAAATCCACAGAAGAGAAAACTTCAGTTGATGCTGCTCCCACTTCTCCTCCTCTTTTTACCCTGCTCTCGCCCCAGGATACCCGGGTAGATTTTAGCAATACGCTCACCGAAGGGCTCAATACCAACGTTATGGCTTATGAGTACTTCTACAATGGAGGCGGCGTAGCCGTCGGAGATGTCAACAATGATGGATGGGAGGATATTTATTTTACCGGAAACATGGTTTCCAATAAGCTGTACCTCAACAAAGGGATTACTCCCCTGCAGTTTGAAGATGTGACCGAAGCTGCCGGTGTAAGCGGTAAAAAAGCGCCCTGGAAAACCGGAGTCACTATGGCCGATGTCAATGGAGACGGCTGGCTGGATATCTATGTCTGCTACTCCGGTAATGTAAGACCCGAAAACCGGCGCAACCAGCTGTTTATCAACCAGGGAGCGGACGAATCGGGTAAACCTCGCTTTACAGAGATGGCCGAAGAGTATGGCCTGGCCTCTACCGCTACAAGTACACAGGCCACTTTTTTTGACTATGACCGCGATGGCGACCTGGATATGTTCCTCCTCAACCATAGTCCTTTTCCGCTCCCCGTCCTGGATGAGGCCTCTACTGCCGAATTACTGAAAAGGGAGGATCCTTCCAATGGTGTCCGCCTGTTCAAGAACCATACACCCTTTGCCGCCTCAGGTGAAGGTGCTGGGGAGAGAAGAATATTCATAGATGTTACTGCCGAGTCAGGCATCCAGAGCACATCGCTATCTTATGGCTTAGGCGTGGGCGTGAGCGATGTAAACGCCGATGGCTGGCCCGACATCTATATTTCCAACGACTATGCGATCCCCGATTTTCTCTATATCAACAAGCAGGATGGTACTTTTACCGATCAGATACAGTCACAGTTGGGGCATACCTCTCATTTTTCTATGGGTAATGATATTGCTGACATCAATAACGATGGCCTGCAGGATATCTATACCCTGGATATGCTGCCGGAAGATAACCGCCGACAAAAGCTGCTGTTTGCGCCGGATAATTATGAGTTGTTCAATCTGAACCTGAATGTAGGATTTTACTATCAGTATATGCGTAATATGCTACATACCAACAATGGATTGGGTGCAGACGGAGAGCCTACCTTTAGTGAAATTGGTCAGCTCGCCGGTGTCTCCAATACTGATTGGAGCTGGGCGGCGCTGCTGGCAGATTATGACAATGATGGCTGGAAAGATATCTTCGTCACCAATGGCTACGTCCGCGACTATACCAATATGGACTTTATGAAGTTCATGGGTGACTACCTGAACAGGAAAGAAGGGAACGTGCTGCGCAAAGATATCCTGGAGCTGGTCTACCAGATGCCTTCTTCCAATGTGGTCAACTACATCTACCGAAATAAGGGTGGCACTTCCGGACAGGCTACTGCTTTTACGGATGAAACTACCGCCTGGGGTTTGCGCATAGCATCCAACAGCAACGGAGCAGCCTATGCTGACCTGGACAATGATGGTGACCTCGATCTGGTAGTGAATAACATCAACCGACCGGCATTTATCTTCAGAAATGACGCAAATGAGCAGAAAGGGCACCATTACCTGCAGCTAAAGCTGGAAGGAGAAGGTATGAACCGCTCTGGTATTGGCGCTAAAGTGATGCTTTTTGCCGGCGGACAACAGCAGTACCTGGAGCAGATGCCATCGCGTGGCTATCAGTCCAGTGTTTCTCCAGTTCTCCATTTTGGCTTGGGTGAGCAGGAAAAAATTGACTCCCTGCGTGTTGTGTGGCAGAGTGGCAAGCAACAATTCATCACGGAAGTGGAGGCAGACCAGCGGATGACTTTAAAGGAAGAGGATGCAACCAAAACATACCCAGGCCTCAGTCCGCAGAAGACCATCTACCAGCAAGTGCAATCACCAATAGCTTTCGAACACCAGGAGAATAAGATCAACGATTTCAAGCGACAGCCCCTGCTGGTCAACCCACTCTCTTTTAGCGGTCCTGCCATGGTGAAAGCAGATGTCAACCGGGATGGCCGGGAGGATATTTTTGTAGGCGGAAGCAGCGGACAGGCAGGAGCTTTATATATGCAGCAGCAGAACGGACAGTTTGTACAAATGAATACGCCGCTTTTTGCCGAAGACCGGGAGAGCGAAGATGTGGATGCGGTCTTTTTTGATGCCAACGGAGACGGAGCGCCCGATCTCTATGTCTGTAGTGGAGGGTACAATAATTTTATGCCGGAAGATGAGGCACTACAGGACAGGCTCTACATGAACGACGGAAGAGGTAATTTCTCTAAAAAAGCTGCTGCGCTACCCCCCATGCTGACCAGCAGCAGTTGTGCCCGTGTCGCTGATATCAACGGTGACGGCAGTATGGATATTTTTGTAGGCGGGCGCGTCATTCCCGGGCGCTACCCGGAAACACCCAGAAGCTACCTGCTCGTGAATGACGGGCAGGGACAGTTCAGGGATATGACACAGGATCTGGCGCCACAGTTAGTAGAATCGGGCATGGTCACCGATGCGGCCTGGGTAGATTTGAATGCTGACCAACAGCAAGAGCTGGTAGTAGTAGGTGAGTGGATGCCCGTTCAGGTGTTCGGCATTGAAGCGGGTAAACTGGAAGAGAAGACCAGCGAATACTTTGATAAAACTTATAGCGGATGGTGGAACCAGATTCTGGCAGAAGACCTGAACGGTGACGGCAGCGTTGACCTGGTACTGGGGAATATGGGTCTGAACACCCAGTGCAAAGCCAGCGACAGCCAACCGGCTGAGCTTTTCTACAAAGACTTTGACGACAATGGCTCTGTTGATCCGATCTTCAGTTTTTACATTCAGGGCAAAAGCTACCCCTCGGTTACCCGAGATGAACTGCTGGAGCAGATGGCCATGATGCGCACCCGCTTTCCCGACTATAAGAGCTATGCTGACGCACAGTTGCAGGATATTTTTACGGAGGAAGAACGTGAGGGTATGCAGCAATTGGCAGCCAACGAGCTGGAAACGACCCTTTTCATCAACCAGGGAGGCAAACTGATCAAAAAAGACCTTCCCCTGGCAGTACAGGCATCACCGGTCTTTACCATCAATGCGGTAGATTATAATGGTGACGGACACCAGGACCTGCTCTTCGGGGGGAATATCAGTCAGGCGCGTCTCCGTTTTGGTAAGATTGATGCCAGCTACGGAGTTTTGTTGAAAGGCGACGGAAAAGGAAACTTTACCTATGTGCCGCAGCAGGAGTCTGGTTTTGAAGTATGGGGCGACGTAAGGAGCGTTTTGGAAGTGAATAATACCCTGCTGTTCGGAATCAACCAGGGTGAAATGCAAGCCTATAAAATGAATGAGAGATGAGAAAAAGCCTGTTAGGATTACTTGTGGCGACTATTTTGCTCGGAGGATGTGCGAAACAACAGGAAGACTTGCCGGAATTCCGCAACGAAGATATTCGGCGGCTGATGGCTAAGATAACCGAGGTGATGGTCCATGATGTAACCAATCCTCCGCTGGCAGCCCGCTTTTTTGCCTATATCAGCCTGTCGGGCTATGAGGTGATGGCGCAGCATGTCCCCCAACGGCAGTTGCATGCCGGGCACGACAGCACCCTTCAAAGCATGGCTGGGGTACTCAATGAACTGCCGGAAATATCACAGCCAGAAGTCAGCGGTCATGCTGTTTCCCTATCCGCCATGCTGGCCATGATGGAAACCGCCGCTAAGCTTCAGCCTTCGGGAAGTATGATCCGGGAATATGAAGCATCTTTCCTGGACTCATGCCGTCAGTTAGGTTACTCCGAAGAAATCATTGAACAGTCCAGATCGTATGCACAGCAGGTCAGCCAACAGATACTGGCGTATGTAAAAGGTGATCATTACCGGGAAATCAGCAATTACCCCAAATACACGCCGCTGGAAGGAAAAGGCTACTGGTACCCTACGCCGCCTGCCTACTTTGCAGCGGTAGAGCCACACTTCAATACCGTGCGTCCCCTGACTTTAGACTCTGCCAGTCAGTTCAAACCCGCACCTCCTGTGGCTTTTAGCGAAGAAAAGGACTCACCCTATTTTCAGATGCTGATGGAGGTTTATGAAGAAGGAAAATCACTGCCGCAGGAGCACCGCAGGATTGCTTCTTTCTGGGATTGTAACCCCTTTGCCATGGAGAACAACGGACACCTGATGGTGGGGCTGAAGAAGATTTCGCCCGGAGCTCACTGGATGGGTATTACCAGCATTGCCTGCGAAAAGGCCGGTAAAAGCTTTCCGGAATCGCTCAGGTTGCATACCGTAGTAGCGGTGGGGCTGATGGATGCATTCATCTCCTGCTGGGACGAAAAGTACCGTAGCAACCGCATCCGACCCGAGACAGCCATCAGGAAGTACATTGATCCTACCTGGGAGCCGCTTTTGCAGACGCCCCCTTTTCCAGAGTACACCAGTGGACACTCTACCATCTCAGGAGCCGCCGCCTACATTTTGACTCACTACCTGGGCGACGACTTCAGCTATACCGATGATGTAGAGGTTAGCTACGGCATTCCTGCACGTGACTTCAGTTCATTTCTCCAGGCTGCGGAAGAAGCAGCCGTTTCGCGGCTTTACGGAGGAATTCATTATCGGGATGCCAACGAAAATGGCACTGCTCAGGGGCTGAAAGTAGGAGAATGGGTCATCAGAACGATAGAGCAGCAGGACCCGGTAGCAAACCTGGCTGATGCCAAATAGGTCAGGAGTCCAGCTGACTACAGTACGCCAGCAATTTGCGTAAGTCGTCCTCATTATTAAAGTCTACTTTTTCACTTTTGATATAGCCGACAATACTTTGCTTGTTTTCAGGGAAAATCTTCTTCAGCGCTGATTTTCCGGCTTTGTAGGTGCGATTGTTCTTGTCTACGAAGTAGAATTCAGACTCAATGGCCAGTACCAGGTCGCCCTTCATCTCCAGGCTTTGCCTTTGCCCACCATCTCCAATATAGGTGTGGTATACCTTGATAGAAGATACTGCGGATGATTGATCATAAGCGCCCATTTTCTCAGCGTTCACTGTGGTAAACTTCTGGTGTACCGCCAGTTGCAGCGGTGAATAGCTTGCAATGGTTTCTACAAACCCTGATCGCTCTCCATAGAAAAATTTTGTATCTCCCACACTGATCTGTCTGATCAGTTGCTCATCCGCCAGTGTCATGGTATCACCCGTGATGGTAATGAACTGCATCTCCTCCAGCAGCAGGCTGTAATTAAGCCGGGCACTGGCTTTTTTTCCGCTATGATAGTCAATACTTCCTTGTCGGAATTGTGGGAAACGGTAACGCACACTAGCTGGTATTGCCTGCTCAATTTCTTCTTCGGAGCTAAGCCTGAATGTCCCGGAAGTTTGTGCATACAGTAAGCTACTGGATAAAGTAGAGCAAAGTAAGGCGTAAAGGAGCATTTTCATGGGCTGTGGCAGTTTAGTACTGAGATTTAGCTGGCGGCATCTGCGTGAGCTTACGAAAGATATTGATAAAAAAGCCCTTCATCAAGACAGGCTTTCTCTACGTAGTAATTTGACCATCAACTCTGAGCTAAACTTAGTCATGTATTGATTCCGACATGAATTTGAATAGGCGGTCTGGGCAGAACGCTACTATGAGCTGGCCTTTGAGAACAAAATGTGGTTTGACATGCTGCGTACCCGCAAGGTGCGGAATGATCTTAGCCGGGAGTTTGAGGGTTTTGTCGGGCATACGACGGTGTATGGGGAAACCTTCACCGAGGATCAGTTACTCTTTCCGATCCCGCAGAGAGAAATAGACAATAACCGAAATCTGGTCCAGAACCCCGGGTTCTGAGAAATCTGGCTACGCACAGATATCAACGCTTCTTCATTAATTGGATTGTTTAAAAGCACCGGCCATCAGCTTCCGGTGCTCTTTTTTTTTAAGGGACTGCTTTATTCGTCCCAGAGGCTGGCCATGCTGTAGGGCGAGCCTTCCATGGCCCAGAGGCCACCGTCTACGAAGCGGTAACCTTTGTCTATGCTGGCAATCTGCTGCATATCATCACTGTCCAGTGTTACCTGGGCCGCATCAAAATTCTGCTTGATCCTGCCGGGATTGACCGATTTAGGAAT
>CAZFFW010000123.1:0-17162 GCA_964518125.1 uncultured Porifericola sp.
ATTCTTCCTCAAGAATTTCTATATGGGTTTTGATGACTTCCCTAAAGTCTGAGTTTTCGCCCACATACACAGCAACCATATCCAACTCAGGTATCACTTCAATGATTTTGTGAGATGGCGGATAATATCCTCTGAAGAAATAACGCTGGTATTCCGATTCTCGTGGTATCCAGAACTGATAGCCATAATCCCAACTGTCACTTATTTTTATTTTTGACGTAGTTGATTTTGCCACCCAATATTTGGGAATCAGCTGTCTTTCTTCCCAAATCCCATTTCTCAACATTAAATACCCGAGTTTTGCCATGTCTGCCATCTTCAAATGCAAACCCCAGCCGGCTTTGGGTACGCCATTTAATGTTTTATCCCAAAAATAACGATCAATGCCTAGTGGAGAGAACAGGCTGTCAACAGCAAATTTTTCCAGATCGTAGCCCACCTGTCTATGAAGAATACTTGATATTACCTGCGTTCCTCCGCTATTGTAATTATAATGCTCACCGGGCTCATGGATCACATTCCTTTCAAAAACATATTTGGCCCAATCATCCGACTGCGACATAGCTATCACATCTGTGGCATCAACCCCTCCTTTCCAGTCAAGGCCGCTACTCATGGATAAAAAATGCTTGTTTTTAATCTTATGAATAGCTGTGTCAGTGATGTTATATTCAGGAAAATATGATGCGGAAGACGTATTTTCATTTTCTGCCAAATCGTTTCTGAAAACCATCCCAAATAACATAGAGATGACATTTTTTGTGCAGGAGTTAATATGTATCAAAGAGTCTTTGTGATAGGGATCTTGGTAGCTTTCGTAAACGATTTTTCCATTTTTGATGATGAGTAATGAATACTTTTTCTCAAAAACATGATTCAGAGAGTCTATGCTTCTTTTACTCTTTTCAGAATAATCCAGGTTCGCAGATAACCATTCATTTTCAGGATAAGGATGATTTTCTAACTCAATTTCTTCTTTACTGACATGAGAAGTACAGGAACTTGTTAATGCCAGTAATATGTATAAGATTTTCTTCATTCAAGCTACTTAATTCTTTCTGGGTATCAACGCCAAATAGGGCATAGCATCATGCCAGAGGACTTCAAATTAACCTATCCTTACGAGCTTTTTCCAGCGCTTCAGCTTTGTTGTTGGCCTGAAGTTTAAGATAGATATTTTTGATATGCGTCCGGATGGTCTCCTTACTCACCTTCAGGTCTTCGGCAATGTAGGGCGTTGTTTTGCCGGTAGCCAACTGCTGCAGCACTTCCGATTCTCTTCTGGTCAGGGGGGTATCGTGGTTTTTCTGGAAAGAACTGACCACCTTGCGGGCGATATGGCTACTCATAGGCGCGCCCCCTTGGTGGATGTCCAGCACTGCCCGGCTGAGCGTTTCCATGTCACCGCTTTTGCTGAGATAACCGCTGGCACCAGCGCAAAGGGCAGCAAATACCAGATCGCTTTCGCTGTGAACGGACACAATAATCACCTCAGTTCTGGGAAGCAGTTTTTTGATCCTGGCAGTGCCCTCTATGCCCGACATGCCATCTTTCAGGTCTATGTCCATCAGTACTACATCTGGTCTGACTGATGTTATTTCTTTAAGTGCAGTTTCACAATCCGGATAATGGCGGGCCACGGTGAGCTGCTGATGTCCATTCAACATTTCGGTATAGGCTTCCCTGATTTCATCATTGTCTTCTATGATGACTATTCTTATCGTATTCATGGTATTTGGGTTAATTTGACCGTAAATTTACCATTTGCCCGGGCACTGTACATCACCACGCAAGGGCCAATCCGGACTTACTGATGTGCCCCTCGCCTCAGGGCATAGCCAGGTCTTGCAGGCTCCCTTCTCTTTCCAGCATCAGCTTCAGGTGCTGGGTATTGTAGCGGGCCACACCTTCCCATATCATGCTGTTTTCTGACAGGCGCACTTCCCATTCATTGCGAATCTCCGGAAATACCACCCTGCCGTTCAGGTCTGTCACCAGTTCCTGTTTCATCAGCAGGTGATCGCCCCGCACCTTCCAACTACCTTTCGTCTCCCGGTCGCGGCCGAGAAAGAAGGTGCCATCTACCCGAAAGTGCACATACACCTCATAAGGTGTATCTGGCAGGTTGAGCTTCTCTCCCCTGGAGCGTATTTCTGTAATGATCCACTTCCCCGGCAAGTGTTGATAGTCATTGTCCACACAGCTCCAGGAAGTCAGCAAAAGCAGTAGGCTTACCCATAATCCGGTCTTCATACTGCCCTACTTTTTTTCTCTGTCTGCTTCACCTGATAGATCGTTTGTCGGTCCAGTAATCCTTCTTGTGTTATCTGAAAGCTTACGAGTGGTATCATCGGCCAGGATATCTATCAGTGCCATAGAGGCCCATTCCATGTTATTGACGATACCATCAATACGGGCTACGCAGTAGTTGTAAAACAGCTGCAGGATGATGGCTACGATTAGCCCGGCTACGGTAGTAAGCAACGCCACTTTGATACCGCTGGCTACCAGCGTAGGCGAAATATCCCCGGCGGCTTCTATGGCGTCAAAGGCGTTGATCATCCCGATGACAGTACCCATAAATCCCAGCATGGGTGCGATGGCAATGAAGAGTGAAATCCACACCAGCCGCTTTTCCAGCCTGCCCATCTCGGCTGAGCCGTGGGCAATGACGGCTTTTTCAGCCATCTCCAGGCTTTCCTTGTATTTTTCCAGCCCGTTCCTGAACACAATGTGCATAGGCGTTTTCTTTTTGCTCAATTTATCAATGGCCGGTTCCAATCCTTCGTTTTCCAGCACCTCCCGCGTATCATCTACCAGTTTTTGGCTATTGATATTGGCCAGGTTGAGCCGGATGATACGCTCAACAGAGATGGCCAGGCCCAGCAGCAGGCAGACCAGCACGGGTGTCATAAACTCCCAGGTGCCGTTGATAAACTGTTCCCTGATCACTTCATGAAGCGTCATACCTTCCGGCAGGACTTCTTTGGTAGCCGTGGTATCTCCGGCTGCCGAAATTGGGTTTTCATCCTGGGCAATCGCCGGGCTGAATAATAAAAAGACGAACAAAATCATTACAAATACTTTCATCATACATTGGGTTTGTGTTGGCGGCAAGTAGCCCGAATTGCCCTTTAAAACCCAATTTTGCCTATAGACAAAGACTCAACATCAGCCTATTTTGCTCAGGTACACCACCAGATCTTCATTTTTATCCAGTTGTAACTTTTTGCGGAGGCGATATCGGGCAGTGTTGGCGCTGGCCTGCGTAATATTTAGTTGCCCGGCAATTTCTTTGGAAGTCAGCGACTCCCGCAGCAACTGGCAAAGTTGTACCTCATGGGCGCTCAGCTTCGGGTGCTGCTTTAGTAAATTACGCCTGAAACCCAGGGCCTCGGCAGGCACTCGGGATTGGTGCACCCCCTGGTTTTTTACCTTATTCCAGAGCTGCGGATGATGGAAAGTCTGCGTTCGCCGCTGTACCTTCTGCAAACTCAGTTGGTTGCGGTACATGGACACCAGCAGTGGCAGTGAAAAAAGCGCCAGGCCCATTCCTGCGTACAAAAACATCCGCATGATGGTCTGTTGCCGCCCAATCCGACCTGCCTGATCATTCATCAAATGGGCGTTCATGCCAAGTATTTCAGGATCTATGCTTACCGGTGACCGGGTGTAAATGTACACGATCAGTAATAGTACTGAAATAGTGATCAGAATGGGTAGTTTCATGTTTGTTAGGGTTGCGTCAAAGCCTGGTATTGCTGGTAAATTACTTGGTCAAAAGGTTCAGCCCTCAGCATCTTTTGACGTTCATCGCTATCTTCCAGCCAACGGTAAACCCAGGAGAAACCCCAGCGCCCGAAGTAGTAATCTTCCGACTGGTAAACCTCATCCTGCAAAGCCTCTTCCATGCTGATGAGTTCATACTGCTTCTCCTGAAGGCTATCCAGTAGTTGGGGCAAATAATCGCGGTTGAGGGCATTGTCATGACAAAGGTAAATCTGCCTGATCTGACGGTCGTAAAGCTCCTCACTCATTTGCCCGTAATGTGCAAACAGCTTCATCGTCTGCCTTACATAAGCCTGGCCTACCGAATCTGCTCTTTTCTCCTGCCCTTCCGCCAAAAAATTTTCATACAGCGCATTGTACATCCAGTCCTCGCTGGAGATGGTGTGCGGTGCCAGTTGATAGCCCTGCCTGTGCAGGAAATCCATGATTTGAGCATGCGCCAGGCTATCTTCGCCCAGGCTGTTGAAGGGAAAGCGGAAGTATTTCAATTCCCTGTCCTGAGCTTTCAGTAATGGGGCAGCAATAGCTTCTCCTTTCAGTATATCAGCCTGAAAAGCTGCAAAAGTGGTATCGGAATAATTCAGGTGTTCGTAAGTATGGTTGCCGATGGTCAGCCCTGAACTGTTAAGCCAGCGCAGGTAAATGTCAAAATTACGGCGATAATGCTCGTTCTGAAATAAGCGGCTTTCGTTGACAAAAACTGCGGCTGGGATCTGCTCTTTTTCCAGGTAACCCTGCAGTATAGGGCTGAAATTATCTTTTTCCAGCAGAGCAACATTGGGAATATCGTCAATAGTAATGGCGACCTGCTTTGGCTGGGCAGACAGTGTCATTGTAAAAAGGCAAATACAGCCGCTTAGTAGGTATCTCTTCATGATACAGTTTTTCAGGTTAAAGTATCTCAAGGATGTTACCAGAAATCAGAATAAAACATCGGCTTACCTAAAATCGCTTAAACCAGCCGCAGCGGTAACGACAATTTTTCAACTTCACCCTTCAAGGGTTAATGCAGAATTGGCAGGACTCTCTATGGGTGTTTCAAAATCATACACAGGCTGTCCGATGGTGTACAAGTCTGGAATGAAGTTCCCATGTCTAACTCTATAAATAGTAGAATTAACAGCTACTCGAACTTCATTTTACACATACTTCCGACATGTCTTTATAGCCTGGGACAAAATGCTGGTTTTTATGGACAAAATTCCTTTTATTACGTTAACCTGTAGAAAAATAATATATGCAAGCTATAAATTTTGACATTGCAACGAACAAATCTGAATTGCTTGAAGCCGTAGAGGATCGTGTTCCGGCAGAATGGGTTTTCAATCTGGCAGATAAGACAGGTCTCAAAAAAGACATGCTGGCTCAATGGCTTGAGGTTTCGCTGAAAACTTTGAAAAGGTATCAACAGGAGAACAAAAAACTGAATGCCAAAGAAAGCGAATTGGTACTTAAGCTTTATGGTCTGTTTGGTCGTGGAGAAACAGTCTTTGGCACTTTCGGCGAATTTCGTTTGTGGCTAAAGGAGCCAGCTTATGGTTTGAATGGTCAGATCCCGGAGGAGCTTCTCTACACTTCAGAGGGTGTCAATATGGTCCGCGAGGAGCTGGATCGAATTGCTTATGGAGATCTGGCATAATTTGCAGCTCATTTAATTTATAGCATGGAAGTTTACAGGATTACCCTGGCTCAGTACGCTGATCAACTTTACGCTTCTGGTAAAGCGGCCCGCTGGAATTCAGAAGGTAAAAAAGTAATCTATACAGCCGCTTCACGTTCACTAGCCTGTCTTGAAAATGTAGTTCATCGCTCAGGGCGTGGTTTGAATACATTGTATAAAATTATGGTGGTTTATGTACCGGATGCTTTATACATAGAAACGCTCGACCCTGCCAAACTGACCCACCAGTGGTGGGAGCGTACAGAATCTTCAACCTGCCGCAACCTGGGGGATAACTGGCTGCAAAATCAATCTTCCGGGGTGCTTAAAGTTCCTTCAGCGATTATCAATGATGAATACAACTACCTGATGAACCCATATCATTCAGATTTCTCTAAGGTGAAGCTCATATCATTAGAAGATTTCCGCTTTGACCCAAGGATTAAAAGCAAATAGTCAGAAAAGTCATCCAATTTATTTTTCATTTCCGAGCTGAGCCTTTAAAATAATCGGCAGTAACTCTTTATAAAACACCCGGTTGTAATACTGGCCACTACAGTTGGTGAGCAGGCTTACGGAAGTTTGCGTTTCAGGCTGGTGAAATACAAACGACTGGTACTTGAGCGTACCCCCGGCATGGCCAACCCACTGCTGCCCCTGGTAGTCCAGTTTCATCAGACCGTAGCCGTATTGGTGGATGCGCCCCTCTCCTACCGGAATGGTCGTTGGTTCCATGCTGAGGTAGCTTTGCATGAGGGCCAGTGTTTCGGCTGAGAGCAATGTCTTTTCCATAAAAAGCTTATTAAGAAAAGACTGCATGGCCTCTGCAGTTGCATAAGCACCTCCGTCGTAGCCGTAATATTCCTGCCAGTGGCTTACATCAGATATTTGCTTTTCCTGCTGAGCGAAGAAGCCTTTCAGCCCTTCCGGTTCCTGCAGGCTGATTTCCGGGAGTCCGTGCCCGGCATAGAAATCGTTGAATGCCTGCCGATAATTTTTTCCGCTTAGTGTTTCAATTACTTTTTCCAGCAAGAGGTAATTGGTGTTGCTGTAGGCAAATGCGCCCGTACTGTCAGGCTTCTGCTTAACCAGGCTCATTTTGCCCTCAAAACTTTGCATGGCCTTACCTTCCACCACACCCCTGATCCATTCGGGATGCTTGGTGTAGTCAGCCAAGCCGCTGGTATGGCGCAGTAGTTGCCCAAGGCGAATAGTTTTCCAGTCATCATGGGGCAGTATATCTTCACTTAAGAAGTAGCCCAGCGAATCCTCCAGGCTTGCCTGCTCATTTTCCAGGTAATGAAAAAACAGTACCGCTGCCAGCATTTTGGTCGTGCTGCCGATGCCATAAATATCCTGCTGCTCGGCATCCGGATGGTGATAATCCGTCGCCAGTGTGCTCTCCGGACTATGGATGCGCAAGCTTAGTGAGGGGACAAACGCTTCTTCAGCAAGCTGCTCAATCTCTTTTTTGAGTTTTCGCGCTGAGGGCTGGGCTATGCTTTCTTCTTTGCAGGAAAGCGTGATGATGGGAAGGAGGATATAAATGATTAGTTTCAAAACTGGCTCTTTTTTTTGGATATTTTAATAATTCGTAGAATTTCAAATGAGCATCACTGATGTTTTTTTGATCAATACCCCTCCTGCTGGCAAGGCCTGAGGCTCCCGTCAGTATCCAGTTTAATGAGGGAATTATAAGCAGTCGGGCCTTCGCCGCTGCGGTCTTCTATAGCTCCCCAAACGTAAATATGGTCAGCCAGGGCGGCAAGCGCATGGGCAAAACCCTGCGTCTGCTCATTGCCGTAGCTCCATTCCCAGACAGCTATGCCGCTGGCATCTACTTTCAGAAGGTACTGCTTATCCGTGCCGTCAAGGATACTCATTCCACTAATGATGAAGCCATCGCTCACTTTCATCAGGTCAAAGATGAGGTCTTCCCGGCCTGTTTCTGAAGGGAAATAATCATATTCAAAAATCTGCTGACCAGCGAGATTGAAAGCCTGTAGCCCAAAAGAGCGATGATTGTTGCTGATGGCATGGGCCGCTACTACAATATTTCCATCATCAGAAAGGGTTAGTGGCAGATAAGATTGCTCAGCCCCTACTTCCTTATCCCAAATTTCTTCTCCCGCCTCGCTGAGCAATCTGAGATAAGCGCTGTTGCCTTCCACGTAACTTATGGCGATCTGCCCGGCATCTGTAAGCAGCAGGTCCCTGACTGAGACCTGTCCCAGTGCTTTATTCCAAAGCAGATTTCCCTGCCGGTCTCTCCTCATCAGCCTGGATTGCCCCTGCATGCTTTCGCCCTCAGTAAAAGCTACCAGGATATCTCCATCAGCTGCTACTTCCAAGGCTGAGAAGGTGTACATTTCGCCCAGTTCAAGGGTATTGAGCAGATTGCCCTGTAAATCTATTTCGTAAATCACACCTTTTGTTTGCAGGCCCTCATAAGTGATGCCTCCGGCCAGAATACGGTTATCAAGCAGTTTCACCTCTTCGCAAGAGCCATTGCCAAAGCTCCTGGTCCAGGTTTGGCTACCGTCAGTATCAAATTTCACCAGGCGGAAAAGCCGGTCGCTTCGCCTCTCACCGCTGGCCGCCAGCAGTTGGCCGTCGGGCAGGCTGAGCAGGTCCATGTTGTGCATGGTCATGGGTTTATAAAGCTGGTAAGTCCTGACAAAGGTATCTTGCGTGGAGCCGTCCACTTCCAGGCGCAGCTCTGTGTCATTGAGCAGAAGGCCGTCATAGTAGGCCTGAACCCTAACGTACTGGTTTTCCGAAACTTGGGCCGGGGCAACATAAGTCCGCTGGTGCAGTTCCCCGATAGCAGCACTCAGTTGCAGGTTCAACAAACTCATATCCAGGCTGGTGTCAGTGCTGCTGATTTCAATGTTCACTTGCTCGCCGGGACAGAGCACCAGTTTGTCTGCACCTAGTTGAATAGCAGGCGCGTTAAACTCATCTTCTTTCTCGCAGGCTGTCAGGCCTATCAGGCCGGATGCCAGTATCAGAAATAACTTCTTCATGGGTTGATATGTGATCTATATTCTAGACACAAATGTAGAGGCAAGGGATGGAATTTTGATATTAAGATTTGGTAAAATACTGAAAATCACCCTTGCAGTGGGATGCCTTTTAAAAGAAAAAAACCACCCATATCCGGGTAGCCTTTTCTGTCAGTTATATGAGAATTTGTGGTAGTCTTAATTGTTTTCTGCACACAGGTCAAGGGTAATGGGTCCTGCTGCCGGTGCACCTCCAGAGTAGATGATATTACCTTTTTCGGTAGTAATCGTGAAACTTACTTCCCCGTCAAAGTCACCAGAAACGAATGCAAACGAAAGAGATGAAGTGCCCACGGGTACGCTGACTACCTGCGAGCCACTGGAACCATCTTCCAGAGTATAGTTAGTAGCCTCACCATCCACCAGCACAGTGACGGCTGCACCATTCCAGCCGTCACCAAAGGTGTCGCTGAAAGCGATGGTATAATCCTGAGCAGGCTCACTGATAACCTGTCCGCATTCAAGTATCCAGGCTACTTCGCAGTTGGCACCGGGCAGCTCGGTACACACCGAGGGCGACCATGAATCATATACCAGGCCATCAGTAGTGGTCAGTTCCCAGCGAACAGCAAAATTATCTCCCGGAATAAAAGGGACATTCCCTGATCGGGTGGGTTTGAATGCATTGTCAAACACATTCTCAGCGTTGCCATCATCGTCATAGTCAAAAGTGGCTCCCTGATAAAGCGCCGCCACATCTTCCTGTGAAATGCTGAAAGAAATGTCTTCACGGTTAGCAGGAAGATCAGCCCCTTCAATCGTGGCAAAAAAAACTCCCTCGTCTCCACCGTGCCGGGCCACCCGGGGGTTTTCGTCTATGTCTACATAGTTTTCGTTGAAGAGTACGTATAAATCTATCTTTTCCACGCTCAGTTCACTGTCTACCGACACCCACCTGATATCAAAGGTGATATCATCCTCTGTCTGGGCCAGCAAAAAGTTCTGGGCCGAACCTTCAGCCACCTGGGCAAAAGCATGTACGCCCGGCAGCGGCTCTACATAAGGGTTGAGTGCTTCATCTTCACAGGCAGTGCTGACAGCCAGCATTGCCCCAAATACCATCATCAAATGTATAAATGTATTTTTCTTCATTTTCTTAAAATTCTGTTTATTCACCTTCACCATCTACTTCGTCCAGGAAAATTTTAACTCCATCAAAAGCCGTATTGCGGATGTCTTCTGTCACGCTCTGGTTGAAGTTTAGATCATCCTGGGCGTAAGGTAGCCTAAGTGCAAAGTCACGCTGAGGCTGCAGGGGCGCCTGCAGATCGTTAGGAAAACCGGTACGGCGGTAGGCATTGTAAATCTCGTAGCCGTTGCCAAAGTTAGTAAACCAGGCCTGCTTGAGTACTACATTGAGTTTGGCATTGGTCGTTGGGGCAGCGTCGTAACGCGCCAGCCACCGATCTACGTAAGCGTCGGTAGCGGCTTCCAGTGTCGCATTGACATAAGGCCCGATGGGTTCTCCCACTGCCGGGACACCAGATGGATCAATCTCAAGGCCGAAAGCATGCACTTTTGAAATATGCTCACGAATAACCTCCTCCAGCATTTCTCTCACTTCGGCCTCTGTACCACTATAGTTGCCAGTGAGTATGGCCTCCATGATGTAAAACTTCACCATCTCGCTGGTGATCATCGGGAAAATACCTGCACCAGTACCGGCGCTGTTGGAGGCACTTTCCGGACGGTCATCATATAGCCCGGCAATGGGATAAACGCCCAGCGCACTTTTCAGGGGACCATCCAGTGGTAAACCTGTAGCATCGGCACGGTCGCGCCCGAAGAATCCGGCCAGAAAAGCTCTTTCATCGTTCCCAAATTCTTTTCCCTTTTCTGTAAATAGCTGGTCAATGATACCCTGATTGAGCACCAGGTAGCCATAGATACAGTTGGTCAGCTGAGAACAGGGGGTGGTCAGGCGGTCCGAGGGATCATCCTGGTTCAGGATACTGCTCGTCTGCCGCTTGATGTAATAAGGACGGCGGGGATCTTCAAAATCCAGCATCTCTACCATAAGCTGGTGAGAAATATAGGAAAAGTCATAAGTACCCGGCACGTAAGCTTCCACGTACCAGGGATGCCGGTTTTCATTTTCCGGGTTGTTGATGCTGCTGAACTGAAAGGTAAAGTCTGAAGCCCCCTCCATGATCAGATTACCTTCGTCAATCAATGCTGTTATCTCTGCAGAATTATCCTGTACCAGCCGGGTATTGATCAGCATTCTAAGCTTGAGTGACTTACCCATCTTGATCCAGCTATCTATATCACCGTTGTAAATAGGGTCACCCAGTACGTTCACGCTGCTAACCTGCTTTAGATTTTCCAATCCATCATCTACGAGTTGAAGTAAGTCGGCATAGATAGCGGCATCATCATCATATGCAGGATATTTGATAATCGCTTCAGCATCTGCCTGGAATGCTTCTGAATAGGGAAGATCACCCCACATCTCCACCATCAGGGCGTAGTAGTAAGCCTTGAGTAACTGCCCGATTCCCAGGTAATAAGGGTTATTTCCCTGGGCTTCGGCAATGTTGATGATTTCTTCCACATCTTTAAGCGGACCGCTGTACAGCAGTTGCCAGTCCAGGTCATAGGTAGTATTGGTAAGGGCAAAACCATCTTCTCCCTGTACGCCCAGCAATGCCATGAAGCCGTGCAGGTCTTCGTTGATATTGTCGGCAAATTCATCAGCACCTCTGAGAAGGGAATTAGCCAGCAACAGATCCAGGGAGGCGGCCTCCGGATTATTCGGGTCCTCGTTGATATCCAGGTCAGTCAGCTCGCAACTACTGATACAGCAGCTAAACATCAATGACAGGATTAATGATATATGTTTGTAGTTCATCTTTTCGTCTTTTTTAAAAGGTTACTGTCAGGTTCACACCATAGCGGCGGGTGGTAGGGAAGGCTCCGTAGTCAAAGCCCTGTACGTTGGAGCCAGCGGGTTCGGCCAGTACTTCAGGGTCAAAGTTAAGACCTTCCAGAAAGTTTGGCGCATTGAACCAGAGGTTACGGCCAGTGAACATCACCCGTACTGAACCGAAAGGCGTACTGCTCAGCAGAGTTTCTGGCAAGGTATATCCCAGTGCAACTTCCCTCAGGCGAATGGTCGTTCCGTCATACACATTGACCTCATCCTGTCCGTAGGTACCAAAGCCGTTGGAAAAATGGTAGTCAAAAGCAGTCACAGGCGTTGTATTAACGATCTTGTTGCCCTGATCATCCAGTACCGGTTCAAAGGTCTGAGGGTTGCCATATACGCCCGGCACCACTCTCAGCCCTTCCCGGTCTTCAGATATTTCCAACTGACCTCTCAGCAGCAGTGAGGCCGCCGTGGCCGAATAGATGTCGCCGCCCTGCTTCCAGTCCAGCAAAGCACGCAGGGTAAAGCCTTTGTATGTAAAAGTATTCGTAATACCCAACAGGAAATCAGGGTTGGGATCACCGATGATGTCAGAAGTAGGCTCGGCAAAGGGCATCCCGGTATCTTTGTTGATCAGCAGGTTGCCTTCATCGTCCCGGACATTTTTGGACCCGAAGATCTGCCCATAAGGTGCACCCGAGCGATGGATCGTACCCAGACCAACGACAGGTCCCCCGATGAAAATCTCATCCGCCGGACCGGCATCAATAACTTCCGTACGGATGCGGGTGAAGGCAGAATAGATATTCCAGCTAAAACCGGAAGTGGTGCGTATGGGTGTCAGGTCAAGCCCGATCTCCCATCCGCGGTTCTGCAATTCACCGATATTTACCCACTCGGTATCAAAGCCGCTGGTCACCGGCAGTTTGGCCTGGGCTATCTGGTCGGTGGAGGTACGGTTAAACCAGGTAACGTCCAGCCCTACTTTACCATCAAAGAGTTGAAGGTCTGCGCCAAACTCAGTTTCGGTAGTAAACTCAGGTTTCAGGTTGGTATTGCCCAGTACATCCCGCAGCGTAGCCCGGTTAAAATCAGTAGAACCGATGGTCACTGGTTGCAGTATCTGGAAGTAGGTAGCCGTCAGGTATGGGCTGGGTTCGTTACCCACCTGCGTACGCGCCGCTCTTATTTTGGCAAAATTCAGGAAAGAATTACTCAGGTCAAATGCATCGCTCAATACAAAAGATGCACTCACGCCGGGGTAAAAGTAGCTGCGATTATTCACCGGCAAGGTGGAAGCCCAGTCGTTTCTTCCTACCAGGTTCAGAAAAAGGTAGTCGTTATAAGAAAACTGAAGGTCAGCATAAGCTCCGTAATAGCGTCTCAGCTCACTAAAATCCCAGTTTACGGTTGTCTGGGTAGTCGCATCTACATTATACAGACCTTCGGAAATGATACCTGAACCCGTAACTTTGCGACGGCTGCGCTCCCGCTGGTTGACGTTAAATCCGAAAATTCCCCGGAAACTGAAAGCTTCGTTAAAATCCTGGTTCACAGTAGCAATCAGGTTATAATCCTGCTCGGTGTAGTTGATATCTTCCGTATAAAGCCGCCCGGCAGGAAGAGAAGCTCCGCCGCTGCGGACAATGTCATTCCGGGCATCGTGGTAAGAGTTTATCCCACCCTTGGCAGTCAGATTAAGCCAGTCGCTAAAGTCATAAGAGAGCGTCAGGTTGCCGTACATCCGGTTGACGTCGCTGCTGAAGCGGTTGTACTTGGCGATCCAGAGAGGATTATCCAGTGCCCGGTAGAAGACATTGGAGCCATCAATCGGGCTTTCAAAGGGATAGCCGTTCAGGTCGTAATTTCGGGGTAGGTAATACAGTCGCTGAAAAATGGAGGTAGAAGCCGCCTCGGTGTAATCACCAAAGAAGCTACCGCCCGACTGCGGAGCCGACTGGGTGGTATTTACATACGTCACGTTTCCTGACAAAAACAGTCCGTTATCCAACTGGCCATTACCTCCGAAGCTCAGGCTGGTACGTCCGGCCTCCGAATTGGGTACGATCCCCTGGTTGGTCATATGTGAGACTGATCCGGTCAGGGAAGATTTTTCTCCCCCCGCTGTGATGTTGATGCTATTTTCAAATACCTGTCCCTGCTCAAAGAAACCACCCACGATATCGTAAGGCTGGAAAGGCACATCTACCCCGATGGGTGTTCCTGTACCCCAGAGCGGGCTGTTGGGATCAGTGATGAATTGTGGATCATCTCCATCAATATAGTAGCCTTTGACAAACTGCGGAAAGAGCAGGTCGTACTGTTGATCGCGCGCTACGGAAGTCATTACCAGCGGATGCGGGATAAAGCCTTCAGGGGTTGCCGGCACAATTACATTGCCATCATCGTCAGTAACGCCACCGAAGATCACTTTGGCATAATTAGTACCATACCGCTCATTGAGGCGATCTACATGCTCAGGAAAAGGCGCGCCCCAGTTTCCGATAAAACCTGCATTGTACAGCTGGTTGGAACCCTGAGAGTAGACATCCTGGTAGCTGGGAAGGTTGGATACCTGCTCCACATTGTAGGAGCCGCTGTAGGTCACCTCCAGACCCTTTTTTACTCCTTTTTTGGCTGCTTTGGTGGTGATGACCACCACTCCGTTGGTAGCCCGGGAGCCATAGAGGGCGGCAGCGGCAGCACCTTTCAGTACGGTCATGGACTCAATGTTGTTGGGGTCCAGGTCAAAAGCACGGTTAGAGAAAGCCGAGTTATTGACAATGTTGTTTTCGCTGCCTACTGGATTGAAGGCATTGGTAGAATTGTCAAAAGGAATACCATCCACCACAAATAGCGGCTGCGTATTGCCGGTCAGTGAAGAGTTTCCCCTAATGTTGATTTTGGTAGACTGACCGGGAGCACCTCCTGCCCCGGTGATGTTAACGCCGGGAAGCTTTCCCTGCACGGCCCGCAATGGGTCAGGTTCCGATACCTGGGCGATCTGCTCGCTACCTACGCTGGCTACCGAGTAGCCGAGAGCTTTTTTCTCCCGCTCAATACCGACTGCCGTAACTACTACTTCGGTCAGTTGCTTGGCATCTGACTCAAGGGTAATATTGATCACCGAGCGGTTGTTCACTGGTACCTCCTGCATCAAAAAGCCAATAAAACTAAAAGAGAGTACGGCGTCTGTAGGCACGTTGAGCCGATATCTGCCTTCAAGGTCCGTCACAGTACCAGTGGTGCTGCCTTTTACCAGCACGTTGACACCAGGAAGCGGGCCTCCATCCTCGGCAGAGGTGACAGTGCCGCTCACTTCCTGACTCTGAGCATACGCCCAGGAGAAGGAAAGACACAGCATGAAACATAATGTGTAAAATTGTTTAAACATAAAACTTAGGTTAAGGTGTCATTAATACGGCAGTCAAAACTGAGCTGCCGCTCATAGAAGCCATGCTTAGCAGGTAGATAGTATCATGAAAGACCTATAAGTTATTTTGTCAATCATCTCAAATCTTACAGCATTGCGTCGGCTGCTATCATCTTCTTTGGGGGATAAAAGTAGATGCCGTAGGCTGTCTTTCCTTCACCCTCGGAGGGGCAATTGTTAGGGTATCTGTAAAAAAGCGCCTACTTATATCACCCTTCAGGGAGGATGAAAGCGACAAAAAGGAGTTTAGTTTTTCTAAAAAACCTACTACTTAACCCATGAACCATGACCAGAAGGAAAGGAATGCTAAGCTGCTTAAATCAGTCGGTCCCGTTTGGCTTTCTCAATGGCTTCAGCCTTAGTGTTGGCCTGTAGTTTGGAATAAATATTTTTCATGTGCGAACGAATGGTCTCCTTGCTGACGAAAAGCTGTTCAGCAACAAGGGGGGTCGTCTTTCCCTGGGAAAGAAGTTGCAGGACTTCGGTTTCTCTGCGGGTAAGGGGAGTTTCCATATTTCGCTGAAATGAGCCGACCACCATCCGGGCTATATTGCTGCTCATGGGAGCGCCGCCATTCTGTATGTCTTTGATGGCTGATACGAGCTTCTCTGGCTCGGTATTTTTGGTGATATAGCCGCTGGCACCGGCACAAAGGGCATCAAACACTTTCTGGCTCTCACTGTGTACAGTGACAACAATCACATTAAGGTTGGGATATTTTTGCTTAATCTTCCGGGTGCCCTCAATACCATCCATACCGGGGAGTTGCAGGTCCATCATCACCACATCGGGCAGCGGAGCATCCAGGTGTTTGAGGGCTTCTTCACAGCTGGTATAGCCCCTGAGCATTCCTATCTCCGGGTGAGCATTGAGTATTTCGTAGTAGGCTTCCAGCACTTCCTGGTTGTCTTCAATGATAACTATATTGATCATGTTGCTTGAAAATTTTAATGCCAAAATCTAAAGAAATTACTGTCCCCCTACCCTCTTCACTACGGATGACAAGTTGTGCCTCCATCTTTTCGGCTCGCTTCTGCATGTTCTGCAGCCCGTTGCTGCTCATCGCCTTCTGCCAGACAGGAAGCCCCTTACCATCGTCTTCCAGGCTTAGCCGGTAGCCTTCATGCAGGGCTTCCAGGCGGAGGACAGCCCTGCTGGCTTTCGCATGCTTCAGAAGGTTATTGATCGCCTCTTTAAAAATCAGGATAATCTGCTGTCCTTGTCCCGGCGGCAAGCGATGGCTGACACTTTCCATTTCGGCTTCCGCCAGGAAAACGATATCATGCTGGCCAAGTAGTTCTTCGCCAAAATCTCTCAGGTAAAGAAAAATCAGCTCCAGGCGGTCATGCTCAGGGTTGATAGACCAGATAAAATCGCGGGTGCCGTCGTAGAGGTATTTGCTGGATCGGGTGATTTTTTCAGCCAGTGTTTTCATTTCCTGATCCTCCGGCTTAATCCGGAGCAGCAGCCTGCGGGCCAGCATAGAGATGGTGGTGAGATGGTTGCCCAGTTCGTCATGAAAATCCATCGCCAGTTTTTTGCGCACCTTTTCCAGTTCCTCCTCCAGCTTTACTTTTTCGGTAACATCCCGGTGGGAAACGATGATAGAAACAACTTCTCCCACCTCATTGAAAACCGGCTGCGGCAGGGCCTCAAACCAGATAGGGTGACCATCTTTATGACGAAAAACATACTTTCCGCCACTCACCGAATCTCCGCTCCGCATGACCTGGTTTTCCTGCTCAATCTGTGGCACATGATCTGGGTGAACAAAGTCAAAAGTTGTTTTGCCAATAATTTCATCCTGGCTGAAACCTACAATTTCTTTTACCTGGGGGGAGATGTACTTGATGGTCAGGTCTGGCTCGTGAATACTGATCACATCGCGTGATTTCTCAATGATAAAAGTCAGCATCTGCTCCCGCTCCCGCAGGGCGATTTCTGCCTGCTTACGCTCCTCAATGTTCTGCAGCGTACCGGCGATGCCGACCGCTTCACCGTTTTCAGGATTATACTCCAGCCGGGCCTGTGCCTGCGCCCAGAAATAGCTACCGTCCTTCCGCCGGTGCCTGAATTCTACTTTGAAAACCTCTATTTTACCCTCTCGTAAGGGAAGCAGGTAGCTTTCAAACAGGTTGACATCTTCCGGGTGAATAAAGTCAATATAAGACATTCCCATAGTGTCAGCAGGTTCAAACTGGGTGAAATCTTTCCACCGCTGGCTTAGGAAGATGAACCTGCCGTCAAAATCAGCTTTCACTACGACCTCAGCAATATTGTTGACCAGCTCACGGTATTTCTTCTCTTCGCGAGCTAAAAAACGCCGATTTTGTTCCTGCAGCTGAT
>CAZFFW010000124.1:0-16849 GCA_964518125.1 uncultured Porifericola sp.
CATCACATGTTTCATTACCTCAGGGTGGATGTAGTAGTTGCGGCAGATACTGACGGTATTGCCCAGAGAGGAAGCTACCGCCCTCACCAGGCTGGTTTCCAGTTTGAGCTTTTTATTTTCTCTGACTGCCTCCCTGGCTTCTTCTTCCTTTTCAATCAGCAGCGTGGTGCCGCCCCAGGTCCGAAAGTCTTTGCTGCTAAACTGCTCCCCTGCCAATTCATGCAGAAATGCATTTACATCCTGCGAATCCACCGACTGAAATTTGTTGTTTTCATCGCGGTAGGTAAAAATTTCGTAGCCCGGTAGCTCTGAACACTCTTTGACCAACTTGAAGAGTTGGTTATGGTGCAGGCTTATCTTGCGGTATTTTCCGCTCTTGGCTTTATATTCCAGTCTGCCGCCTACTCCTTCTTCAAAGTCCAGGTGCTTTCGGCGCATGGTAGTCAGCCCGAAAGTTTCGTTATGTTCTTTGTAGTATTGGTTGCCAATACGAATGTGGTATTCGTCCAGCATCTGGATGACGAGCGCCAGTACTTTTTCTTTGGGCCAGCCCTGCTGCTCCAGCAGTTGGTAGGTTTGGGACCTTATCCCGGGAATTTTCAGGCCAAACTCTCTTAATTTGGAAAATTTAGCCAATTGCCGGTATTCTGTCCATTCGGGATGGTAACGGTACTGTTTTCGGTTTTTGAGATCGTAGCCGGTGGCCTGCAGATGGCCCCTGGGGTTCTGGCTGATCCATACATCTTTCCATGCAGGAGGGATGCCCAGAGACTTGATCCTGGTTAGTATATCGTCGTCAGTTATCTTTTTGCCTGATGCATCATGATAACTAAAGCCTCGTCCTCTCCTTCTCCTCGTAAAGCCTTCTTCCTGAGGACCGACATACACCAGTCCCTCCGGGCATCTTGTTTCACTCACTGTATATCTTAAACTCTTTCAACTTCACTTTCCAACCTCAGATATTTTTTGCCTGCATCGTCCAGGATAAACAGAACCCTGTCTTTGGGTGTACCATGCTTACTGACTACACCCTCCTCAAGGGTCAAGCTTACCTCTTCCGGGTAGGTTTCCTGCACCATTCCCTGAAGGGTTTTGTCCTGTGCTTTCCATTTAACATTTGCGCCTTTAGGTACCATATCACATATGTTCTTCAAGTTCTACGGCTACATTCCTGCGTATCAGCAATTTGGTAACACTTACCATAATTCCGGTGATGATCGTAAACAGAAAAGCTTCCTGCCATGATACCTTATGAGATGCCGGATTTTTGGGCGGTTCACTATTGGTACTCTGTTTCCATACATATTCAATCAGCCTTCGGACTACTATTGCCGAGAGCAGGGTTAGCCCGCTTACGGCATAGTGCTTCACCTGATCTTCATCTGCTACTTCTTCTACGTACTCTTTGATGTTCATCATTTTACTTGATTTGTAGGTTTATATACTGCCGGGCATCACCTGATACCTCGCTTTTACGAACATAAATACTCCATAACAGGCCAGTCCGATGGCAATTATACCCAGGAGCCAGGGGCCTGCTGTCATACTGCTGATAAACTGAAAAGCGCCTTTGGTGCCCTCTACCTGCTCAGGATTTGACTGAAGGGCTGCCTGCAGGAAAAAATAACCAATAATTCCGATCACAACTCCCCTGGCGATATAGCCCGCCATACCTGCTTTTCTGAGCGTCTTTTTCACTTTCATGTCCAGTTCGCTATCCTGAATCTTTTTGGCAAACTTACCGGATAAGGCACGGTAGAACTGATAAATTGCTTTGCCGAAGAAAATTACGGCTATCAGGCCAATGATCCACTGACCGGCTGGCCATTCCAGCACCTGGGCTACCAGGCTCTGCTTCTGGCTGTTGCCACCTCCTCCGCTTGAGCCACCGGAAAATACCATACGGCCCGCTTCAAAAGCGATGAAACCATATACCAGGCCACTGATAAAATATCCTACTCTTTTGATGCCTCTTTTGGAGTCATTTTCAGAAGCATCGCCTTCCGGGTCTTTAAACGCCTGTATCCAGCGCCATACGACATACCCGAGTAAGCCTATTGCTACCAGAGCTAGGAGAAATTTGCCGAAAGGTTGTCCATAAATGAACTCCAGCGCACCGGATTTACCAGTGGTTTGGCCCCCGCCAACATTGAACGCCGCCATGGCTGTCAGTACCCCGAGGATGACATACACCGTGCCTTTGGCGAACATGCCAAAGCGGGCAAACTTCATGGCAGCTTTGTCTTTGTCTTTTAAATTGTCTAATGTAACATTCATAATGAGTTGTTTATGATAAAAAAATGAGTGCTTGTCTTATTTGGACAATACCACAAATGCATGAATGACTCCGGGCAGAAAGCCTACCAGGGTGAGTAAAACATTAATCCAAAACTTGCTGGATAAACCATACTGCATAGCCACACCAAGGGGTGGGAGAAAAATGGCGAGTATTATTGATAGTAATGACATAAAAATGGTGTTTAGTTAAAAAAATACTTAAAACAGATGAGTTTCTCTGCTTATTAGTTGCGACTATATAAGACTATTACTTTCTGAAATGTTTACCACTGGAAATATAAATGTTAATCAATTCCAGGACTTAGAAACACTTCTACATAGTGTAGAATACTTTCCTCGTCCAATCAGTAGTTGAAATTTATTGCAGCCTGCCCGAGCACCATCTATTTCATTTTTTTGCCGGGTATAAGTGGAATAAAGGCTTAAAACGAGCGCTCAGCTCAATATTCTCGGATATTTTACGGTCTTGGCACGGATTTCCCACTACTACCATTAAAATTTAGAGATTTAAACCAAACTATCATATGAGATTAATATCAGGAATAATCGTAGGAGCACTCGCAGGAATCGCAACTGGCGTTTTTATGGCACCCGACAAAGGTATCAAAACCAGAAAGCGTTTTTCTAAAGACAGTGCCAAGGTGAGTAAGGATTTTGAGAAGTCATTGCACAAAAATGTGGATGCTATCATCAACAGCCTTAATAATGTAGGCAAGAAGAAAAAGAAAAAATCAATTTTCAGCTTCTAAGCAACGATTTTAAGGAAATTAATAATTTTTTAGATTCTCCATTTTTTTAACTAACAGATACCCTTATTAAGATTTTAGGCTGGAGCGGAGAAATTCAAATGCTCCCGGGGTAAATTTTTTAGAATCTTTTTAGACTTTTAACAATCACACGAACTAACCAGACCAATTAATTTTTATTTTTTCACCAAACACAAATAAGTCATGAAATTTAATGCTAATAAAAATATATTGAGCTTAACACTTGTCTCAGTGTTTTCAATATTCATGTTTACGCAGTGCGACACCCCCGCTACCAACGAAAATGAGCTGGGCGAAGACACTGAAATCATGGAAGATGATAATCTTCTGGAAGACGACATGGAACAAATGGAAGCAAACTGGGAAGCAGAACAACAGGAGTGGACTTCTGCACTGCAGACCCGGATGACTGAACTGGAGCAGGAAATTGAACAGGCTTCCGGCGCAACACAGGCAGAACTGCAGGAAGAAATGAACGAACTGCAGGAAAATCTACAACAGGTAGAAAATGCTTCTGAAGAAGAATGGCAGGAAATCAAGACTGATTTAAGTGAAACTTATCAGGATCTTGAAAATTTAGATATTGAAATTGAAACTAACAGCTAATTTGTAAAGGTTAAGCATAAAAAAAATCAGGAGATTCTCCTGATTTTTTTTTGGCTGATACTGTATCTTCCTGCTTTCATTTGGCAGGAAATGCTTATGTTGCATGAGTGCAATCGTTGTGCTTTAATGATCAAACTCTTCAATTAATTTTTTTCGTCTGATTAGCTATCGTCCATTTTTTATCAATGAACAGAGATAAATTCCTTTTTGTCATCAATCCCATTGCCGGTGGCCTGGACAAATCCCGCTATGTCAATAGGCTTGATAAAATTTTTGAGCTCAAACAAAAACAGTTTACAGTACTGGAAACTACAGGTGGGGAAGAAGATCCACAGAAAATTGAAGCGGCAATTGCTGACTATGCTCCGGATGTAGTAGTGGCGGTAGGTGGGGACGGTACCTGTAACCTGGTAGCCAGAATTCTCTACAAAAAAGACGTCCTTTTCGGGATTGTCCCCCTGGGTTCAGCCAATGGACTGGCCAGGGAGCTGAATATT
The DNA here is from genome assembly GCA_964518125.1 of uncultured Porifericola sp. GTDB lineage: Bacteria > Bacteroidota > Bacteroidia > Cytophagales > Cyclobacteriaceae > Catalinimonas. The sequence continues at coordinate 4,169 of CAZFFW010000124.1, forward strand.
GAAGAAAATATAGATGTTGCCACGGAGCTCCTCTTTACCGGAATTGAAAAGCCCCTGGACGCTATCATCATCAACAAAAAGCACATTTGCCTGCATCTGAGCGATCTTGGCCTGAATGCCAAAGTGGTAAAAAGATTTGAAGAAGAAAAAAGGCGTGGAATGATTGGTTACACCCGGCAATTTATCCGGGAAATTCGTTTATCTAAACCCAAGAAATTTGGTTTTGAACTTAATGGAAACCGTTTCCGGAAGAAAGCCCTGATGGTAGTGATCGCCAATGCCAGCAAATACGGGACAGGGGCCATTGTTAATCCTGTAGGTAAAATTGACGATGGAAAATTTGAAATCTGTATCGTCAAGCCTTTTCCTTTTTACGCTTTGTTTGCCATTACTTTTCACCTTTTTAAAGGTACCATCAGGACATCCCGTTATGTAGATATCATCAGTACCAGCAGTATCCGTATCCACAACCTACCCAAAGAGGTGCTGCAGATTGATGGTGAAATACAGGGGTATCCCAAAACTGTGGACGTCAAAATCAAACAACATGCCTACCGTCTGATCGTACCAGAGCCGGATCTTTAGTCCTGTTCCTGGTTCATAATTTTCTCCATAATCTGCTGAAAATCACTCTCCATCATCTGGTTGAATGTCTTCTCGTCGGATATGCCCCGTAGTGATTCGGGATGGAGGTAGCCTTTCCTGATAGCATGAATGGCGGCTTCTTCTGTATCTTTGACCAAAAGCATCTCAGCGCCCAGATCTTTAACTTCGTTTGCAATATCGCTCACAAACTGGTGCCGGGAAGGCCTGACATCTCTGATATAGATCGTATTAATCCTATTGGGAAACTCTTTTACAATCTCCCGGTATATTTCAGCATCATGTTGGCCGCTGTCTCCGATCAGTATAAATTCTCTTTCTTCGTGTAGTGCCAGAATATGCCGTATTTTATCCAGCTTGTGGTTATGGTTACCGCCCCCGGCTTTCCAGAGTTTACCCAGGCTGATATTTACCTCTCTGAGCAGAAAAGGTCCTTTCGGCAGGCCGTGGTGCAAACAAAAGTCGTCCAGCAGGTCGTAGAGGTTCCATTCGCTACTGGAGACATAAAAGAATGGATTCAGGTAATCGTCTTTGATACCGGTCAGTCCTTTTTCCAGCGCACAGTAGAAAGCAGCCACTCCATCAAAGGGCATACGGGTTTTGGCGTTCTTAAACAGCATCAGCCGCAGCTTTTTCCTGGCATTGGTTGCGTGGGAGATGAGCAGTGTATCATCAATATCAGTGATGACGCCATACTGGGCTTTTCTTCTGGTCAATAGTATTTCACCAGTGGCCTCTACCAGGTTGCGGCCTTTACCCTTCATATAAAAGCGGATATGCTGCCAGTCTTTCTCTACGATCATTTCTTCCGTGATCTGAAAATTAAACTGAAAGAAACCATCTTCATCAGTTTTGCAACTTTTACGGATATCGCCAAAAACCGCAAAAACCTCCACATCTTCCAGACCGCTGCTGCTGTAGCGTTTGACCATGGCCAGCAGGTTCTGCCATATTTTGTCTTTTTCCGCCGGCTGCGACAAGCCTGTATCTTCAATAACTCTGCCTTTGATAAAAAAATGGTGCTCATTTCCATATCCCCGATAAGGCTCAATAATCGGATTACCTACCCAGCCCAGCTGTTTTTTTACAAATGTCTTGAATCGTCTGAAAGGGTAATTGATGATATCAATAAGAAAAGTCAGTATTTCCATGTCTGATAATATCCGGTATCTCTAAAAAAAAAGCAAAGGTGTTGGCCTTTGCTTTATCAGTTTGTGACTAATTTTTATGCATGATTCACTTCCGACTCAAACTCACGTACCTGGCTTAAGGTACCTTTGATCATGTTGAGCTGGTTTTGTACACGCTCTTCCAGGTATGAGGGTAGTTTTCCATCTAATGCATTGGAGTACTTCTCAATGGCGTGTTTTTCACCTCTTTCGCACTCTTCCAACACTGATTTATCGTCATTACCACTGATGCCGGATTTAAAATCCATCCATCCCCGGTGTAATTTACTGGCGACCGAATCACTACTTTTGGCTTCCTCACCAAAATCTTTGATCAGGTCGTTTTCCAGTTCTGAACGAAATAGTGCACGTTGCTGAGAAAGACGGTACAAAATGGTTTTAAATTCCTGATGCTCTACCTTGTCAGAAGCATTTTTATAGCCTCTTTCTCCGTCTTTGCAGATTTCAATCAGTTCCTGTACTGTCTTTACAATTTCTTTATTTCTATCATTCATACTCATATCAAAAAATTTTTAGTTCTAAAAAAAATAAATGTTGTCATCCGTGATTTAGATGTCGCTGACAATCCGACGAACTTCATCTTTGGATTTTCCCAGCTTGCGCTGAAGTCTTCCGAGCAGTTCATCTTCTTTTCCTTCGCTAAAGGCAAGGTCGTCATCAGTCAGGCTTCCGTATTCCTGTTTCAGTTTTCCCTTTTTCTCGTTCCAGTTTCCTTTTATTCTAAGATCATTCATCGTTTAAAAAATTAAGTTTACTGTTCTCTGTTAGTTTAACAAGCAAGGCAAGGGCTATTGTTTGGGTAAACGGGTAGAGAATTGGATTAAATGTCAAGTAAGCCACACCAGATAGCTACAGGTAAGCATGATTTCCTGAATATGTAATAATAATAGCTGTAGGGCAAAATTTTAAGTATTTATAATCATACTATCCTGTTAAAAATATAAGTATTATTTAATATATTGTGCAAAAATTTATAATAATATGATTTTTTACTTCTTTAGTATCTCAAAAATCAGTACATTAGAAATATGAAATAAATAAATAATATTATTATACCAGTGTAAGTTAAGAAGGTTTTTGCACAATAATTGATAAGGTTATGGTAAGAAAATATAATAGAGTGATGGACAAGTTTAAAATTTCCTTCAGATGCAGCAAACAACCCAATGAAGCCACCGGCCTGATGGGTTTTGAGCAGGAACGTGCCTACATTGGCCGTACCTATAATGGTTTATTTGAAATATCCACTGAGTGGGGCAGTGGTAAGCCTACTGTCTTGCTGGACCGAAAGATCTTTGAGCGCTATTTTGAATTAATAGGAGACCGGGACAATTAAGGTAGTCGCTTGAAGCTACTATATCGTCTATCCATATAACCTATACATTAGGTCAGAAAAAATTCCAGGGGCATCACGCCCCTTTTCTTTTACTGAGGCCCGTATCGTCAAACCTTAAATGATGAAACAACTTATGCATATCAAGCAGGTAAAAGAAAATTGCCTCTACGTGAGCGATCTGGATCGTAGCATGGCATTTTACCACCACTTGCTGGGCATGCCGCTGATCAGCCATGTGGCAGGGCGGCACGTATTTTTCAGGGCAGGCAGTTCAGTACTCCTTTGCTTTTTACCCGAAGTGACCAAAGCGGAAAAAACACTGCCACCTCATTTTGCCTACGGAAAGCAGCACCTGGCTTTTGAGGTGCCGCTAGAAGAATATGAACTTTGGAAAGAAAAACTTGAGCAGGAAGGTATAGCTATCATCCATGAGCAACACTGGAAAGATGATTTATATTCCTGCTACTTCCATGACCCGGATGGGCACGTGCTGGAACTGATACCTCCCGGCATCTGGGAATGATCAGACCCGCTGAGAAAACCCCAGAACCTCCTGGGCTGCCATGACGATCAGGCGGTTATTTCGCCTGAACTGCACACAACTTTTGATGTACGCACAACTGTATCCGGTAATTTTGCTGAGGTGAAGATAGTCTTCTTCACGCAGATGCTTTTTTATATCCCTGATATTTTCCATATTTGTACTTGCTATAAGTACAATAATATGCTTTATTAAAGTATATATCAAGAAAATAATTCTTAAATCAAGTATATTTTTTCTATATGCCTGAAAATCAGTATAAAAACCTTGTAAATGAGCGCTTTTTTGACTGCATTAATATGCTTAAAAAAAGTAAGGCAGTAAATTCTGACCGTGAATTTGCCAAATGCATAGATATTTCACCATCTAATCTGGGAGATATCAAAGCCAACCGCCGCTCGGTAACCCTTGAAATACTCAATAAAGCTTTTGACCGATTTGGCGTCAACAGTGCTTTTGTAATAACTGGTAAAGGGGAGCCTTTTTATCCATCTGAAGAAGACAGTCCGAGTGCTGCCAAGTCGACCGATGTGGTGGTCGTGGCCACACAGGATACGCAGGGCAACGTTACCGTCCCCCTGATCAACCATAAAGCCGCTGCCAATTACCTTAGCGGTTATGATTCACAGGAATGGTTTGAGGCCCGGGAAAGTCTGCAGCTGCCTGACTATATGCTGAAAGACGGCCTTTGCTACGCTGTCCAGGTCAGTGGTGATAGTATGGAACCCACTCTCTCGGAAGACGACTGGGTCATCTGTCGCCTGCTCGACAAATCTGACTACCGCTACCTGAGCGATGGGGCAGTATATCTGGTGGTTTCAGAAGAAAGAGGTATTCAGGTCAAACGACTTAAGAACCGCCTGCAGCAATACGGTTCCATCCGCTGCCTGTCTGATAACCCCAAGCACGATCCCTATGAGCTTAGCGAACAGCAGATCCTCCAGCTCTGGAAAGTTGAATGGCACCTGCGCTCTCACCTACCCGAAATTAACCATGACCTGGGCGATATACAGGGCAAAATCAGCAGTATGGCTGAAGAAATGCGTAAGCTCCAGCATAAACTAGGCTCTGACTAAAGCAGGGCTTACACTTTTTTTTGACTTTTTTACAAGCTATTGTAGCCGTTTTTTCCTTTCCGAATTAGCCGGGCAGAAGCCTGTCCACAGAGATGTAGCCGGTGAGCTTTAAGCGCGTGGATCATTTAATAATTTTATGCTATCTTGCGCTGAATTTCAGAAATAGCCAAAACTATTCTGCTGCCTTTTCATTAGAAAGCATATACAAAAGTCTCCCTGTTGAATGATTTACTATAAAAGTAAAGAAGAAATTGAACTGATGAGGGAAAGCGCCCTGATCGTTTCCAGGACGCTGGGCATCCTTGCCCAGGAGATCAAACCTGGCGTAACCCCTCTTTATCTTGATAAGCTGGCAGAAGAGTTTATCCGTGACCAGGGGGCCGTTCCTGGTTTTCTTGGTTTATATGATTTTCCCAATACCCTCTGCATGTCGCTTAATGAAGCAGTAGTGCATGGTATTCCCAACAAGCGCCCGTTGGAAGATGGTGATATCATTTCAATAGATTGCGGTGCTGTCAAAAATGGTTTTTATGGCGATCATGCCTATACTTTTGAAGTGGGTGAGGTAGCCCCTGAAATAAAAAAACTGCTCAAAGTCACCCGCGAATGCCTGGACCTGGGAATTGAACAGTCCCGGGCTGGTAACCGCATCGGCGATGTAAGCTTTGCCATACAGCAACATGCCGAAAACCACGGCTACGGGGTAGTACGTGAACTGGTAGGGCATGGGCTCGGACGAAAAATGCACGAATCACCCGAAGTGCCCAACTACGGTAAAAGAGGCCGTGGTCCTAAAATACAGGAGGGACTTGTTATCGCCATAGAGCCAATGATCAATATGGGCACCAGAAGGGTAAAGCAGTTGAGCGACGGCTGGACGATCATCACCGCCGACCGCCGGCCATCAGCCCATTTTGAACATGATGTAGCCATTGTCAATGGCGCGCCAGATGTGCTCTCAACTTTCAAATACGTAGAGGAAGCACTGGCCCAGAAAGTAAGCTAAAAAAAAGCCCTTCATCCGAAGGGCTTCATTATTTAAAAGTATTTGTTGATTTATCAGGCTTTTTGTTTCTGGGTCACAGATTTTCTCCTGCCCGATAAAGTTCTGAACGAAGCTATCCGCTCCATCAGTTCCTGCAGTTCAGCCACAGTAATGTGCTGATGGGTATCACATTTGGCAGTACCCACTTCAATCAGGATACCGTCATATAGGTAATGCTCGTCATCCATTTTCATTTCCATGGCTTCCACCGTTTTGTCTACGATCTGATCACGCATTTTGGGACCCAGGGAATGACTGGGATCAAAATAGAGTGACAGGTTCTTGTCCATGTGGCGCTTTTTGGTGCGCAGTGCAGTATAATGGATAGGTAAATTGCGGTATTCACCTTTGGCCGGCAGGTCGCAGCCCCGCTGGATCAGGATTACTTCCTCGGCAATAGAAGCGTAATCAATCAGGCCGTCCCAAACGGTCTCTATGCTGGTTTTGCCGCTAAAGTCAGGCTTTTCAGCTTTTTTATATTCTTCTCCCAGCCACTTTCCGTTTTTCAAACCTACGATCCATCCGTGTTCTTCAGCAAATCCAGCCATCTGACGGATATGCCAGCCGAGTTGGTCTACTGCAGAATTCCAGACCAGAAAAGGGTCGTTGGCAAAGGATTTTTTGATACAGGCCAGTTGGATTGCGGGCAGCATAATTTCTGAGGAGGGGATCAGGCCGGTATCCTGATAAAGTTTCTCTGCCATTTGTACGGTAGGAAGCGGAACCAGGTCATCGGCATTGCCTCCGTGACCAAAGATATTGAAGTTCTGCATGATGGCTTCAAAGTCATAACCCATAAAGCCCTTCTCACTATTGTCGTGGTCAAAGTTGGTACGGGATTTCAGGCCAACGGTGCGTGCCCCATACAGGGCAGCTTCTCCGTTTACTTTGATTTCGGCCATCCTGTAGACTTCCTCCAGATTGAAATCATCCAGAGAATCAGGTCCGGCAAAGATTTTTACTTCAGGATTTTTCATGATGCATAAATAAGTGGCTTAAGCTCAAGCCAGGGATCATTTTGAAACTGCTTTAAAGTACAAACCTAATCATTTAGTGGATTTTAAGTAAGTTTTTTGAAGAGAAAAGTAGTTTTATAATAGCAAAGCCCCGGTTGCATACCCCTTTTTTATCTAATTTTTACGGTTTTATCAAGTTGAAAGCAGAAGCAAGTGGAAATGAGTAATTGATTTGAAAAACAAAATTTTGAAAAAAATTCAATCTCTTTTCTTTTATTTTAAACTTATGTCAGGTATTTTAATTGATATTGTCATTTTGATTATGCTTTTCCTACAAACCTAACCTGCACACCAACTTAGGTTTCCCAGTTAATCGCACTAATCAAACGCCCTTTTTTTAAACTTTTTTTCACAAACACAATCAAACTATGAGAACTGCTTTACCGCAATGGAGAAGGGAATTTACCCTGATCGTTGCCTTTGTATGCCTGGCTGTATCTGCCTGGGCACAGGAAAGAACCATTCGAGGTAGTGTAACCGATGGTGATACCGATGAACCTTTGCCTGGAGTCAATGTGATAATAAAAGGCACTACGGTAGGAACCATCACCGACATTGAAGGAGCGTATACTTTAAGTATTCCCAATGACGCAAATACACTGGTATTTAGCTCCATCGGTTACGTCACCCAGGAGATTGCCATCAATAACCAATCAGAGATTAACCTAACCTTAGCTACCGATGTCACTTCCCTGGATGAAATAGTCGTCATTGGTTATGGTACACAAAAGAAGAAAGACCTTACTGGTGCGATTGTCAATGTGCAGGCTGATGAAGTGGCCAAGTATAAGCCCCAGAGTGTTTCAGAAATCTTAAGGACTACCGTACCCGGTATGCAGGTGGGCTATGCTACAGATGCCCGCGGTGTGGCTGATTTTAATGTCCGTGGTGATGCTTCTATTAAAGCCAACAATGACGATGAAAGGGACGCTAATCGTCCGCTTATCGTTTTGGATGGAGTAATCTTCAGAGGTGACCTGGCTGAGATCAACCCCAATGATATTGGCAGTATTGACGTACTCAAGGATGCCAGCTCCGCTGCCATTTATGGTTCGCAGGCCACTAATGGTGTCGTCATTATTACTACGAAGAAAGGTCAGGTAGGCAAACCACGTATCAATGTCAGCTCACGGGTTGGATTGGTCACTGGTTCCAGGCGGCTTACCACCCACAGGGGAGGCGACGAGGTGCTGACCTGGCTGACCGATATGAATGAGTCTATCACCAGTACTTCCACTGACCCCTGGTCCAGATTTGATAATTTTAACAATGTACCTGCTGAATTTCAGGATGACTGGCTGCAAGCCAACGGAATACCCGGGGAAACCGATCCGGCAGTCATCAGTAGCGCCTGGGTGGATAATTTTGGTTTCTGGGAAATTGAAAAGGAAAACTTCAACAATGGTGTCATCTACGACTGGCAGGACTTTCTCTTCCATACCGGCATACGGCAGGACTATGATGTGAGCATATCGGGCAGAACCGAAAAAGTATCCTACTATTATTCACTAGGATATAGCGATAGGGAATCGGTTCAGATTGGTGATGAGTTTAGAACCATTACTTCTCGCCTGAATCTGGATATACAAGCATCAGATTTCCTAAGCCTGGGAGTTAATGCCAATTTTTCTTATCAGAACCAGGGGCAGCAAGCTATTCCCAACGGAGGCTATTACACATTTTCTCCTTACGATCAGCCATGGGCGAATGGTGCACCCCGTACGCGGGAAAACCTGAATGACCAGAGTGCTGGCTCCAACCGAAGCAACCCATACATAGAACCAGCCTGGAATGATCGCCTCTACGACAGGTATATGATTAACCCAACTATTTACGCTGATGCCGACCTGCCACTGGGTTTTTCATTCAGGGTTGATTTTACGCCAAGAGTTGACATAAGAAAAAGATTTGACTTCGATAGTGAAGGAAACCCACAAAGGGCCGTAAGTGAAGCCAGGAGAAGACACAATGAGTCATTCTCATGGCAGCTAAATAATATTCTGAGCTGGGACCAGGAGTTTGGAGATCACCGCTTTAATGTTACTGCCCTCTATAATACTGAAAGAAATGCCAGATGGGAAACCTTTGTAATCTCTAATAATTTTTCACCAACCGATGCGCTTGGTTTTAATGGACTTCCATTTGGTCTGAATCCAACTATCCCTTTTAGTTATGATAATAGCCCCAGAAATATTGACGAAGTAAACTCCCGCACAGGCTTGATGGGTAGAATCAATTATTCATTTAGCGACCGCTATAACTTCTCTGTATCTATGCGCCGTGATGGTTTCTCCCGCTTTGGAGCGGATAATCTGTACGGTAATTTCCCATCGGTATCCGCAGCATGGAACCTCACCAACGAAAGCTTTATGGCTGGAGCTCCCGGGTGGATGGATTATCTGAAAATACGCGCCAGCTGGGGTATCAACGGAAACAGTAGTGGTCTGGAAGATTACAATGCCTATGCACGTTTGAACAGTAATATTTACCTCAATTATGATGGGGGATATGTAGCCACTCCTTATGTGGAACTGGATCGTATTGCTAATCCCAACCTATCCTGGGAAAAAAATGAAGCCTACAACTTAGGATTAGATTTCGCGTTCCTTGGGAACCGCTTAAGTGGTTCACTGGATGTTTATACCTCCGAAACACAGGACCTGCTGTTAGACCAGAAACTACCGGAAGTAACCGGATTTGGTTCTGCCAAAACTAATGTGGGTAACCTGATCAACCGGGGATTTGAACTGGGCTTAAACAGCGTCAATATAAGCAGAGGTTCTTTTATATGGACCAGTACCTTCAATGTTACCTATGCGATCAACGAAATCTCCACCCTGGGCAATGAACCAGTCGCCGTGACAGATTCTGAGGGCAATCCGGTGCTGGATGGTAACGGAAATCCTGTTCTCAGGGAGCCTGATGATCTGCAGAACGGATGGTTTATCGGTGAAAACAAAGATGTCGTCTGGGACTGGGATGTAGACGGCGTATATCAGATCGGTGAAGAAGCTGAAGCGGCTGAATATGGTTTGTTCCCCGGAGATTTCAGGTATGTGGACCAGGACGGCGACGGTGATATTGATGTGGACGACAGGGTATTTTTAGGACTTAGCAACAGTCCCTGGTATATCACGCTGAGAAATGATCTGGAATTTAAGGGTTTTGACCTGGGACTGGTTTTCCTGGCCAATCTCGGATACATTGGAGGTTCCAACCTGCCCTTCAATAACCGCCAGGAATATATTAAAAACCGTAACTGGTATGACCTGCCTTACTGGACCCCTAATAATCCGATCAACGACGCTGCCCGCATCAATTCTATCAGCTTTGGGAATCGGATCTGGCATAACCGTTCTTACCTAAGGCTGCAGAATGTATCGCTGGGGTACAGCTTGCCTGCCAGTTTGCTTGAAACCATCAAGTTTGACCGTGTTCGCCTGGCATTCAACATAGATAATGCGGCAGTATTTACTAACTGGATTTGGGGTGATCCTGAATCTGAAAGAGAAATGCCCCGGACTTATTCTTTCAGCCTGGACTTTACTTTCTAGGGCCAGTCAACCTAATTTTAATCAAATATTCTGATATCAAATATTAGAAAAATGAAAAATATAGCCATATTAAAAAAAGCCCTTCTGTTAGTATTTTTACTGACTGCGGTTTCCTGCAACGATGATTTTCTGGAAGAAGAACCATTGTCTTTCCTGAGCCCGGAAAATACCTTTACGGATGCTACCGGACTGCAAACTGCGCTGGATGACGCGCTTAAAGGGGTGTTTGATCAGTGGAACGGTGATACGCGTGAACTCATGTTTAACCATAACATGAGCGATGCTTCTGTGGTCAGTGCCACGGACAAACCCGATGCTTTCGTGGATCTGAGGACCTACGCTACGCCTATCAATAGCCGGAATAATGATGCCGGGCGTGCCCGTTCCTTCTACGCGGATAATTACCGCCATATCAAAAGCTGTAATACTGTCATTGACTACATTGATTTCCCCGACTGGGAAGGTGGCGCTGATGATCCCATGAGAAATCACCTGCTGGGAAGTGCCTATTTTTTACGGGCCTTCTTTTACATGCAACTCACCATGCAGTTTGGTAATGTAGCCTTTCCGCTCAATGTCGTATCGGAAGCCAGAAGGGATTATAAAGCTTTCCATATGCAGGGAATCTGGGACCAGATGATTACCGACCTGGAGTTTGCGGTAGAGCACGTTTTGCCCAAAAGTGAGCTGCCTATCGGGCAGGCACCCAAATCTGCGGTAAGGATTCTGCTGGCTAAGTACTACATGCTCAATGAGCGTTTTGCTGATGCCGAGGAGCAGATGGATGAACTAATCAACAGTGGAGAAGTCAGGTTATTTACCGATGCGGATGTCACCATGGATTCGGTGGAAGTAGCCAATACGTTTAGCCCTTTTACCGGGGAGCGGTATCCTGGCAGAAGCGGTTTTGCTTCAGCTGACGCCATCAACACCCTACATACGAATGCCGGTTCCCAAAAGGTTAGCAATCCGGAGGGAATCTGGCTCATTGTAAACACACAATTTGTGCTGGGAAGCCAGGGCAGGTCCGCCAGAATACGTTCCTGGGGACCCAACTTTGTGAGCACCAACCTGGGGGTGCAGGCACCACCGGCAGGCTCACTTATCGGTACTAACGTACAGCAGGGAACCGGTCCCAGCGGGGGCAAAATGATGCAGAAATGGGGTAGGGGACAGGGTTTTGCCCGTCCCACCAATTATTCGCAATACGATGTATGGAATTTTAAAGGTGAGATAGATGTGCAGGACTACCGCCATAAAGATCTCAACTGGTTTGAGATGGAAGATGTACTGTATGATAATCCAGCTATGCTGGAAAACGAAGCTACTGCTGAATTTTACCTGCAACCGCTTCGCTTATACCATAATGGAAATTTGCTGTGCCAGGATACGATTCGGTGCTGGTTCGGTTATCCCCGCTACAAATTTTATGCACCTAACATAGAATCACGTCCTGATCGCCAGGATGGTGGAAAAATGGATATGTACATCATGAGGGCAGCCGAAGCCTACCTGGTCAGGGCAGAAGCCCGCTACTGGCAGGATAATTTCGCGGGTGCAACTGAGGACCTGAATGTCATCCGTGAGCGGGCCAATGCCAGTCAGCTGTATACGGTGGCTGATGTGCAAATGGAAGGAATTGGCGCTATCCTGGACGAACGTACCCGCGAATTATTTGGAGAGGAATACCGCCATGACGAACTGGTGCGGATGTCAGTCATCTTTGCGAAAACCGGTAAGCCTACCTATGAGGGAAAAAGCTACTCTATTTCGGACAACGATATAGAAAAGTCATTATCGGCCAGTAGTTTCTATTATGACAGGATGATAGATAAAAATTCATTTTTCAAAAACGAAACACCCTGGGCGACTTATCCTACCACCAAGTATACCATAGACCCTAAGCATGTTTTCTGGCCGGTATACCAGGACTATCTGGTAGGAAATGTGGGTAATATCCTCAACCAGACTACTGGCTACAATGGTGCTGAAAATAATGTAGAACCCCTGACCCATGTAGTACAGCCTGCGGGAATTCCTAACATTGACCCGATGGTAGCCATTGGAGAGAAAGCTGAATAAAAGGATGTATAAAAATTGATTTACGCATCGCGTAGTGATATGGTAGAAAAGTAAAATCAGACCTGCTGAAAATCCGGCAGGTCTTTTTTTTGTGCCATAAATTGGCACTTTCCCTACTGCCAGTCGCAGGAATCCTGACAATAGGATTGTTGATGATAATCTGCGCTGAGCATTCGCCACAAATCATAGGTATTTGCTGATTGATCAATGTATCTCGTCCTGAAAATCATTCTCCAAC
>CAZFFW010000125.1:0-16754 GCA_964518125.1 uncultured Porifericola sp.
TTTCAGGCTGTGGTTTACTGATCATGCCAATCACGGTGACTTTGCTGTGCCCGGTAATCCTACCCATATTGTTAGCTACCTGGGGGTATTACAGCAAGCCCTGCTGGACCTGAGCGACTGGGTGGAAAATGGAGTGCCCCCCGCTGCCTCTACAAATTATGAGCTTATAGATGGTCAGGTAATGGTCCCTGAAACTGCCCCGGAAAGAAAAGGCATTCAACCAGTAATCAACCTTCAGGCCAATGGCGGCAAACGGGCAGAAGTAGCAGTGGGCGAAAAAGTAAACTTAACGGCAGTAATAGAAGTACCCGAAAATCAGGGTAGCATCGTCAGCGTGGAGTGGGATTTTGATGGCTCAGGCGAATTTGCGGTAGAGGAAAAAATCATAAACTCTTCACAGGAAAAAATGACCCTGTCCAAGACGCATTCTTTTTCTGAACCAGGGACTTACTTCATTACCCTCAGGGCTGTTTCCCAACGTGATGGAAATACTGAAACGCCTTTTACCCGTATCCAGAACCTGGATCGCGTAAGGGTAGTAGTTAAGTGACCTTGCTTACTTGATGACGATAAAACTATGCTTTCAAACTCATTTAAAATGGAAAAAACAAGCTTTAAAGCTTCTCTAAAATTCTTAGATAAAATTCTCGTCGGAAGTATATTGGTTATTTTGTTTGCTGAATGCAGTGTTCCGGGAAGGCAAGGATCAGAAACTAAGGAAGCCCAATCTTCAAACAAGCGGTTGGACGTAAAAGCAATGCCTCTAATTCATAAAGTCGACGAGCGGTATATGTCTTTTCAGATTGGCATGTCGCATCTAACGGGCGGCGAAACCTGGAAAACTTTTGATTCCTCAAAAAAGGAAGGCGAAGCGGAGCAGGCGGAGGACTTTGAGGCCGTGCGCGAGACCAGGGCCCCTACTGATCTGAACAATAAGCGCTTACGTACCTTAACGGAAGCGTTGAGCCCCCTCTATATCAGGTACGGCGGCACCACCACCAATTCCGTATATTTCCAAAACAATGATGAACCCCGACTAGCGGAACCGCCTGAAGGATTTCAATGGATATTGACCCGAGATAGCTGGAAACGCGCCCTCGAATTCGCAGAGGCTGTGGATGCAAAAGTTTTGACGGGATTCACCGTAAGTGAAGGAGTGCGCGACGAATCAGGTGACTGGACGCCCGCACACGCCGCACCTTTGGTAAACTACACCCAATCTATTGATGCAGAGATCTATGCCGCAGAGCTATACAATGAACCCAACGCAAGAGAACCAGGCCGCACCGAGAAAGGTGTAAGCGCTGAGCAATTTGCTCGCGACTTCGATGATTTTCATGAGTTTATGACAGAAGCTGCACCTGAGACGAAACTAGGCGCACCCGGAGTGGCTGAGTTGGGGATTCCGATCCCAATACCTTCTCTTAAGGAGGTGACGCCCGAGGAATACATGGCCACCGAGCCACAGCCGCAGGTTGATCTTATCACGTACCATTTTTATGGTGCAGTTTCCGAGCGTTGTGTTCCTCCCGGTTCACCTGCTGGTATCACTGCGGAGCAGGCACTCACCGAGGAGTGGCTCGCCCGCCCGGACAAGACCTTTCAGGAGTACAAAGAACTTCGGGATAAGTATGCACCTGACGCGCCCATTTGGTTAACCGAAACGGGCACAGCCTCTTGCGGAGGAACGCGCTGGCAACCGACATTCCTGGAAGCTTTCCGCTTTCTTGATACCCATGCACGGCTGGCAAAACAAGGTCTGGATGCCATATTTACACACGCCTTAATCAGTGGAAGCAATGGTGTAATTGATGAAAAAACCTTTACACCCAATGCTGATTACTGGGCAGCCTTGCTGTGGAAAAAGCTGATGGGAAACTGTGTGCTGGATGCCGGTCCGATCCAGCCGGGTTTGCACCTTTATGCGCACTGCCAAAAAGGTAACTCTGGCGGTGTAACCTTGCTGGCCATTAATCTTCAGGATTCGTCTGAGACAATCGATATTACTGGTCCGGCAGACCTATACACGCTAACTGCACCCGAATTGCAGAGCAGGACTGTACTTTTGAATGGTAAAGCACTTGAGCTAGGGGAGGATGATAGCTTGCCAGCCATCACACCGCAGAAAAGCACAAAAGATCAGGTCATGCTGGCACCTTACAGCATTAATTTTATAGTCTTGCCAGACGCTGACAATCCAAACTGCGATTGTTAAAGGACAACTGCCAGTCAATAGGGTAGAAGCTGAGCATTAGAAGAGTATTTTCTTACAACAGCAGCCAACTGGATGAGAAGCTCTGGAGGTAGGCGGAAATCAGTATTGATTCCAGTGGTGCCTAAGAATCTATGTATAAGATTGAATATCTAGACTTAACCGATGAAGGCGAATATATATTGAAAGGTTACGGGAAAACCAATCCACTTTTAGCAAAATTCAGCTATGATCATTTTCCCAGATTTGGCTGAACCGGTCCTGACTTCGGTAGCCTGAGGAGCACTGATTGTTAAAATCAGGCTTTACCCACTTTGCGCAGTAAAATTCGCTTAGCAATGCATTCAATGGCTAATTGTAAGCATTGCATAAGTTCTGAGCCCTCGGTGTAGTCTACTTTCAGTAAATTATCTACTTTTTGACTCTTTTTCAGTTTGTCATTTTCTTTCCATGCGGCTGAGTTATCTTTGGCCAGCCCGATCGCAAAGCCACCCATTTCATGCAAAAGTGAAAAGGCCGGACGATCACTGGACCCATCTCCTACATAAACGATTTGTGTAAATGGCACATACATATCTTCTTCGTCTACATGCTGGTGAGAATCGGCAGGCACATTAGGACCCGCAGTGCCTGTTCCTTTGGCCAGTTGTTGAATATACTCTCGCTTCTCTTCGTGGGTAATCATGTTTTTAATAAATACCAGCTCATCTTGTTCATTAAATGCATAAGCACCTCCCCAGATTTCTTTAAACTCATCGGCAATAGAAGTTGCCTGCGGAACTTCCACAAAGCCTGCGGTGAGCAGATAAAATTCCAGGTCAATGGAATCGGGACAAAAACCGCGTAAGCGATCAAATAATGTGTCTACCCCATCATATAGTTCTAATTCTTCTCCCACTGACTGGAACATCTGGCGGGTTATTTTTGGATTAGCGTCCTGACTGTACTTAATCCATGAGTAGGCGCGGGCCAAAATTTTTTCCCAGCCCTGGTCTAGTAGTTTTTTGACGAAATTTTCTCGCTCCTCACCGTCAATGCCGGTTTTTTTCAGCATGTTAAGATGTGTAGGAGGAGCAAGTGTTTCGTCAAAGTCAAAAACAACAGCAATTTTATCTTTAATGGGTAAAGTTAGTTCTGGCATAAGTTATTATTTGCTTGGTTTAATGCTAGAACTGGCTAAAGAGTAATATGTTGAGCTTGAGTCCACTGTCTTTCATGTGGATTTTTGAATTGATAGAGCGCTTCCGCATGGGTAGCCATAAAGGTTTAGCGTAATTTCCAGCGAGATACGAACTGGCAATTGGAGGAATAACCCCAGCTGCAGTGGATGCGGATAAACCTCCTGCCGGCCTTCTATCCTGAAACTTCTTTGTCATTTCGCTGGTAAGCAAAATTACAGATTACTGCACCCGGGGGTTATTAGGCTCACGGTCAAAAGGGTCAGCTACACCATCCTCATCACTGTCAATGAGTCCTCCTTCAGGGCGATAGAGCATCTGGAACTCAATGGCCAGAAAGGTGTCAAAAACCAGCTGTGCATATTCTGCCGTAGGCCCGGCCGACATCCTGAAAGTAACCGAAGAAGTAGGCAGGCCTTCCACATGGGTAACTTCAGCACTGACGAGGGCGGTAAATTGCCCGGCTCTTACCAATGATACAGAGCGCCTTATATTAATACCTGCTACCGGGCTGGTCTGTCCTTCATTTAGGCAAATTAATTGCAGATTACTGGCATCCACACCAAAGAATTGCAGCATTCTACCGATCTCCTCCTGCCGGAGCTGGCGTGCGCTGGGAAAACCGTTGGCTAAGGTAGTAAGCCAGCGCCAGACTACCTGCTGGTCCTGCCGAACCAGGTTGACGCCGGCGGTCTGCTGGCCGCGCAGTGTTTCTGTCGTATAACCTGCCGGAAACTCAAAACTCATGGGTGGAAAATCCGGATGGAGAAAAGAGCCACCAAATTGCTTCACCGTAGGCGGCATAAACCCGGGTAGGTCGGTGCGGGGCAAGCCGTTGGATAGGTCCCAATATAAGCCTTCGGCTCCCTGGATATTGTTACAGAGTTGGGAGGCCACATTATTGATGTTTGGGCCAAGCTGTTCTTCCTCATTATTGCAGGAAACAAAAGCGAATAGTAATACGAGTAAGGCCAGGGTATTTTTCATGGTTTAGGGTATTTTGATTATAATTTGTTTGACGAAAATCCGGGAATCATTTGGGCATGAAGTAGCCGTTAAACAGAGGAGCTGTTTTTATTGTCAAGTCTGAATGATTCACTCAGATAAAATCGGCTTACTTAAAAACTGAAGCTTAAATGATTACTTAAAAGCAATATGCTGCCAGCACGTATTTTACTGCAGTTTATCCAGAATCTCACGGCTTTCCTGCTGGTAGGGCGAATCTCCGGCAGCCAGTGCCTGCAGCAGCGGCTGAGCCTCACTTTCCATATCCTGCTTCAGATAGGCCAGCGCCAGGTACCAGCGGGCATCGGTGGCAAAGGCGGAAGTTTCATTTTCCACCACTCTGCCCAGGTAGCTTAGTGCCAGCTCTGGCTGCTCATTGGCCAGAAAAGCCAAGGCAGTGTAGTAGTTAAGTGTATCGTTGGCCGGGTCTGCAGTGAGCAGGGGCTGCCAGTAGTCAAGGGCTTCAGCATATTCTCCCAGTTTATACGAGACCATACCTTCGGCAAACTGGGCATCTTCCTCGTAGCCGAGCGTAGTGGGCAGGCCCTCATCGGGGCTGAAGTATGCGGCATAAAGCGCCTCGGGCTGACTGGATTGCCAGCTATAAACCCACCAGCCCGCCAGGATCAACAGAGCAACAGAAGCGGCGATGGCCAGAGGGAAGCTACGGGAGCGATTACGCATCGTGACAACCGGCGTCTCTTCTGCAAAATGCTCAGTGTGGATCTGCTCCAGCATCTGGCGTACGGATTCGGTTTCTATGGATGAAACCAACTTACGGTGCAGTGCTAGTTCTTCACGAAGTTCCGGGTTTTCGGACATTTCACGCTCAAAGCTTTGCTGCTCCTCGGCGCTCATGCGTCCGTTTACGTAATTTTCCATGGTTTCAAATAATTTTTCGTCCATTATCTTGGTCTCATGCCTGGTTTAGAACAATCTTTTTGAGCCGTTGCATACAGCGGTATTTTTCGTTTTTGGCGGAAGCTTCTCCAATGCCCAGCCTTTCGGCGATCTCCTGCAGGCTCTGTTTCATAAAGTAGAAGCCTTTTAGCAGGCTCTGGCACCGTTCGCCCAGCTGGGCAAACTGCTGCTGAAATTCCGACTGCTCTTCCCGGTTGATCCAGTCTACCATCACCTCGGCTTCTTCGGCTGGCTCCTGGTAGGTCTCCTGCCGGATTTCGTAACGGCTACTGGCTTTTTTCATACGGTCCATCCAGCGTAGTTTGCAGATCTGGATCAGATAAGTACTCATTTTCACATCTTCTCTCAACTGGTAGCTTCCCGAGCGGATGTTATTCCACAGTGCGATAATCCCTTCCTGGAATACATCCTTGGCGTCATCTTCGCTGCCATTGTACTGGCGCAGCAGTTGACGCACCGCCGGATAATTGTTCTTGTAGAGATATTCAAAGGCTGATGGCTGATTGCGCTTCAACCCTTCGTAGAGGGTGGTATCATCGTAAGCTAAAGTCTGCCGGGCCGGGCTGCTCATAGGTAGTGTGTAAAGATGGAGGTTACATCCGCCGGGATGCTGAAACAAACCACAAAATATACACATTATTCCTGATCTTGGCTAGTAGGCCGCTTGTTGCGTATGTACTGACTGCCCCTGATATGGATTAGATACGGCATCCATGGGGCTATTCTGATGCTGATAATCAGCTTTTCCCTGCGGAAATCGGGCTTGGACGTTACGGTCAGACTCTCTTCCGTACTGGCCCGGATTAGTGGGTTGTTGTGGCGGAGCAGGAGCAAATGTCTGTTGGGGTAGTGGGCTAGTAGCTGGCAGGGAAGTCAAATCGTCTGCATCCCATCCGTAGGCGACGATGACGACAAAGAGAATTCCTGACATAATCAGATCACGGGCTTTAAATTTGGAGCAGAATTGCCCGAGCATGGATGCGACTGTTTTCATGTTGCTGGTGTTTTTGTTTCTACTGGTGAATAGACCAAGAAATGAAAAGGTCATCATCAGAAAAGAATTTTTTTGTCGTAGCTAAAACCTGACTGGTCAAATACCCGTGTGCCGCTGTCGCCAAGTAGCAGGGAATCTGCACTGATAGCTTCCGCTTCATTGACTGGATGGTATAGCTCAGCTTCATCGGCAGTGGGCTGATATAATCCCAGGAAGGCTTTTAGTAAGGCAATGGCGAAAAGTATGATAATCTGATTGCGGTTCATGGCGGTAGCTTTTTAATCATTTGCTTTGCATATAAATAGAAGCTATCAGACTGAAGTCATCAGTTTTTTCAAAAAAAACCACCGCCGGGCTGCTACGGTGGTCATGAACTTAGCGGACTGGTTTTTATTAGTAATTATCTTTCCGGCTGAGCATCTTCATCAAGTCTGTGTGCTTTTTTTTAGGATCGTAGGGTTGTGTATAGCGACCCATATAGTCACTGTACTGCCTGTAAAGCATCAGGACATATTGATCAAAAGCGGGGTTAGCTTCGTAGCTGTAAGCAATATGTTCTTCAGTCTGTAGCGTTTGTTCAAGCCTGCCCTTAGGACTCAGTGTCAGATAAGTATGGACCATCTCGCCTCGGTCATCAGCAAAAGAAAGGTACACGATCCTGATGATACCTTCATAAGCCTTACCCTCCCGCTTGCCGCTGACACGGGTTTCCAGGTATTGGTACAGGCTGTCGGTTCTGACATAGGTATCCAGGTAGCTTATACCACTGGGTTTGCTGGCGGTAGTATTTTCCAGTTGGTATTCGTCCAGGATGCCCCTGAAACCCTGCTGGTAGATTTTTTCCAGTTCCTCCCCGAATTTTCTAAAGTCTTCTGCTTTGCCGATCGGATAACTTCCCGCATGTTGCTCTACCCGGATCAGCTCACCATTCTCTCCTCTGAAGCTCAGCATCATTCGCTGCAGACTACCACCGTACATGGGGCTACTGTAAATATCCTGCTGTAGCAGCCAATCTTTAGGAATAGCGTAGGTGCCCCGTAGCATTTGCAGCCCTTTGTCATAGACGGCTGCCTGTTTGAGAGAGTCTTCAGGCGACTGCTCAAAGATCATATCCGAAAGATCCTGCATGTTATTGCTTTGCCTGTTCAGGATTACAGCATTGGCAAAGAACAATATGGCGGTAGCCAGCAAGGCGCTGGAGACTATGCCCAGCAGGAAGAAATGTAGTTTTTTCATGTTTGTCATTTTTAGGTGCTGCCTATCTATAGAGTCACTTTCAAGTAAGTCATCAATATTTGGTGAAACGCACAAAAAAACCCTGACAGATACTGCCAGGGTTTTCTACTACGAAGAAAGCAATGAAAGATTCTAGCATTAATTGTCAATCCTTAGTAAGGATATTCAGGTTCTATCTTCTGCCAGTCACCCTGCAGTGAGTTTTGATCAAAGCTGGGATCGTTGGTGCGGTAGTAGTCACCCAAACCATTGGTATAGTTATAGTCATACTGGCCGTCCATATGCTGCTCCTGACCTGACCAGGGGTCGTTGAAAGTGCTGCGCTCGTGTATCTGGTCAATGTAGGCGTCATGGCTGCTGTATCCGGTGCCGCTATTATAGGAGCCGCTGTTGCGCAGGCCATCCATGTAGCTGTTAAAGCTCTGGTCCTGCATCTGGCTCATTTGTCCCATGCGCTGCTGATGGGCGTTGAATGCATTCTGGCGTTGAGCCATCCGCTGCTGGTGGGCGGCCGCGGCCTGCTGGCTGCGCTGCTGACTGGCAATGGCCATCTGCTGCATCACACGCTGGTTTATCTGCTCCATACGCTGCTCTCGGGCAGGATTGGTGACGACAGTTTTGGCAATTTTCTTCCCGATGGCTTTCATGTCTTCATAGTGGGCTGCAGGAGCGACGCCAATACCCACTAACTGTACGATGCCAAATTCACCCATGGCTGTTTGCTGCTTAAAGATGTATAAGTTTATCTCACCTTTGAAGGCACTTCCGTTGCGCTGACCATTAACAGCTACTTTATAAGCCCGAATCTGCTGTCCCTGAGAAGCCATTCTTTGAGCAACCTTCTGAAATTGGGGCTGGCTTTCTGCTTCCGGGTCAGATTCCAATTGACCCAGTGAGGGGTTTTCCAGCGTTCCGTTTAAAGCTACGGGCAATACTTCCCGGTAAGCCTGATCAAAGCTTTTTCCAGTCGTGGCTCCAAACTGAACCATATTGGCAAAAGCGCGGCTGAATCCACCATGAGGACAAGTTATTTCCAAATTATACCTGACTGCACGAGCGGTATTAGGGTCAAAAGCAATGTCCTGTACTAATTTCCAGTCCTGAGGGATGCTCATGGTAGAGATAGGCATCTGCAGACCTTTGTCATAAATTTCTATTTTTTTATAACCGCCCGTAGCAGGTGCATTGGCTGGCTGAGCCTGGTAAGTGGCAGTGTTACCATCTGTGTAGGCGGGGGAACTGTCTGTGGTATAAATCATATCTTCAGAAGTTGAGTTATAATAATCCTGTGCGGCTTCAGTTTCCTGGTCACATGCTGAGAGACCAAGTGTGAGGATACTACAGGCAATGATGAAAAGTTTCTGGCGGCGGGGGAGCGTTTTCAATGAGTTCATGATTTCGGTGTTTAGTATGGAATGATTTACTGATCTATCGCACTACCTCACCGAAGGTCATCATCTCAATGAAAAAAATATTTAATTTTTTTCTGCTGGTTGTTTTTTTCTCACCTGCCTGCTGAAAACAAATACGGCTGCCAGCACTAGCAGCAGACCAACAAGCCAGTACAGATAGGCAAAAGATGCCGACACATAGCTTGTATTTTCGCCAGTGAGCACCAGTCCCGCCCAGTAGAAGGGAGATTGCAGGCCGTTTTGATGCTGGTCCAGATAGCTGAGCTTGGCTGCCCGCAACGCTTCGGCATAAGGCATATCCTGCCGCAGGTTTTCATAAAAGCTTGCGATGATTTCGTTAGACTGCTGGTCATCAATGCTCCAAAGGCTGTACACCACACTGGGACATCCGGCGTAGCGGAAGGCATGGGCCAGCGAAAGCACCCCATCGCCGCGGCGGTATTCACCCAGGCCGGTCTCGCAGGCAGTGAGTACCGCCAGCTGTGCCTGTAGAGGCTGGCTGTATAGTTCATAAGTATGCAGGTAGCCATCCTGCTCTCCACCAGGTTCAGGTGTGAGTGCCAGGAAGCTATACAGGGGGCGGTCATTTTCCAGCCGGGCATGGGTACCAAAATGAAGGATGTCGGCTCCGGGTGCCTCACTGATAAATCCCTGCTCGGTAGCCGCCGCTTCGGTCATGGAAATACCCCAGCCCTGCTCCTGTAGCTGATTGACAAAAGCCAGCGACCAGGGCGTCCGCAGCCAGTTCAGGAATACGGAATCAGCTGTATGCCGTTGTGGTAAATTTTCCAGGTACTGGTTTTTTAACTGCTGAGAAAATCCCGGGGCGATCCCCAGTACTTTGCCTCCTCGCTGAGCGGCGAATGCTACCTGGGGTTCCAGGCTATGGCCGTAGTACACACAATATTCTCGGATCAGCCAGGGCCAAGGCTGCTTTTCTGCCTGCATGCCTGCTTCCTGCGTCAATAAAGTTTCAAAGTTGAGGTAATGCAGCGGTCCGTCGGCTAGAATTTTTACCGTGGACTGCCCAGGTATAGCCAGCGGCTCCCAGAGATGCTGGTACAGAAAGTAACCTAAGCTTGCCTGACGAGAAGGTTCTCTTTGGCTCTTCATAAGCTGCTGGTATGTACTCAGTGAATCCTGCCAGCCTGTTGGCATACTAAGCCAGTTTGACATCATGACATCCTTACTAAGGCTTACCGCAAGTAAGGCGGAATCCAGATTAAAATATGCCAGAACCTGATCTTTTGTGCCTAGTTCCCGCTGCAGCTCTTCCCTCCGGATAGACTGACGCTGGTAGCGGGTCCGAAAATACTGCGGGTAGTTGTTTTTTAGCATTTGCTGGTACTCCTGCCAGTCCTGCAGGATACCTTGCTGCTGCAGGGCCAGTTGCCGCAGGGCATCATCATCTACGTCCTCCTGCTGACGGGCGAGTACAAACTGAAGCCTGCGCTGAAGTTCATTGCCCTGTGCGGTGAGCGAATCCGGTACCCCGGCAAAGCGGATCGCTTCGCGATCCCTGAAAGCCGCCCGTATGGTAGAGCCCCGGCTGGACTGTATGCAGGAAAGCAGCATATCCTGCCAGTCAGTATTATTTTGCTGCTTCCGGAGTGCATGATGGGCGAGGATAGCCCCCTGCTGAAAAACCTCCTGAATTTGTGCCGAAACTGATTCCCGCAGCGCAGCATCATTGAACAATGACTGGAAAGAGGGCAGCCAATCCTCCGCAGCCTGCAGCACCCGGAAGGCTTCGGCAAAATTTTCACTGTCCAGTTCTCCTCCTTTTTTTGCCAAAGTGCGCAGGTGCAGATTGATCAGGTCCAGCACAAAAGGATGGTACTGACGAAGTGTGAGTGAATCAGCAAGCAGAATATCCTGATAATTTTCCTGGCGGCCGGCAGCACTGCTCCATCCCATCTGCAGGTAATACTGCAGACTGTCGGGCTGCTGTAGTTGGGCATAAGCTTCAGCCAGGCGGATGATGGTCTCCAGGCTGTGTTGATGAGTGAGACCATAATTTTGTTCATAAATGCCCAGAGCAGCTTTCCAGTAGCGAATGCCTGCCTCAGCTCTTTCTTCCCAGACCACTTCTCCCAGTTCGTAGAGTGCGTCGGCTCGCTTGGGATGCTGCGTGCCCAGTACCAAGGCCCGGATTTGCCCGGCTTCTATAAAATAGTCCCTGGCCCCTACTTTTTCCTCCCGCTCCCGTGCAATCAGCCCTAGGTTGTAAAGGCTCTGGGCGATCTCAGCACTCTGTCGGTCGTAGAGCTCCCGTTTTTCTGCATATGCCGACTGAAACCAGCTTTCCGCTTCATCAATCATTCCCTGCTGGTAATATGCTGCACCCAGTGCATCCTGGATATTGGCCCGCTGATAATCAGGATAGGCGATCAGGGTATCCGCAATTTCCCAGGCCTGCCGATAATAAGCTTCAGCCGTCTGACTCTCGTTCAGGTTGAGGTGGAGTAGCCCCAGGTTTACATAATTGCCGGTGAGGGGAAAAAACCGTTCTCCCTTTTCATTAGAGGCAATGGCCCGGAGCAGGTATTCACGGGCATCCTGGGGTTTACCCATGTCCAGCAGGTGCGTGCCGTAATTGTTGGCCAGCACTGCGATATGCGGATGGTCTTCAGGTAAATGATGGTTGAGGATACGCCAGGCCTGTGAGATCACAGTATCAGCAGCCTGTAGTTTGCCCAGGGCGTCCAGTACGATATAGAGGGTATTGGCACTATAGCCCAGTTCCCTGTTCATCGGATCCAGTATCTTCTGACGAAGCCGGTGTGCCTGTACCACCCGTTTTTCCGCTTCATCATATTCGCCGGATTGCAGACGCAGGAAGCCATTAAATTCCTGGTATTTGGCCAGTTGAAAGGTGTCTACATCCGTACGGTTTAGTTCGGTGGCAATGCTCATTTCAGAAAGTTTCAGGCCTTCTTCCATATTTCCCTCTCCCATATAGGTATAGCCGGTTTCGTGGTACACCTTGCTGAGCAGACCAGGACCGATAGTAACATCGGAGGCGGATAAAATCTCATGGAGGATTTCACGGGCTTGGGCGTATTCGTATTGTTGAATGAGGCTTTTGGCTTCCCAGTAACGGTATTCATATATGAGTTCATAAAACCCCTCCTCCCTTAGCTGCTCCGCCAGTTGATGATAAGCCCGGGCGGCTCCGGCAAAGTCGCCTTGCTGGTAGAGGCTGTCGGCAGTAGTGTCAGGTGTGTTGGTTTGAGCAGGGCATGGATTTGTTATAAACAGTATTACAAGTAATAAGCAGGATGTTGGGTATTTATAGATTGCCATAGGTATTGAATTACCATATAATTAGGCAAATATGCCGCTTAATTGCAAAGTTAATTGCTGTTGGTAAACCTGGAAGAAAACAAAGCCGATGCCTATGGCATTGCCGGTAAAAATATACCACACGCCATACTCACAGACAAAACACAGGGCTGCGGTTGATACGGGTTACCATGCAGCTCATCATGATCAAAAATTACCAGCTCAGAGAACAGGAAATGGAAGCCGTGGCGCTCAGGTCTTTTCTGGCTACGTAGTTGAAGGCACAGTAAGGAAGCTGTTCGGCTTTTCAGTATGTTGGTAATGGCCAATCCTTAAGCGCCATCGTAGAGGATGCCAACAGTAAGGAGTACCATTTCTTCAAAGTCGTGAAGGGCGTGTTTTATGTTTGTTTTTTTTGGGTAAAAGAAATGGCAAGAGTGGAGCCAGTACCAAAAATCCTACAAGGAGCGTTTTTCTCTTTTAAAGCTACACGCATCCGGTCAGTCTTTGTATGAGGGCAAACCATCAAAACCACGACATCATTTGATATACCCGAAACGAGCTACAGTATCACCATTAAAGCGACACTGCTATAGTGCCCGATATCCAGAAAAACGTTAAAGCAACTTCAAGAGATGACAATACACCTATTTCGTGAGTTCACTGGCGGTAGTAGCAGCTTCCCTTAAAACAAATAGGGCAATGAACCCCGGAAAAAGCAAAGAACAATGAACATTTCCGAGTGAGGCGCCCGGTCACGATCAAATGATGATCAATGCTGTTGGCGCTCAACTTATGGTTCATTGTTCTTTTTACTCTTCAGATATTTTCCATTAAGTATCTGCTACAACGCCTCTTCCAGGGCAATCTGCCCTATGGCTACACCTGACACTCTACCGGCTATGTTATCACAATTGTAATGGATACCGCCATAGACGCGGGAGATACCAGCTTCTTCGTACATCTTTATCAGCTCCTCCCTGTGCTCCGGAAAAAGGTATCCCAACACCGTACCTCCGGCAGAAGAGAAGGTAGAGTGACCAGATGTGTATGATGGAAAGTTGGGAATACCCGTCGCAATTTTGATATTCGGGTCTATCTGCGAAGGCCGGGGAAGATAGTACTTGTACTTGGCATACCAGCACAAAATACCTCCGTCCATCATCGCCCTGTTCATTACTGAGTAGGTTCTGGCTGTCCTGACCTCACTCAATTTCGCTTCCAGTATCAGGTCTTCGGCTATGCGGTTCCAGTGCCCGGGAGGTGTATCAGTTCCTCCGCCATCGGCCCAGTAGTCAGCGATGCGCCACTGCTCTCGGGTGCGCTTATCGGAGTAGGCGCGTACACTTTTGATGTCAGCTTCGAACTCTGCCGAACCCATAGCTGGTGGAGGGGGTGGTAAGGTGGCGTATATGGCAGTTGAGTCAAACCAGGTTTTGACTGTACTGTAGAAAGGAAGCATGGGTCTGCGCAAAGGCTTTTCCAGACATTCCCAGGGTAGCTGAATCTGGTTGGCAATGTCAAAATAGGCCAGGTGATTTCCCTGAGGATCATCTGCCTGGTCCATGCGATCTGCTTTTCCATAATTAATGACCTTTTCTGCCACCAGGCTTCCTATGCTTTTGCCCGCTTCCACATCACTTTGGGTATTGACTCCCGCCCATTGCATACTTTGGGCATGCTCTGTTGCTTTCGCCTTCAGGAAAGCCTCATCAGCAGGAAACAGGTAGCTCAGCACCCGGTAAGAAGCTTCCGCCATCGCCGAATGCTCAGAGGGAAAGGATGGAAGTCCTTCAGCGGGCTGCATGCTACGGATGGCGGGTTCGGTAGTGACAGGCGAAGGGCGCATGTGCTCAAATTTGAGCTGCCAGGCAGTGATCAGTGCATCCTGCTGGGCCACGCTCAAAAGGGCATAGGCTCTTACGGCAAAAGGTGGGTTGGCAAAGGGCCTGGCAGGGTCCGGCGCGACCCCCACATTGGGGGCTACATTGTACTTGGCTACCAGGTCCCGGGCTATCTGGTTCCAGCGCACTACGCCCCCGGCTGCCCAGAAACGGAAAGCATCCTCCTGTGCTTTGGTTCTGGCCTGCGTCAGGTTTACAAGTTCCTGCAACTCATCCTGGTAAGTACTGCTGTTGATAGGGGCCGGTGCTTCCAACGCAAGTTCGTTCAGATAATCGGCGGTCAGTACAGTTTTCCAGTCAGCGGCCTCGGCATCCAGGCTGGCTGCTTGTAAAATCGGCAGGCTTTCTGCCTCAGGGATATCCTCCCGGCATGACAGGCTGAAAAACAGCAGGAGTACAAAGTAAAAATGTTTTGGCTTTGATAATTTATAAGATATGGTTTTCATTGTTTTGCAAGGTTTAGGTTGTAGACTAATGCGCCGCTGATACGGGTGGCTCTTCCGATGTTTTTTCCGCTTAAAGTAAAGCCCATTCCGGTACCCACTCCCATGTTTTTGACCCATGGTAGGTTATAGAACAAGTTAAACCCTACGCGGGTGAAAGAGACAGCATTACTTGGGAAGGGTACTCCGGGGCCCAGGTCGGTACCGCTGCGGGCCTGCTGCAACTGTAGCCAGGCATCGGTATACACATTGCCTATGGTGCCCCCTGTCCTGAGAATATAATCCCAGGCATCGGGCACACTCACTTCATAGCCCCGGTCTATGCTTACATTACTGCGACGGATATAACCCGCCTGCGCCATCACAAACATGCCGGATGGCAGGCGCTGCTGTGCCAGTATTCGCAGCTCAGTATTGGTAGACTGGTGGCCAATGGCTACCGGGGCGTCAGGAATATATTCTGTCAGCGGCGTAGAGATTCCGGCTGCCGACATCAGCGAAAGTTCGCCAATGTTGCCGATCTCCTTTTTCAACATCAGCCATCGGAAGAACAGACTGAGATCCTGAAAGTCGCGCTGAGTAGACCAGTAGCCTGCCGATGGGCTGGCCCTGATGTAGGGAACCGTCGCAATAACATCCAGGTAGTCGGTAATGCCTCCCGCTACGAAGAGGCTGCCACTTTGAGTACTAATCGTACCCAGGTTGGGGTTTTGAGTTGCTTTACTGCCTACATAGTAGTGGTCGTAGCTTTCGTAGCTGTAGCTCAAGGCAGCAGTAACGTTACCTTTGCCGCGCATATAGCCGTCAATAAGGCCCTGTGCCTGCAACAGAAAAGGCAACAGGCAGAAGCTGCTGAAAAGAATTATTTTTTTCATGTGATTGAATGCCAATAAGTGATATGGAGCAGCAGTAAAATGGTGAATAGATTACGCTGTCCAATGAAAATGGATAAAAGGTCGCATAGCCATATAGCCACAGGTTAGCTTAGCAGCTGAAGTGTAGGTGCTGCTACAACTTATCAGCTAAAAGATCCTGAAGATGCGATGGTGTTTTTGGAAGGGTATATCAAAAGCAATCCTGGCCACAGGGCGTACTGCATTTACAGAAATTACATGAATCTCTTACAGAAACCATCAGTGAAGGAAATACTTTATTACCCTAAGAAGAAAATCAGCATTCGGGGGGAGGAGTGTCTATGGAGACAGACAATGACTTATAGTGTAAAACTAAAGCGCCATATACATACGCATTGGTAAGCTTCCTATTCAGGTAATGGGAAAGCTTCCGGGTGATAATATAATCTTTATTGAAAATAGGTAAAAACGAGCTTTTCTCTCCTTTTTGCAGGGGTTTACCCGTGGCTTTTTCAGCATATGCTTTAAAAATACCCTTCATCTGCGTGCTCTTTCTATCCTTTACCACTTTGAAAGTAATGGAGTCATTGAAGATGGTGCTTTCCACAAAGCGGTACACTTGCCCCTTGTGTTCAAATTCGCCCCTTACGTCAGAAACAATCTCTGAAGAGGGGGGGTAAGGCAGGTAACCCTGGAATGGGAAGGTAAACTGTTCAACCTCAAGTGCTTCCAGTGATTCCTCTTCGCTCAGCAACTCATTAATCTGAGAGGCTGTCCGGACTTTTAAGCCCATAAACAGGAGGTAGTATCCAACAGCGTTGAAGAATATCAGGCAAACAAGCATTATGGATAATACCTTTTTCAAAAATCAATGGTAAGATTATAGGTAAGGTAGTAAGAATAAAGTAATTTCTGGAAAAGAAAGACAATATTTTTAAAATGCCGCTTAAGATCAGGGAAAGTGTGTTTTCATACAGAAAATAAAGCGCGGGTAATTCAATTTTTTACAATTTGAGAAATAAATAAAGGATTGACCTGCTTTCACACCCGGGCTTTCAAAGCAGCCATGATATACTCGGTAAATGTAAATACCCTCCGGAACCAGCGAAAAAATGTGAGACCTCTTGCCCTGGTTTTACGGATCAATCGCTATAAATTCTGATCCTGGTTGATACAACTGGGGCATGTACCTAGGAGATTTTCCGTACTAAGCCTGATAGTCGCTCGTCTGATATTGCCTACTTAACCGAAGGGGATGTGTTACCAAAAAAAGGCTCACCCATTTTTTTTCCTTACCCTGACTGACTTAT
>CAZFFW010000126.1:0-16721 GCA_964518125.1 uncultured Porifericola sp.
GTGGAGAATGCCGGAGTCGAACCGGCGACCTCTTGCATGCCATGCAAGCGCTCTAGCCAGCTGAGCTAATCCCCCAAAGTGGTTTGCAAAACTAGGCAAAAATTTTAAAAGTCAAAACGGCCGTCTGGCTTTGATAAAAATTTTCCGATAATAATCTGTGTAGATGTTGTTTTCTACTACTCCCAGCTTAGTAGATGCATGAATGAAGCGTACGTCGTGTTTATCCCTGATCTCAGTAACCATCCCTACATGGGTGACTTTGTTGGGATTGCTTTTCTTGGCTGCAAAAAAAACCAGGTCTCCAGGCTTAAGTTCATATAGCCTTACCCCATACCCATATTTAACCTGGTCTTCAGTAGTGCGGGGCAGATGAAGGTCGGCAGCCTGGAAAGATGTCATCAGTAAACCAGAACAGTCCATACCTGAACGGCTGGTGCCCCCCCAACGGTAAGGCGTACCGGTAAAAGAGCGTGCTGCCGCAATTACCTGCTCAATTCTAGGGTCCTGATTTCGTCCTTTTTCGTAGAGGGCTGCATCATTTTTTTGCTCCCTGGCCTTATAATCCGTCCGGTCAGCAACCTTTTTGCTGCTGCTGCATGCTGCTAACAGCAGCATGCAGATTAGTGGGAGAACGTAAGTACTTAACAAGGTTCTGGTCGGCTGATACATGCTACAAATATAAAAATCTCTTTTCTACCTGTTGAAGTAAACGAGCATTTTCATTCCTTTATTTCCTATATTAATCTCAGCTATTCAGAATCCTTATGCTATGTCAGATCGCTATAGTTTTTTCGAAAGTGTATACGAAATAGTCAGACTGATTCCCAAAGGAAGGGTATGCAGCTATGGAGCCATTGCCCGTTATCTTGGGAGTGCAGGAAGTGCCAGAATGGTAGGCTGGGCAATGAATCAGGCTCACCAGTACCCTGATATTCCCGCTCACCGTGTGGTAAACCGTCAGGGCTTACTTACTGGAAAGCATCATTTCGGCTCTCCTACTGCAATGCAGGATATGCTACAGGCAGAAGGAATCGTTGTAGAAAATGATCAGGTAAAAGATTTTGAGAAACTTTTTTGGAATCCCCTTGTAGAGTTGTTATGAAAACACCTATCCAACCTTTTCATTTCTTATTGTTCTTAAGCTTAAGTCTGCTTTCGCTTAGCTCCTGTGCCCAGGAAAAACGAAACGAAAGCGCCTCAAATCAGCCTGATCAATCCTATTACGAATTGGGTACCCCTACCAGCAGAGATGGTACCGGCAAAATATATATGGGTCGTGATATTGCTCAGGTAATGGGCCATCGGGGAGCAGACTGGCTGGAAAGAGCCGGTCGGGAGGAAGAAGAACGTACTGACCTGCTGCTGCAGGCACTTGATCTTGAGGCTGATGATGTAGTAGCTGATATAGGAGCCGGTTCCGGTTACTTTACTTTTCGCCTAAGCAAAAGAGTACCTGAAGGAAAAGTGCTGGCCGTAGATATTCAGCCTGAAATGCTGCAGATGATCAGGGAGAAAATGGCTGAAGAGCAGATCAACAATATAGAAACTGTTCGGGGAGAGATTGATGACCCAGCTTTACCGGCAGCTAAGGTGGATCTGGTATTGATGGTGGATGCCTACCATGAGTTTTCGCATCCTCGTGAGATGATGGAGTCCATCGTGGCTTCACTGGCGCCCGGTGGCAGGGTAGTACTGGCTGAATACCGGGAAGAGGACCCGGAGGTAATGATCAAGCCTCGTCATAAAATGAGTGAAGCCCAGGCCGTCAGAGAAATGAAAGCCGTAGGGCTTGAGCTGATTGAAAATAAAGATCTATTACCCCAGCAGCACCTGCTTTTCTTTAGAAAAAGCCAGTGAATCAGCCCATATAGGAATCAGTTTTTTGCGTGATAATAAAGTGTGCTGCTGTTTTCAGGCCTTAGCATCTCCCTAGAGAAGCGGTGTAGGTCTTCTGCCTGAACCTGCTGGATCAGCACAGATTCCATGTTAACCAGGTTGGGGTTTCCCAGCAGGGCTGAATAAGCCAGGTTCATGGCCCTGGTAAGCAGGTCCATTTCTGAAAAGATGATCGAGGATTCAGCCTGGTTTTTTACCTTCAGCATTTCTTCTTCCGGTAAGCTCTCTTTCTGAAAGTACTCCAGGACATCATGAATCCCTGCCTCACCTTCCTCAATACTGACGTTTTTGTTAAGCTTTCCATGAATGGTCATCAGCCCGGGATCTATGGAACCGCTGATATAGGAGGTTATGCTGCTGAAAAGCCTCCTCTTATTCACCAGTTCCTTGTGTAGTCTGGAGGACTTGCCCCTCCCCAATACATCGCTTAGCAGGTCGGCAGTATAATAATCCTCATGCATACGACCAGGGATGTGATATGATTTGTAAATGGCATCAAGCGGTACATCGGCATCTATATGCTCTGTCCGTATTTCGGCCTGCCGGGGTTCAGCAGGTAAATTGCGGATATATCTGTTTCCCGCGGGTATCGGGCCAAACCACTTTTCTGCAAGCCTTCTTACATCGTCAAATACGATATTTCCCGCTACTACCAGTATGGCATTGTTGGGGTGGTAGAACTTGTGGAAAAAGGAGCGCACATCCTCCATAGATGCCTGTTCAATATGAGAGATGTCTCTACCGATAGTAGGCCAGCGGTAAGGGTGTTTTTTGTAAGCAAGGGCCTTCATTTTGATCAGCGCATCACCATAAGGCTGATTGAGGTACTGTTGTTTATATTCCTCTACCACTACTTTTCGCTGTATTTCCAGTACTTTAGGGTCAAAGGAAAGGTTCAGCATCCGGTCGGATTCCAGCCAGAAGGCAGTTTCAAGATTATCAGCCGGTAAGTTGATATAGTAATTGGTGATATCCGGACTGGTGAATGCATTATTTTCACCACCTACCCGCTGCAGGGGTTCATCATAGAACGGAATGTTGGCAGAGCCGCCAAACATAAGGTGTTCGAAGAGATGGGCAAAACCTGTTTTGTTTTCATCTTCATCACGCGAACCAACATTGTACAAAAGGTTTACTGTTGCAGTCGGGAGGGTAATATCCTGGTGTACGAATACCCTGAGGCCGTTGTCAAGGGTAAAGTCCTGATAATCAATCATAAAGTATGTATGCTTACACTTTCAAAAAAAGCTTTTTCAGCTGTATTTTGGTTTAGGGGACGGAGTTCCACCTTTTTTTACTTTCCCCAGGGGACAAAGGTAATAAGTTAACATAAATATAATACTGTAATGGTCAATCCTTCCGGATGACTTTATAAATTTGTGGGCCAATAATCAGTATGAATTGAATTTCTGTAAGTCCATACTTTTTCTTTTACTGAGATTCATTGCTAAACATAGCGTAGTCAAAACTACATTAAAAATGATCGTCCTATCTGATTGCAGCAAATAATGCCAAAGACTAAGAATAAAGAGAACAGCGCTAACCGCTTCAGAGATCTGATCTACCAGTTATTTGACGTTGTCAAAGAAGAAAAAAAATTCATTGTTATTACAGCGCTTCTCTTCCTGGTTGCAGGTGTCATTTACCCTTTTCCAGCAGTTGCCATGTGGTTTGGGTTTGTACTGGCTGCCTATTCAGCGGTCTCCAACGACAGTATCCAGACAATCGGTACCTTCATTGCATCTAATGCCGAACGTAAATGGTATGTCTTGTGGCTTTACATAGGCGGTATTTTCCTGATAACGGTGATCATC
Organism: uncultured Porifericola sp.; assembly: GCA_964518125.1. GTDB lineage: Bacteria > Bacteroidota > Bacteroidia > Cytophagales > Cyclobacteriaceae > Catalinimonas. The sequence continues at coordinate 3,711 of CAZFFW010000126.1, forward strand.
GGATGGGTAATCAATGAGGGAGATGTCACATACGGTCGCCTTCAGGCTACTGACGAGCAAGGTAATCTTGCATTTCCTCAGCCCAATAATTTTGCTTTTCTGCAGATTGCTGCCCCTATTTTCCTGCTGGTACTTACACGTCTGAGGATGCCGGTATCTACTACCTTCCTCCTGCTCAGCAGTTTTGCGGTGAGCCCCGGTGCGGTTGCTTCAGTCATTACCAAAAGTATCAATGCTTATTTTCTTGCCTTTGGCCTGGGTTTGGTGGTTTGGCTGCTAATCAGCAGAATTACCGCCAAGTATTTTAAAGGAAAAGCAGCTACCTGGTGGGTAGCAGCCCAGTGGATAACCAGTGGTACATTATGGTCAGTCTGGATCATGCAGGATGCCGCCAACATAGCCATTTATCTGCCCCGTACCTTGAATACCATGCAGTTTATCGGCTTTGCTTCCGTAGTCTTCTTAGGGTTAGGCCTTATTTTTTTCCTTAAAGGAGATAAAATCCAGCAGATTGTCAACGAAAAAAGTGAAGTGCGTGACATACGGTCAGCGACTATCATTGATTTTGTGTATGCCGGAATACTCGTCTATAAACTTTTTATTAGTGTGATCCCCATGAGTACCACTTGGGTTTTTATCGGCTTGCTGGGAGGTAGAGAACTGGGTATCAGGATCATGGAGAAGTCTAAGGCTAAATCTAAAAAGAAAAGGGTGAAGCAGGCTTTCATCATGATCGGCAAAGACCTGGGCCTGGCAACTATAGGCCTGATAGTTTCTGTCATCATTGCCACTTCCGTTAATCCAGACTTTCGCGATCAATTACTGCTGTTGCTGGATTAACATTCCAGAGGGAGGCTATTTAATTTTTTCTGCCTTCATGCTCAGTGACTGGCAGATTCAGATGCTGGTTTCTTTCCTCTAACTTGAGTTGGAAGAATACACATTCATGTTCGGTACCCCTGTACTGCAGGTTCCCGTTGATGAAAAGGCCATGTGTTTCTTTATACTTCATTTGATCTATTACCTTAACCTCCACAGTTTGTATAGAATTTTCCATCATTTTTAACTTTAAGGGTTTTCAAATCTTTTTACTAATACAACGCTACTGCCTGCACCTGCTGGTTTGCTGTAGCCTTTACAGATTGCTCCATGGCAACTACGAGTTCTCCGGCTAATTGCAGATGTGACTTATATCGCTGCTTGATGCTATTTAGTTCGCTTATCAGTTGCTTAAGTTCTTGTTCGCTAGAATATGTCATAGTGCTGGTGTTTTGTATGTGCTTCAACATTAATTACTAATTCTTACCTGCTGATGCTTTATTTGTTAAATGATCTTTTTTGCTGACCTCTCTGTATTGAATAATTATATAACAAATGTAATAAAAAATTGTATTTAAACAATATTTTATGTTGAAAAAAATTTTCTCTGTAGGTCTATTTGTGGAAAATGCGTCTAAAATGGCAGCAGGAAGCCATTTATTAGGTGTTTAATTTTTAAAGGTATGTGCCGACCAATGTGAGTATAGTACAAAAAAATGATCGTTCGGTTGATAAACCAGGAAGTTTGGCGACTGTATCGCCGGAGTAATTATCCTGCTATCTATAGACTTTTATGAAAAAAATATGTACATTCTTTTTATTATTCATCAACATCCACATGGAACTGCGGCGTAGTGAAAGATAAAAGGGGCAAAGGTTTGCTGAATTTCTACTTGTTCTGACAAACTATTTTGCCAAAATCTTTGTATTGCTATTTACCTTTTTCATCGAAATGAAATGTTTCACCCTAAATTTTTAGCGCAATGAAGACGCCATATGAAAAAATATCTAAATTTGGAATAGATGACTATCTCTTTGGAAAAACCAAAAAGAAATACCGGGCTTTTTACTGGGTGCTGTTCCTTTTTTATCTGTTACTCGCAGTTTTAGTGCAATTCCTGCTTAGCTAGCGCATGAGTTCCTGTAATGTAATCCAGCTCATCAGTCCAACTCCTGTTTCAAGAGCATGCTCGTCTATGTCAAAGGTAGGCGTATGCACAGATGAGGTAATTCCTCTTGCCTCATTTCCTGTACCCAGCCGATAAAAACAAGCGTCGGCTACCTGGGTATAGTATGAAAAATCTTCAGCTGCCATCCAAAGATCCAAATCTACTACATTTTCTTCGCCCAAGAATTCCCTGGCGTAGTTTTGTGCCCTGCGGGTAAGCTCCGGACTATTCTGCAGGAAAGGGTAGCCTTTCATGATATTCAGTTCACAGCTACCTCCCATGCCTTCGGCTATACTTTCGGCAATGGCCCTGATACGGTGGTGTGCTTTGGCCCTCCAGTCTTCGTCCATGGTTCTGAACGTACCTTCTACTTTTACCTCATTGGGAATAACATTGGTAGCTCCATTTGCAATGACTTTACCGAAAGATAGCACACTAGGCATTTTGGGGCTGGCATGGCGGCTGATAATTTGCTGTAATGCCACGATAATGTGGGAGGTAATGAGCACTGGATCAATATTTTGCTCGGGCATGGCACCATGGCCACCTTTACCTTTTACGGTCATGTAGATTTCGTCGGCACTAGCCATGTACATGCCCTCACGGAAGCCAACTTTTCCTACCGGAAGGTGGGGTAGTACATGCTGCCCTAAAATATGATGAGGGCGGGGAGATTCTAATGCCCCTGCTTTGATCATGAGGGATGCCCCGCCCGGGATTTTTTCTTCTCCCGGCTGAAAAATAAGCTTGACGCTGCCTTCAAACTGATCTTTTAGCTGACTCAGCACCTGTGCAGTACCCAGAAGGGATGAGGTATGTACATCATGCCCGCAGGCATGCATGACTCCCGGGCGGGTACTTTTATAAGGGACATCATTAGCCTCCACAATGGGCAAGGCATCCATATCCGCCCTCAGTGCAATGACTTTCGTTTCAGGGTTCTTTCCTTCAATCACTGCTACCACTCCTGTATCAGCTACACCTTCTGTAGGGTTCAACCCAAAAGATCTGAGTTTCTGGGCTACGTACTTAGCTGTTTCATACTCTTCAAAAGACAACTCAGGGTGCGCATGTATATGTCGTCTGATGTCTATGACTTCCTGGGCATGCTCCCTGACCAGTGATTTAACTTTATTTTTCAGATCCATGGTTGAGATAGTGTAGTATGATTTCCTTAGTCTTCTACTACAGGAAAACGCTCCGGTACAATGAGTACCACAGGAAATGCATTTTTGAGAGGTGAATAAATGGATTGTGCTTCCAGACGATCTGCAAATTCGCCTACTTTAACTTTATAGTTTGGAGGATCAAAGGTGATGGTAGGATCAGCTTCCGGTAGTAGGCTGTAAACAGTATTTTTAGCTTCGTTGGCTTTTTCCCGGCTGCTGCCTGTATATACCTGAACTGTATAACCCTGATAGGTATTGGTCTCAGCATTTCTTTCTACTACCTGCCTGAGAAAATCATCCATTGACTCATTAATGTCATACTGGGTGTTCAGGCTGGCGGTAACAGTAGGAGCGTTAGCCTCAGGATTAGGCCTGGTGACATCCGCGTTTTGCCCTCCGGAGGTGATCTGCTCCAGCGAATCTGCATAATTACTGCGATACCGGCTTATTTCTTCGTTGTACCTGTCATCTCCCTGGGTGCCAATGGTTTTGGGGGGCAGGCAGGAGAAAACAGCCAAAGCCAGGGCCAGAAATAAGAGAAGTTTTTGTGCTTTACGTATCATGATACCTTTGTGGTTGAATAATTTCTTCAGACAAAATTATAACTATTTGTTCAGGCTCTCTGCTTTTTTTTGATTTTGCGCATTTTCCTTGGTCCAAACCAAAGCCAAAAGCCAGAAATGGATAAGAGTAATAGCCCAAGCCCAAGTGCATGCATGGAAATCAGCTTAAAAGTATCGCTGATAATGGATCCATCATGCAGTTTTTCTATCCAGTCGGAGTGCCGTCTGGCGATTGAGAGGACTTCTCCACTGTATCCGTCTAACTGGACTTCCCAGTAGCCTTCTACAAAATTTACTTTAACAATCCCTTTATCAGGACGGACATCCATCCGGTCAATGGTTACCTGCTGTAGCCCGCTTTGCTGGACAAGTGCCTGGCTGGCCTGTTCACCTATCGTTTTAATATCAAGCCACTTGCCGGGGCTGGTTTTGCTTTCCCGGGTAGGTGGCTGCAGCGTATCTACATTTTTCTTAAGCGCCAGCAATATACCGCTCAGGCTACTGATGATGATGAGTATACCTATACTAATGCCTATCCAGCGATGCCACTGACGGTACTTTCTCAGGCTGATGGCTATATCGTGTATCTTCAAAAAAAAACTTATTTTTTCTCCCGGTAAAAATTCTGTTGTTCAGTTTGTACCCAAAGCTAGCGATTTTTATAACGTCAACACTGCCATTTTCTGATTACTCAGGATAGCTAGTTCAATAATTTCTATGGTATGTAGCCCATCAGTAGCACTGACCTGCGGGCTAATGCCCTGCGTAATGGCTGTATACACATCCTTATAATAATCCTGGTAAGTGCCAGCTAATGTCTCAACTTGTCCCTCAATATGTAAATCACCTAAATGGGTATTAAGTTTCCCCCATTCTTCAGCAGCTTCCTTTCCCCAAGTGGGGGAAGCCAGATTTTCGGCATTGATCGGAGTCTTACGCTGTACGTCCAGCCCGTATTTCAGAAAAGAACCCTGGGTTCCGTGCAAAATAAAGCGGGGTTGAAGTTCCTTTACCAGGTTACCGGCCTTTAGGCGTACCTTCAACTGATCGTAATAGAATATGATATCAAAGTAATCATCTGCCAGGCTGTTTTTCCTTTGTTTTCGGATATCAGCAAATATTCTCTGAGGCATCCCAAAAAGCTGTAGCGCCTGGTCTATCAGGTGCGGCCCCAGGTCATAGAGTACGCCGGCACCGGGTATATCCTGCTCCCGCCAGTAGTTTTCGCGCTGGTAGTTGATAAATCTGTCAAAACGAGATTCAAACTCTACTAACTCACCCAAAACGCCTGAGTCAACAATTTTTTTTACAGTTTTAAAATCGCCATCCCAGCGTCGGTTATGAAAAACACTGAGCATTTTCCCTTCACTTTCGGCTACCTGTACCAGCATCTCTGCCTCAATACTGCTGACAGTAAAGGGTTTTTCCAGCACCACATGCTTACCTGCTTCCAATGCGGCTTTAGCCTGTGCAAAATGAAACTGATTGGGTGTGGTGATGACGATCAGTTCTATGGATGGATCTTCCAGGAGTTCGTCCATGGTCCTGACTGTTTGCACGTGGGGGTAGTCTTTTTCTGCCTTATTGTGCTTTCTCTCCAACACTTTTACAAGCTCAAACCCCGGTAATGCCTGAAGGAGGGGGGCATGGTACTTTTGGGCTATATTGCCGTAGGCGACAATAGCAGCGCTGATAATCGGGTTGCTCATGTTTGGATAGTATTGGTAGAGCTGCTAAGATGACAAAGCTTCTCGTATTCCACAAATTTGAAAGGGCTCGTTCTGTTGGTTAAACGATGTTCGTTTGAAACTATCCAAACCACTATTCATTTCGGCTCCCAAACCACAAAACTGATAACATGTCCTAATTTCCAAACCAGCCTTCCCGGTCCAGGCTGCGATATTGTATAGCCTCGGCCAGGTGTTCAATTTCAATATTTTCAGACTGGGCTAGGTCGGCAATGGTACGGGAAACTTTCAGGATGCGGTCGTAGGCCCGAGACGAAAGATTTAGCCTTTCCATGGCTGTTTTCAGCAAAGTTTTACCGGCCTGGTTGATCCGGCATATATTCTTGACCATTTGTGAGGGCATCATCGCATTAGAATATACCTGCTCGGCAAGATTGCCATTTTGCTGCTGGGCGTCAAACCTTTGCTGCTGCATCGCACGGGCAGCCACTACTCTGGCACGAATGCTGGCGCTGCTTTCCTGCTGGCGCTCGGCAGTCATTTCATCAAAAGACACAGGGTTTACTTCCACATGTATGTCTATCCTGTCCAGCAGCGGCCCGCTGATTTTGGCGAGGTAGCGCTGTACTGCTGTGGCTGAGTCAGGGTGACTACTATTCGGGTCGTAAAAATCACCTGAAGGGCTGGGGTTCATGCTGGCGATCAGCATGAAATTAGCCGGAAACTTCACCGTACCTTTGGCCCTGGAGATGGTGACTGCCCGCTCTTCCAGCGGTTGGCGCATTACTTCCAGCACTGAGCGCTTAAACTCCGGTAACTCATCCAGAAAAAGTATCCCATTATGGGCCAGCGAAATCTGTCCTGGCTGGGGGATGTTTCCACCGCCTACCAGGGCAGCATCGCTGATGGTATGGTGCGGTGAGCAGAAAGGCCGCTGGGCGATCAGGGAAGATCCATAGGGTAATTTTCCGGCAACGGAATGAATTTTGGTGGTTTCCAGGGCTTCCTGCAGGCTCAGAGGGGGTAGGATGGTAGGCAAACGGCGCGCCAGCATGGTTTTACCTGAGCCGGGAGGTCCCACCATGATCACATTATGGCCCCCTGCGGCGGCAATTTCCAAAGCCCTTTTGATGCTTTCCTGACCCTGTACATCAGCAAAGTCAACTTCAAAATTGTCCAGTTCCTGGAAAAATATATCCCGGGTTTCGTGCCACTGTGGCTCTATTTTGATTTTGCCTTCCAAGAAGTCAATGGCTTCTTTCAGGCTCTCTACCCCGATGACGTCCAGTTTGTTGACAATAGCTGCCTCAATCGCATTTTCTTTGGGAAGGATAATCCCCTTAAAATCATGCTTACGCGCTTCTATGGCCATGGGTAAGGCTCCTCTTACCGGTCTGAGGATACCATCCAGGGCGAGTTCCCCCATGATCATGTAACGGTCTAGTTCAGGGCACTCTATCTGGCCTGAAGCAGCCAGTATCCCCAGTGCGATGGGCAGGTCATAGGCTGAGCCTTCCTTTCTAATGTCGGCCGGAGCCAGATTTACGACTGTTTTTACCCGCGGCATACCGTAGCCGGTGTGCTTCATGGCAGCGTCTACTCTCTGCTCACTTTCTTTGACCGCACTATCCGGGAGGCCTACCAGAAAAAAACGGGTTCCCTGGCCCACGCTGACTTCAACCGTAATCAGATGGGCATCCACTCCATAGACCGCACTACCGTAAGTTTTTGCTAACATGAAGAGTCTTAAGATTTTTGCTCAAGTAAATTCTGAAATGACTCTGGTACAAACACTGTATGATACATTCACAACCAATGTATGTATTGCCAGTAATTTACAGCAGTTGTTTCTCAATCAGGAGAATGAGAATGTGGATTACCTTGATATGTATCTCCTGCACACGGTCTGCAAAACCCATATGTGCCACCCTGATCTCAACATCGGCGAGGGGAGCAAGTTGTCCGCCTTCTTTTCCGGTGAGGGCTACTACCTGCATGCCTTTTGCCCGGGCAGTTTTGGCTGCTTCCAGCACATTGGGTGAGTTGCCGCTGGTGCTGATTGCCAGCAGCGCGTCACCCTGCCTGCCCAGCCCTTCCACATAGCGGGAAAAAACATACTGATAGCCAAAATCATTGCCTACACAGCTGATGTGACTGGGGTCAGAAATAGCCATAGCTGCCAGTGCCGGTCGGTTTTCGCGATAGCGGCCGCTGAGTTCTTCGGCAAAGTGCATGGCATCGCAGTGGGAGCCACCGTTGCCACAGGAGATAATCTTATTACCGTCTTTCAGGGTAGTGGCCAGAAGTTGGGCAGCGGCTTCTATTTTGGCAATATTCTTCGGGTCACCTAAAAACAGGTCCAGTACCCGGCTGGCTTCTCTTAATTCACTGCTGATAATATCCTGCACTTAGCCGTTGTTTTGGTCAATGTCTTTGCCTTTATCTTTTTTCTCAATGGAAGACTCAAAAGATTTTATAGAGTCGTCAATCTCTTCATTGCGGCGCTGCATATCGAAAACTTTCGCCTTGATCTGATCTTTTTCCACTTCCAGTTTCGCTATTTTTTTTCTGAAATTCCTTCTGTCATAGATAGCCATCAGAAAAATGGCGATAAATAGAAACAGGCCAATTAACGTAATCCACAGTACTGTCTGCGGGTTATTGGTAATCCAGCTGTATTCCCCGTTGAGGGCTACACCTGCGAATATCGCGTGGTAAAAAAGCAGGATCAGGAAAAGTGTAAGTCTGAAGGGTTTCATATGCTTAATGATTGTTTCCGTAAAAAATACTCATTATACTTAGAATAGCGAAAAGAACTCCCTTGTTTTAAGACACCGTCTGCATTTCGCTCAGTTTGTAGTACAATCCGCCCAATTCTACCAGTTCGTCATGCCTGCCCTGCTCAATGATGCGGCCCTGCTGTACCACTACGATTTCGTCGGCATGCTGTATCGTGCTGAGCCGGTGTGCAATGACAATTGAAGTACGGTTTTTCATCAGGTTGGTCAGGGCTTCCTGCACTAGCTTTTCCGATTCAGAGTCAAGAGCTGAGGTCGCTTCATCCAGTATCAGAATAGGGGGATTTTTCAAAACTGCCCTGGCAATACTGATACGCTGTCGCTGCCCACCAGAAAGTTTGGTGCCTCGTTCTCCCATTACTGTCTGGTACTGATTCGGTGTATTGATGATAAAATCGTGGGCGTTAGCAATTTTTGCTGCCCGGATGACATCCTCTTCGGTAGCCTCGGGTTTGCCAAAAGCTATGTTGTTAAATATAGTATCATTAAAGAGGATAGACTCCTGGGTCACAATGCCCATCAGTTTCCTTACCGATTCAGTCTTGAAGTCGGTAATCGGGCTGCCGTCAATCAGGATTTGTCCCTGGGTAGGATCATAAAATCGTGGGATAAGATCGGCAATGGTAGACTTACCTCCGCCTGAGGGGCCTACAATGGCCACGGTTTTGCCTTTTTCTATCGTCAGATTAATGTTTTTAAGTACTTCATCTGCCTCATACGCAAAACTGACATTTTCAAAACTGAGGTGCTGGTCAAAACCCTGCAGTTCGCGGGCATCAGGTTTATCCTGAATCTGGGGTACAGTATCTATGGTTTTGAAAATACGATCACCAGACGCCAGCCCCCGCTGTATACTGCTGATCGCATTGCTGATGGATTTTGCCGGAGGAAGGATCTGTGAAAACAGGATAATGTAGGTGATAAATTCACTGGCCTCCAACTGGGAGTCATCGTTCAGGACCAGTATGCCACCATAAAGTAGTATGAGAGTGACCACAAATACGCCCATGAATTCAGAAAGTGGAGAGGCCAGTTCCTGTTTTTTGGCTATAGATACGTTGATGTCGGCATAATGATCAACTTCCCGGGAGAACTTGGCGCTGATAAAATCCCGGGCGTTGAATGCCTTGACGATACGCATACCTGAAAGTGTTTCATCCAGAATATTCACCAGCCTGCCCAGTGATTCCTGGCTTTGGATGGCCTTCTTCTTCAGACGTTTGGTGATTTCCGAAATGATTGTGCCTGAAATAGGCATGATGATCAGCGTGAATAGCGTAAGTTTGAATGACATGATGAACAGCACGGCAAAGAAGCCAATGATCGTGGCCGGGTCGCGGAAAACTACCTTCAGGGTGCTCACTACCGAATTTTCCACTTCCTGCACATCATTGGTGATGCGCGACATGATATCTCCTTTTCTTTCTGTAGAAAAATAACCAAGGTGCAGATGGCTCACCTGGTCAAATATGCGCATGCGGAGCTTTCGGATAGTATTAGCCCTGATTTTGGCTAGTGTAAGTCCTGAGAAAAAGCGGAATAAGTTGGTCAGGAAAACTGATATGACGATGATGGTACACACAAAAACCAGCGCGCCAACCTTACCGTTGGTTTCTATCACGCTGGTAAAGTAATAATTGAACAGCGACAGTATGTAATCTATGCTGAATGCAAAGTCAGGCCTGGTAAGTACCTGGGTGCTTTCTCCGCCATCCACCTGGTTAAAAAGTACCTCCAACAGCGGAATGAGCATCGTAAAATTGATGAGGCCAAAAATGATGGAAAGTACAGTAAACAGCAGGTACTGAGGGATGTACTCGCCGTAGGGTCTTGCGAAGGAAAGTATTCTTAAATAGGTTTTCATGCCTTATCGATCTACACAGCTAATACCAACAACATACGGTAAACGTATAATGTGGGTGCAATTTAGGGCAGTATTTACTACGATCATAATAGCTTAGGCCTCCGGCTAGCGCCCTGAGCCGGAAAGTACCAAAAAAGTGAACAATACATTGTCAATGATGGGTAAATTGGGTAAAATTGCGCCCGTCTGGTGAATCCTATGGCATGAATTGACGTTCTAAAATTTGAAATCATAAATCACTTATACCATTATGTTTGACGCTTACGGTACTGACGGATTAGAAATTTTCACCTGGGTTGTTGCCTGTCTTATCGGTGTGATCGGAGGAATTGTGGTGACACATGTGCTCTCTGTATCTCAGGAAGACAAAGAATATGAACTGGATGAAGAACTTAGCGACGACGAAAAAATGATCATTTAAATTTAATTTTCTATGAAAGATCTGATGCGTGTAATCGCTGATGGCCCGGTTACCATACTACTGACGGTTTTATTAATCGTGACGCTGGTTTTAATATTTACCGGAGTCTTTTCCTTCACCTGATTGATCAAGGCGCTATCCAGCGCCTTTTCCATGTATCACCCTCCCTACTGAACCGGCAGCGTAAGTGCCCTCCTTTCATCAGCTTAAGGAAATCAATTTCTGTAACGGTGCTCAGGATGATACCGAAATTATCAAATCCATGCGCAGTATTCTCCTGCGTAGGCTCCTCCTGGAAAGCTGTCGGTAAATTATTTTCGTAACTGTCTGATGCGCTGCCTGGTGGATGAGGACCCAGATAATCACCCCTGTTGGAGGGAGGAATATTATCCCAGTGTTGTTGGCTTACCTCATCCTGGTGATGCAGGTTTACCTTGCTTGTTGCCCTGATTTGTTCTTTTGATGAGTGATCATAAAAAAGCCAGTTTGCCTGCCCGTTTTCCCGGATATCGGCGACTTTCTGCGTACGTATGTCGCTGTAAGCCAGCAGTTGCCCGGCTGGCCTGATCACCTCTCTCAGTACTACCGTACGCTGCTGTACACTTTGGGTATTAAAAGTAGCCAATACCGGAAAGTGAAAGGGATGCCTCCCATCGGCTCCGCCCCGGCTTAGCATGCCCCATACATGGTCAAGAATTTCCTCAAGTGAGCTGTTTCTGTCAATCATGAAAAAATAAGTTACTGTCCTATATAAATGTTTTGGATTTTAATGCGAACCCCGCAGGTATAGGCCGGTCTTATACGAAAAGCTGTAAATCTGCTCTGTTTGAGCAGGCAAAAAGTCATAGGGCAGTTTTAGGTAGCTATATTCCTCATATGCTGTGTTTACAGCTACTATTTTCCTTCGGTAAATACCTATATACAATAACTTAAGCCTGCTATGTGCTGGTCTGAGCTACCCTAATTCATACTACCTAGCCTACAGTCCGTACTAATTATCATTTTTTCTATTTCCCACTGCTTTTTCCGTTGATCATTACATCAGGTTATTTTTTTGGGAGAGCTAAAGGTATATTCAGAAAAATTAATTGTATGTACAACAGGCCATATTCATTTTCTTTTTTGTTCCACGAGCACTATTCTCTGGAATACAGAAAAGAGGTCTACCAAAAATACGCTCAGGATTACATCGTTAAACTTTACAGGCTTCCTGGAGGATTCGCCTTTCCCGACCTGCTAATGAAAGAAGCATATGAAGCGGAGGACTTCCTCCATGCTGATGGAATAGTGGTAGGCGATAAACTGGGGGAGCAGGTTACCCGGACTTATCCCGGGAAAAGCCATTTCGGGTTCTTCCAATTACCTATACTCGCTGTTGGCGAAGAGCACCATTAAGCCACTCTATTCATAATTGACCATTTTAGCGGCAGTAAGTCTGCATTAGTTCCTGTGTTACCGGGAAATTTAAGAATACCTGTATTTTGGTCAGATCCTGACAAACTGCTTCATTATCTCCTTTTGCTTCGTTGATGCTGCTCCTGAGCAGGTACCATTCTTTGTTCAGAGGATCACGCCGGATAAGCTCATCAGCAAAAATAAGAGCCCTTTTATATTTTTTTCGGTCAATATATTTGTAGACTTTGTTAATCAATTGCTCCCGACTGTCATAGCTATACCTTAACGCTCCATAGCCATTTACAATAACTTCACTAATGAATTGATCATCCTGTGGGATTATCCTATAAAATGGTTTCCCATTGAGTGTGTAAGAGATCGGGAGGTATATACGCACTACTGCATCTCCGGGAGAGGCGATCCATTGATCTGCCATCTCTGAAAAAACCTGTCTGATATTATCATCAATTCCTTTTCCCAGGGGATTGACAATTTCAAGGTCTTGAAGTTTACCTTCAGCACTAAGTGTAAATCCAACGATTGCAGTACCTATACGGGCACTTTGCCGAGCTTCCAGCGGATATTTCAGATTTTTAGCCAGATAACGATAGAAGGCATCTTTTCCTCCCTGGTATCGTTCGGCAGGAAAATCAGCAATACGTATTTCCTGGGCAATAAGTGTCAAGGGAAATAGCAGCAGTAATAGAAGTTTCATTCATTATTCATTTTGACTGTAACTTGCCTGCTACATTCAATCAATCATAACCTCCTCAGCATAATTTCTTCTCCGGGAGTACAATTCTTCTCCAGTAGGCTGCCGCTTTGTGTCTGTCCGTTCATGCTCCAGTTTTCGCCCAGGTTGTGTACCAGTCTGAGCGGCCCTCCGGCCATACTTTTTACCTTTACTTCTGATACTTTTCCTTCTTCTACTTTAGCGCTGATGCGGAAGGCACCTTCTGCACCCAGATTCTCGAAACTAAGGGTCTCCCAGTCGCGATGCAGAGAGGGCAGCACATGGATTCCATCTGGCCGGTTTTGCAACAGCAGCTCTGTGACAGCCGTAATTGCACCAAAGCCGGCATCCAGCTGCATAATTTCTCCATTCTGCCCATCTGTTTTTTCCCA
>CAZFFW010000127.1:0-16506 GCA_964518125.1 uncultured Porifericola sp.
GACTTTGACGGCACTTTAGAATACCACCGCATCATCAGTGTGTATACAGAGTCTTTGGCCAGCGCTTCTCTACAGGTATACCCCAACCCGCTGCGTGACCAGCAGCTTAGCATCAGCACACAGGGCTTCACTCCCGAAGAACTCAAAATTATGGACCTGTCAGGAAAGGTGCTGTTCTCAGAGAGAGTGACAGAAGATACGAGGCAGTTCAGCCTCCCCTCGCAGATCAGGGCCGGTGCTTACCTGCTCATCATCACCAACCCACAGGGAGACAAACTACAGCAAAAGATCATGGTTTTATAGGTTTGGTTTAACAATTAGTCAATGCATGTCAAAAGGCGGGGAATCCCCGCCTTTTATTTTTTCTGCTCTTAAATGCAAGACTAAAACTTCACAGACCAGGTATATATTTCTGTCTGAAATTGAAACCTAAAAAAATACTTGCAGCGTATTTTTTTGCTGAACATTCTCAATTTTTTGTTTTCAAACCCCTCCAGTAAGCTCTGGCAGAGATAAATTATCACATAGATTATCAAAATATTATAATATAATTGATTATTTATATAACTATTAATATATTTAACATAAATATTACATAAGTTTGTTATGATTAAGTTATATAAACAAATTATTCTTAGCTGCATTGCATTAGTATTTACTGCTGGACCTCTTTTTAGTCAAAACATATACTACAGCAGGAATAGAGGAGGAAATTGGAGTGACCGCTCTTCCTGGACCTTTAACCCCAGTGGCGCCGGAGTCAGAACTCCATCTGCTCCCGGAAGAGAAGATGAAGTGGTGATACTAAGCGGTAGTACGATTACAATTGATGACGACGATGCGAATGGAGAAAGAGGAGTATCTCCCAGAAGTCTGGGATTCAGAGGGTTTCCCTCAGATAATCAACGTGCGTTTTATCAAATCGGCAATATCACCATACGGGAAGGCGGCCGCCTGATTTCACCTGATGAGTCTGTCATGATATCCGGCATTCTCACCATCAATAATGGAGGGACGATGGAAGTAGATGGTGATCTGATTGTACTAAACCAGCTATTGGTAATGGAAACTGCGAACTTTGAAATTGATGATGATTTGATTCTTCTGGACAATAGCCAGGCAATCATCAACAACTCTGCAGAAATAGGTGACGATATTTACTTTTATAATAATGATGTTATCCTGTGTGGTCAGGGCGAAATACAAATAAAAGGAGAGATTCAGCAATTTAACCAGGCCGACGCAAGCCAGCAAGTCTGTGATTCTTTTCCCATCATCTGCGACGGAAACTGTGGAATGGGCACAGGTAGCAGCTTCATGGGAAGTGGGCAAGCCCCTTTGCCCGTAGAACTGCTGCACTTTGAAGGTGTATCGTCAGAAGGTAACATCTACCTGGACTGGACAACCGCCTGGGAAGAGAATTTTGACTTCTTTACCATAGAAAGAGCCGGTACCGATCGGGTATTCAAAGCTATCGGTGAAGTAAAGGGTAAAGGGAACTCTACTGCTGAAGTAGCCTACAGCTTCACCGATAACAGTCCTCTTAATGGTCAGGCGTTTTACCGCCTCAAAGCCACTGACTTTGACGGATCCGTAGAATACCACCGCATCATCAGTGTATACCACGATAGCCTTGTGCAACCTGAATTCAGCGTCTATCCGAACCCGGTCACACATCGGCAAATCAATTTCAATGCTAACCATTTGAAGCTAGCTGAAATACGGATTGTGGATATTACCGGCAGAGTGGTCTTCTTCCGTCAGGTAACCGAGCAAATCCGACAGCTTTCGCTTCCCTCATTCATAAGGCCCGGTACATATCTGCTGGTAGCCAGCGGTACTGACGGTGAAAAACTTCAGCAAAAGATCATGGTATTATAGGTTTGGTTTATTTGGACATAGGAGCAGGAGGTGGATCATTTCTGCCTCCTGCTTTTTGGTGTTATACCACTGCTCAAAATTTCTCTGTCAAGTTCTGAATTTTATTTTTTCCCTACATATCCTTCATACCTAATAAAAAACTTACAAGTTAACCCTAAGCTAAAAAAAGCATCTTTACCATAGATAAAGCCTCGTTTTCAAGATATTTTACATTTTATCAATATTAAAAATAAATAAATTTATAGTACTATAGCTGTAGTTTATTATTTTATTGCTATTTTAGCATAAAATATTACATATGTACCTATGCATAAGCTAATTATTACAATAGCGCTACTTCTTACCAATGTTTTAACTCTGCTCCCGCTTACCGAACTACTGGCACAGCAGACTTACTATAGCCGTAACCGAGGTGGAAACTGGAGTGACCTTAATTCCTGGACTTTCAGGTCTAATGGTAATGGTCCCACCGCAGGAAGCACCCCAGGATATAACGATCATGTGGTCATTCTTAATGGTAGTATTATTACTATAGACCAGAGAGATGCCAACGGAATAGACAATGTTACCCCGGCCAGCCTTGGCTATACCAATGCGCCCAATGAAAGTCAGTTTTTTTTCTATCAGGCAGGTAATGTCACCATAGATGAAGGCGGGACTTTAGTATCCACCTACTTCCGTGTACTTACTGATGGCAAGGTAACCATCAAACGGGGTGGAAATTTGAGGCTTGATCAGCACTACATGGCAACTTCCAATGTAATTGCTCTTGAAGGTAGTCAGGTCAACCTGAAAGATGACTTCATCGTAGCTGGAAAGTCAGAAACCATCAACAATGGAAAATTCTCAGTTGGGGATGACCTCTACATTTATGGTACTGCTGCTACCATCTGCGGTTCTCAGGAAATCACCATCGGAGATATGATTAAAGAACTGGAAGGAGCGAACGCAAGCCAGCAAATCTGTAGTGATTTTATGATTTATTGTACTGATGGTGACTGTGGTATGAATACCGGAGGCAGCTTTCAGGGGAGTGGCGAAGGAGTTTTACCGATTGATTTACTAAGTTTTGCAGCAGAAAGCCAAAACAGTAAAATCCAGCTGGACTGGGTCACTGCCTGGGAAGAGAATTTTGATTTCTTCACCGTAGAAAGGGCTGGTCCTGACATGCAGTTCACAGCCATAAGTGAAGTAAAGGGCAAAGGTAATTCTACCGCCGAAGTGGCCTACAGCTTTGCTGACCATTTCCCGCTGCAGGGCCAGGCATTCTACCGCCTCAAAGCCACTGACTTTGACGGCTTCGTAGAGTACCACCGCATCATCAGCGTGTTTCATGACAGCCTGGTACAGCCGGAGCTTAATATTTACCCCAATCCGGTGACAAACAAAGAAATTAACGTTCAGCGAACAGGCATTAGAGTAGCCGAGATTCAAATCCTTGACCTGACTGGTAGAGTTGTTTTAACCCGGCAGGTAAGCGAGCAAATCCTGCAGCTTTCGCTTCCCTCCTTCATCAGACCCGGTACTTATCTGCTGGTGGCTACCGGAACAGAGGGAGAACGCCTGCAGCAAAAAATCATGGTTTTGTAAGTTTGGTGTATTTGGACATAAGAGCAGGAGGCGGATTTTTTCCGCCTTTTGCTTTTGTCAGAACGTCTCATATCCCCATCGGAAACTAAGGCCTACCCGCCAGAGAAAGCTTCTGTGCGTAAATACATCCTGCTCCAGGTTGAGATCTTCCTGTACTTCATAGGCCGAAGTCCAGTAAGTAAGCCCCGTATGCAATGCGATCCTGGGAAAAAGCCAGTAGCGAAGATGAAACTGTGACCGCCAGGAACCTGAAGAAAACAACGAGGAGTTAAAGTTTACCGGATCAGCGATTGCCCCTACTGGCTGGGGATCTTCAGGACCACTGGCCAGCACTGCATCCTGGGGCTTGCCCCATCCTACGCCTACCACATCAATGGCAAATCCAAAGTCCACACGATCATTGGGGGCATAGTTGACCAGCAAAAAAAGATTTAGGGCAGCAATGGAGGGATTCTCCACCTGCAGGGTATCCAGACCCAGGTTAATGTCCTGTTCCGCTTCCTTGGTGCGGTAATCAACATCATTAAAGCCACGGTACTGCATCAGTGCCACACCATAACCCATACGAAACCTGTTTTCCGGATTCAGCCGATGGACATGATGATAGTCTAACTGCATCAGCAGCGCCCCTTGCCTTATGTCAAAATCCAGGTTGGACACCTGCGAGAAGCGGTAAGGGTCTTCCAGTTCCTGGGAATAAGCTGGTAAAAAAATGACCAAACATAAAAAGCTTAAAAAATATTTATGTAGCATAACACATGTCTGTTTATTGCTAATAAGTCAGTCACTTGATCCTTTGTTTTACCATGCCAGGAATCAGCATTATCATACCTACCCTCAATGAAGCAAAGTATATCCGTCAGACACTTACGCACCTTCAGGAACTTGATCCCGCACCGCACGAAATTATCGTCGTCGACGGAGGTAGCACTGACCATACACTGGACATCTGCCGGAGCTATCCCGTAAAAGTCATTTGTTGCCAGAGATCCGGGCGTGCATTTCAGCTCAACAGCGGTGCAAGCTCGGCAACTGGCGAAATTATCTGCTTCCTGCATGCTGATACCATGGTACCACTCAGGCTGGTAGCCATGCTTGATGATACACTTAAAAATGACCGTATCGCCCTCGGAGGATTTATTGCGATTATGGGTTATGCGGGAAAAACCCACTGGTTCACTACCTGGCTCAACTTCAGCAAAACCTACTTCGGGCCGCTCCTCTACAGCCCTTATCAGTGTCTTTTTAAAGGAATGCGGCTTCTTTTTGGTGATCAGGTGATGTTCTGCCGAAAAAATGATTTCTTTCAGGTGGGTGGCTTTGATGCCGATCTTCCGATCATGGAAGAGGCAGACCTTTGCCGCAAAATGAACCGGCTGGGCAGGATCAAACAAATTCGCCAGAGAGTCTATACCTCTGACCGCCGTATTGTTTACTGGGGATTCTGGAAGGCACATGCTATCTACATAGGAATTTTTTTGCTCTGGGTAGCGGGTGTTTCACCTTATCGTCTGAAGAAGTTTTACGAAGAAGTCAGATAAAGTAGGACATTTTGGTAGCTAAACTTTAGATCGATTTTGCTTTCACATTTAAGGAAACTATATTGTAGGTATAAGCACTAATTTTTTAACTATCAACCAATCCAACTATGAACCAACACTACCTGCACGGAAAGCGGCGGCTGTTTTTGTATTGTCTGCTCTCTTTATGTTTTTTTTCTGCCTTATCGGCCAATGCGCAGAAAACCATCGTTCTAGACAATTACCGGCAGCAGAAGTCCCCTACTGACGCTAAAGTCACCAAAAAACTGCTGGATATCAGGGAACATTATCAAATGCGCTCCGCTCGACAGGCTTCCTCTGACGGATGGACCAAAGAAGATTTCATTGAAGAGGAACTGACCCCTGTTTATGACGATAAATATGTTGTCATTGAGGCCCTTGCCGATCCCGGTCAGGTAAATAAGCTCCATCAGGACCTCATGAAAATGGGCCTGAAGCAAAGTAGTCAGTACAAACACGTGATTTCCGGCCTTTTCCCAATGGATAAGCTGAACGAATTGGAAAATGTGGCTACGCTCAAAAAAGTACGCCCGGCAGTACGGCCGCAAACCCGGCAGGGCGCAGTGACGAGCCGCGGGGATGAAGCCCTCAGATCGGCCAAAGCCCGACGTATTTATGGTCTTAGCGGAGAGGGCGTCAGCATCGGTATCCTGTCTGACAGCTATAATAACCTGGACGGCGAGCAGGATGGTATTGCCAGTGGCGACCTCCCTGAAGAAGGGGTGGAGGTGCTGCTCGACCTGCCTGGAGGTGGTTCTGATGAAGGCCGGGCCATGGCTGAGATCATACATGACGTAGCTCCCGGTTCAGACCTGCTCTTCCATACCGCATTCCTGGGCTCGGCCAGTTTTGCTCAGGGTATACTGGACCTGGAAGAGGCAGGATGCGATGTAATCGTAGATGATGTGGGATACCTGACTTCTCCTTTTTTCCAGGATGGCATTATTGCCCAGGCAGCAGATGAGGTTACCAAAAAGGGCGTGTCTTATTTCTCCTCAGCCGGTAACTCGGGCACCATGTCTTACGAGCATGCCTTCAATAACCTGGGCTTTAAGTTGGTGGACGAAGAAGGTAATGAACTTGGCTTTGCCCATGATTTTTCCGGAGGTGATGTGTACCAGCGTTTTTTATTGCCTAAAGTATCTCCTTCAGGCTTTATCAGCAGCCTCACCCTGTCCTTGCAATGGCAGGATCCCGCCTTTTCTGCCAGTGGTCAGGTAGGTGCCGATACTGACCTGGACTACTACCTGATCTTGCCTGAACTGGACCTCATATTTGCTTTCAATGATCCCAATATTGGTTTTGACCCGGTTGAATGGGGTGGCATCATCAACCCTACTGATCAGGACCTGATCGTGGACCTGCTGATTGTCAAGTATGAAGGACCTGATCCCGGCCTTATCAAGTACATCAATTTTGGTGAAGCTGAACCCATTGAGTACGATACCCAGAGTTCAACTATTTTTGGTCACCCCAATGCCGTAGGTGCCATGGCAGTAGGCGCTACTGCCTGGTTTAATACGCCAAAGTTTAACGATAACCTGGAAAGACCCATAATCAATGGCTTTTCCTCCAAAGGCGGCACCCCTATCCTTTTTCAGAAAAACGGAGACCCTCAGCCTGAGCCAAAGATCCGGAATAAGCCTGAATTTGTGGCAACAGACGGTGTGAATACTACTTTCTTCGGAAACAACCTGTCGTTTTCAATCCCCGGCACCAAAGAACCGGATAACTTCCCGAACTTCTTCGGTACCTCTGCCGCTGCGCCACATGCTGCCGCTATCGCTGCGCTGATGGTAGAGGCATCGCTGGGTTCCATCGTGCCGGAGGAAGTTGAGAGGGCCCTGAAGCGCTCAGCCATAGACATGGACGATCCACAGACCCAGGGTTTTGACGAAGGTTTTGACTTTCGTACCGGCCGGGGCTTCATTCAGGCTGATGTAGCCATGCGGGAAGTGTACAAACTTCCATTCCCCCAGAATCCGCTCATCCCGATCGCCGAAGAACTGGAATATGACGCTGAGGCAGATGCTTTCAAAGCGTACTTTGGCTATGAAAACACCAATGAAAGTATGTTGATCATTCCCGTAGGTGAGAAAAACCGCTTCCTGCCCGAGCCACAGGACAGGGGACAGGTCACTGAGTTTCATCCGGGCAGGGTTAAGGAAGCTTTTTACGTAATGCTCAAGGCTGGTGAAACCCGCACCTGGGTTCTCCAGGGACCTGACAACAAGATCCGTACTGCCACCGCCAGTGCACCCTCATCAACTGACGGTATGCTATCCGGTGCCAGGATCAACATGGAGTTGAATCCCAGCGGCATGGCTTCTTTTACCCACACCCAGGTATATCCCAACTATAGTTCGGGGATCGTCAACCTGGAGGCAATGGTAGACCAGCAGCAGGATATCACGATCTCGGTACACGACAAGATGGGCAACACAGTCTACCAGATACAGGGACAGGAATACCTGAAAGAGACTACCGACCTGAGTTTCCTGCCCAAAGGACTCTACATTGTTAACTTCAGGATGGGTAATCAGCGGAAGAGCCAGAAGCTCGTGATGCATTAGACCAGATCATTCACGAAATGAGGAGGCGCCTTCGGGCGCCTTTTTTTTTAGCTAAAAAACCACAGTCTTACCGCCAGGGCAATCACGGTTACCAGCAGGAATACCCGCACCCACTTATCCCCTTTCGCTACCGACCAGCGGGATGCCACCCAGCCCCCGGCAGAGTTTCCAACGGCCAGCACTACCCCATACAGCCAGTTGATCTGCCCCTCAATAATAAAAACTGCCAGCGCTGCCACCGTGTAGACCAGTACCACAAATACTTTGACACTGTTACTTTTTACCAGCGAAAAACGATTTACAGAAGTCAGTACGGCGATGATCAGGAAGCCTACGCCCGCCTGGATAAATCCACCCCAAACGCCCACCAGGAAAAAAAATGCTACGCTGATGAGCGTGTGTTTTCTACCGGTTCTCTCCAGCACCTCACCTGGCTTATTGTTGGGGTTGAATATGGTAAAGATGACCACCACAATCATGACGACCGCCAGTATCCTATTGAACAGATCGCCATCAATATCTACGGCTATGCGGGCGCCGAGTATTGCACCCAGCAGTGCCGACAGGCTGAGCCAGATACTGAAGGGAAAAGCTGATACGCCCTTACTTTTGAAACCAAGTACGCCAAAAATATTTTGCGCAAAAATGGCTACCCGGTTGGAAGCATTGGCTACTGCGGGAGGCAACCCCAGGAATATCAGTACCGGCAGGGTAATCAGGGAGCCTCCTCCAGCCACAGTATTGATGAAGCCAGCCCCAAAGCCGGCTCCGATCACGATCAGTACGTCGGTCCACTCCATTACCTGGGCAGATAGCTGGCCTGGTGCAGTTCCTTTACATTCCTGAAAGTACGGTTAGGCTTCAGGTAGTCTGCCAGGAAACCATATACTTTGAGACGTATCTCCTTGGCTTTCTGCGTATCTATCCGATCAAAAGCATGCCCTCCGGGAATATCTTCGTAGATCTCGTATTCAAATTTTTTTCCTTCAGCTTTCAGCGCTTTGATCAGGTGTTCTACTTCAAAGACATTGACGTCCTCATCATTGGTATTGGTGTGGATGAGCAGCGGGGTCTGCAGTTTGTGCGCCTGCCAGGCGGGTGAGCGCTTGCGGTATTCCTCCACATCCTCATAGGCCGTTTTGCCGATATGAAAATCTGCTGAATAAAGATCACGATAGCCCTGGGTTTTGTAGCCCATGCGAGCGATCAGGTCGCTGACTGGCACCCCGGCATAAGCCACTTTATAGGCGTCCGGATGTTCAAAGATATTGTGGAGTGAAATAAGCCCACCGTGGCTCCAGCCAAAAATACCTACCCGGTTTCGGTCAATGAAGTCATAGTTTTCCAGCATGTAGTTGCGGCTGCTGTACACATCTTCCACTTCCAGCCCGCCGTAGTCAATGGTTCTGTAAAAGCCTTTACCGTAGCCGGTACTGCCCCGGTATTCCGGTGCCACCACCACATATTCCTGGGCCATCAGCTCTTTGATGATGTGGATGTAAAAGGTATTGAAATCGCTGTGTACCCCTCCGTGCGGCAGCACCAGCAGCGGATATTTGGCTGAGGGGTCCAGGTTATCGGGCATGAAAACATAAGCCTTGAAGCGTAATGGATTTCCGGCTCCCTGCCCGGTAGGATTTTTTTCTACGCGTTTGGGAGGGCCGGTGAGTTCTACTTTGTCTACAAAGGCATAGCCCTCCAGCTGCTGCCGCCAGTGCAGGTCATCAATGGTTTTTTCCAGCACATCAAAATTATGCCGCAGGTCATCTATTTCCTCCTGTAGTGAAGAAACCTCCTGTAGTAGCTCCTCTTGACTCTGCGCAAGGCTGGTATTTACAAAAAACAATAAGGTCAGGCAAAACAAAATGTAGTGCTTCATGTGTTAAAATTTGCTTTTAGTTGGTTAGTAAAATGTAAGGCTGTGTTGTCAAACAGAAGCCAATATGCCAAAAAAAGTAAGTTGAGTAAAGCACTGGGGGGAATTAAGCCTTCTGAAGCTTTGTTTAGCTTTAGTTTTACAGAGCAGGCTACAACAACAAAAATATACCAAAAAGCAACTGCTGACGTAATAGTGTATACTGAATTATCAAAACCGACTTGCATTGAACCATAAAGTGAAGAAAATCTTAGTCAAATATTCACGCTGGCTGTACCGGCTGATCGTTAATTTTCTGAAAGCCGGATATCGTACCATCAGGCATTTTGGCTGGCGTCAGTGGACCAGGCTGGCTTTTTTTTCCTTTCTCGGAATACTGCTTTCCGGCATTGGACTGATCATCCTGGTACATATGGGCTTTTTTGGCAAACTGCCCGATGAGCAGCAACTGCGCAATATCAAAAACTATAATGCCTCGGAGGTATACTCCTTTGACCGTGAGCTGCTTGGCAAGTATTACATAGAAAACCGCACCAATGCCCGCTACGAAAATATTGCATCTTCCATTATGGACGCACTGGTGGCGACGGAGGATTCGCGTTTCTACAAGCACGAAGGCATAGACTACCGCAGTATGATGCGGGTGTTGGTGAAAAGCATCATGCTGGGCAATGAGAGCTCCGGTGGTGGCAGTACCCTCAGCCAGCAGCTGGCCAAAAACCTCTTTCCCCGCCAGGACTACTGGCTGCTGAGCATGCCAGTCAACAAGCTGAAGGAAATTTTTGTCGCCACACGCCTGGAAGAAATCTACTCCAAAGAAGAAATTCTGACCCTTTACCTCAATACTGTTCCCTTTGGCGGCAATGTCTTCGGAATAGAGGCCGCTACCAAAAGGTTTTTCAACAAATCAGCCAAAGATATTCGTCCCGAAGAGGCCGCTGTACTGGTAGGTATGCTGAAGGCTACGACTTATTATAGCCCCCGCCTGCATCCGGAGAGGGCGCAGGGCCGCCGCAACGTAGTACTGAACCAGATGGCTAAATATGGCTATATCAAGCAGTTTCAGGCCGATTCGCTCAAGTCTATACCCATGAAGCTGGACTACACCTACGTCTCCCATAACGAAGGTCCCGCTCCCTATTTCCGGGAAAAACTCCGGCACGAGGTCCAGCAGTGGCTGAATGATCACCCTAAGCCGGATGGTACCCCCTACAATATTTACACTGACGGACTGAAAATCTATACTACCTTAGATGCCCGCATGCAGACTTTTGCGGAAAAAGCAGTACATGAGCACATGAAAGAGCTGCAGGCCACTTTCTTTAAACACTGGCAGGGCCGTACTCCCTGGGAAAAAGATGCCAGTTATCTCAGGGACTTGATGAAAAGGAGCAAACGCTACCAGCACCTCCAAGCCGGTGGCGCTACTGATGAAGAAATAGAAGCCATTTTCAAAAAACCACTCCCCATGAAGGTTTTTACCTGGGAGGGTGAGCAGGACAAGCAGATGAGCCCGCTGGATTCTATCGCCTACTACCAGATGTTTCTGAATGCCGGCTTCCTGGCGATGCGGCCGGAAAACGGGCACGTTAAGGCTTGGGTTGGCGGCATTAACCACGAGTATTTCAAGTATGACCATATCATGGCCAGGCGGCAGGTAGGCTCCACCTTCAAGCCGATCGTTTATGCCGCTGCGCTGGAAGATGGGTATGATCCCTGCGATTATATCAGTAACGAACTGCGTACCTACGATGACTATGACGGCTGGACACCCCGCAATGCCAACAACGAATACGCCGGCTATTACTCTATGCCCGGTGCCCTGGCACATTCGGTCAATACTGTCACTGTAGACCTGATGATGAAGACCGGCGTAAGCAAGGTCACACAACTGGCGCGTGAAATGGGTGTGGAAAGCGATCTTCCTGCCCAGCCTTCTATTGCGTTGGGTACCGCTGATCTTACGCTTACCGAAATGCTTACCGTCTACAGCACCTTCGTCAACCGGGGATATCGGGTGAAGCCGGTCTACCTGCTGGGTATTGAAGACCAGTTTGGCAATGTCATCGCTGACTTTACCAAAGACAAAGCAGACATCCATAAAGCGCTGGACCGCGAAAGTGCCGATATGATGGTGCAGATGCTCAAGAATGTAGTGGACAGCGGCACAGCTCGCCGTTTACGCTATACCTACGGACTTCGTAATGAGATCGCCGGCAAGACCGGAACCACACAGGCACAGGCCGACGGCTGGTTTATAGGAGCTACGCCCAAACTGGTAGCTGGCGCATGGGTAGGTGGCCCTACCCGACTGATTCGCTTCAGGAGTACCAGCCTGGGACAGGGAGCCAATACCGCCCTGCCCATCTGGGCCAAATTTATGCAGCAGGTAAACCGGGAGCCTGATTTTGGAATGGTCAAGAATGCCCGTTTTGCTGATCCGGGGCGCCGCGTCATGGCCAGGCTCTCCTGCGATTTTTACAAAGAGACGCTGGAAGAAGACAGAGGCTTCCTGTGGCGGCTTTTTGCCGGAGACGAAGAAAAGCGCCGACAGGAAAGGGCAGAAAGAGCCGAAGAACAGGTTCGGCAGGTCCCCGGGCGACCCCGGACCCAAGAAAAGGAAAAAGAACGAACTAAACTGATTGATGTCATCAGGGGCATCTTTGGCGGTAAAAATAATTAAGCCCAAAGATTATTTCTCCAAGTATATAAGCGTCTGGAAATTCCAGGCGCTTTTTTTTGTTGCCTCCCGCTGATCGTCAGTTCATTCATGTTTCCGCTACATACAATTACTGCCAACGAGCATTTGTCCAATAGATACAAAAAACTTCCCGGCAGCTGGTTTATCGGTTCGTCGGGCATATCTTAGCCGATAAATTCAAATATTTGCTTACATGATGAAAAGATTTGAGTCAAAGACCGTCATCATTACGGGTGGTGCAAGCGGCATTGGCAGGGCGGCGGCACTGAAGTTTGCCGCGGAGGGTGCCAGCGTCATCATCTGGGATGTAGACCAGCAAAAGGGCGAAGCCACCCGAAACGAAATCAATTCCCAGGGTTACGATGTATCCTTCAGCCTGCTGGATACCACCCGGCCCGAGGCTACTGAGCAGGCAGCCAGGGATGTCATTGATACATACCAGCGCATTGATGTACTGATCAATAATGCCGGGATCACCCGCGATGCCAGCCTGCAGAAAATGAGCTTCAAAGACTGGCAGGCAGTACTGGATGTAAACCTGACAGGAGTATTCAACTGCAGCAAAGCAGTAATTCCCTTCATGATTGAGCAGCAGCGGGGCCGGATCATCAATACTTCTTCGGTAGTAGGGCTTTATGGTAATTACGGACAAACCAACTATGCCGCCACCAAGGCAGGGGTCATCGGTATGACTAAAACCATGGCACGGGAACTGGGGAGATATCATATCACCGTAAATGCTGTTGCGCCCGGGTTCATCGCTACTGATATGGTCAAAACCATTCCGGAAAAAGTCATACAGATGATGCGGGAGAAAACCGCGCTGGGCCGCGTAGGCACGCCTGAAGACATTGCCAATGCCTACTGCTTCCTGGCCTCTGAAGAAGCCTCCTTCATCAGTGGTAGCGTACTGAGTGTGGATGGTGCACTTTCCTTCTGACCAAAAACACCCCCTCCGGCATATGGAACAGCTATCACTCCACCAGGATCAGGCTGCGCTACTTGATAATTGTGGGGGGCTATTATGCAAAACCGGCTTTTATTACTAATTTCAGGCAACGACATCTTTTTAACCTGAATAACATTTTTTTTATGTTCTCCGATAGAGATTTAGCACAATTCAAAACATACGGTGCCAATATTGACACCATCAAACAGCAGATTCAGCAGTTTGAAGAAGGCTTTCCCTACCTTACCATTGTCAAAGCCGCTACCATCAATGACGGCATACTGCGGGTAGACGATAGGCTGAAAAATAACTATATTGAAAAGTACGAAAAGAATTCCCCCCGCTACAAGGTGGAAAAATTCGTACCCGCCTCAGGAGCAGCCAGCCGCATGTTCAAAACACTCTTCGGCTTCGTGGGCAGCTACCAGGGAAGTGAGCAGGAATACCAGCAACTCATCAGTGACGAGAAACTTCGCCCGGTATTTGATTTCTTCAAACACATAGAAAACTTTGCCTTCTATGACAGTCTGAAAGATAAATACCAGGAAAAACACGGCATAAGCCTGAGCGAAGCCATACTTCAACGAAAATATGTGAGCGTACTGACCACCTTGCTGGATGAGGATGGCCTGAACTACGGCAACTTACCCAAAGGTCTGCTGGAATTTCACCGCTACGCTGATACCACGCGTACGCCGGTAGAGGAACACCTGGTAGAAGGCGCCAATTACTGTAAAAACGACAAGAACGAAGTTTTTCTGCATTTTACGGTATCACCTGAACACCGCCACGACTTTGAACAGCATATTGAGGAGGTAAAGGTTTCTTACGAAAAGGAATTTGGCGTTACCTACTACATCTCCTTTTCCGAGCAGAAACCCTCTACGGATACCGTAGCAGTAGACCTGGACAATCAGCCTTTCCGCAATGAAGACGGCAGCATCCTGCTTCGCCCCGGTGGACATGGCGCCCTGATTGAAAACCTCAATGACCTGGAAGCAGACGTTGTCTTTATCAAGAATATTGACAATGTGGTGCCTGACAATATCAAAGACATTACCTACGAGCATAAAAAAATGCTGGGCGGGATACTGCTGAGTTACCAGGATATCATCTTTGAATACCTGCGCCTGATCCATGAGTCGGAAGACCTGTCTTCTGAAAAAATAGCGGAAATACAGCATTTCGTGGAAAACCAGCTCTGTACGCTTTCACCGCAGGTATTCAGCACCATGGAAGACAACGAGAAGGTCGCCTATCTCTTCCAGAAACTGGACCGGCCGATCAGGGTGTGCGGTATGGTGAAAAACGAAGGCGAACCCGGTGGAGGCCCATTCTGGGCACAAAACAGCGATGACAGTACCTCTTTGCAGATCGTTGAAAGCGCCCAGGTGAATACCGATGATGCCGGGCAAATAGATATTTTCAGGAATGCCACCCACTTTAATCCGGTGGATATTGTCTGCTCACTCAAAGATTTTGAGGAAAATAAGTTTGATCTGGGCCGTTTCATAGACCCATTGACCGGCTTTATTTCCCGCAAATCCAAGGATGGTAAAGAACTGAAGGCCCTGGAACTTCCCGGTCTCTGGAATGGCAGTATGTCTGACTGGAATACCATTTTTGTGGAAGTGCCTATTGAAACCTTCAATCCCGTCAAAACTGTCAACGACCTGCTGAGAGAACAGCACCAGTAGCAGTATGCATGATTGTCCTTCGCCAAGGTTTCCAAAACTTTGGCGAAGTCATGTGAAGTCTATTTAGATAGCTGGCTGATTTTTGTTATTTTTCAGGTTGAGCATGTTTTTTTTACCTAAGCTACGATGAGAACACATATTACCAGCATCTTCTTTCTATGCCTGTTTCTGACTTATCAACCTGTTACTTCCCAGACCTTTGATCCGGTAGAGCAGGTCAAAAGCAATATGCGTGAGGCCGCGCATAACCTCCTGAAGATTCTCTACCAGGAGCAGATTGATCAAGTCAAGATTCCTTATGCAGATGCCAACCGTAAGGACTGGAATAACCTGCCTACCCATAGTTTTGCCCGTCAGGGGCTGCCGCTGGGCAAAATGAACGACCGTCAGAAGATGGCACTCCATGCCCTGCTGCAGACTGGCCTGAGCGCCCAGGGCTACCTGAAGGCCCAGACCATTATCCGGCAGGATGAGCAGCACCGTATGGATGTATTTGAAGAAGACGGGCTGATCACTGACCGCACCATGTATGGGCATGATTTCTACTACCTTTCTATCTTCGGCAACCCTGAGCGGGATGACACCTGGGGATGGCGCTTTGAAGGCCACCACCTCTCGCTTAATTTCAGCCTCAGTCCGGATGGTATCAGTGTTACGCCATTGTTTGTAGGAGTAGACCCCAGAGAGATTATGGAAGGACCCTATGCCGGCTATAGTATCATGGATGAAGAATCTGATATCGCCTGGCGCCTGATCAACTCCCTGGACCAGCAGCAGGAGGCAACTGCCCGTATGGAAGGAAAGATGCCGGATGATATCCTCACCCGGCAGGGAGATGAGCCACATACCAGCAAAATGTATGGCCTGCCTGCTTCTAAAATGACAGCGGCCCAGCAAAATGACCTGGAAATGCTGGTCCGGGCCTGGGTATACAACCTGCACTTTGCACTGGCAGAGCAGGAAATGCAGAAAATCAAAGAAGCCGGTATGAAAAACCTTCACTTTGCCTGGGCGGGTGACAAGGGGCAGCGTGAAGCAAAATACTACCGCATCCACGGACCGGCTACCCTTATCGAGTATGATAACCGTAGCTACGAGCAGTGGCACATTCATTCTCTGTGGCGAAACCTTTCCGAAGACTTCGGGAAAAAGATAGCGGCAGGTAAATGATGAGTACATCAGGTAAAAAGTAGTAGCTACTATTCATCTTTAGCCCGTAAATATCCCTACAAACCCAATCGTTTTTTCTTATTCTAGTATAAAGTAGTACTAAACATTTAATCGTTTTTTCAACTAAAAAAGACATGCTTATTTAGGGTGCGCTTTTTCAAATATTTGTTAATTTACAATGTTGAAGATCAAAATTCGCCAGACTAACAAATAGTTTAAAGGAATTATACATTTTTGACAATTCCTTTTTTGCTAAACTATCAACCAGACCATTTTTCTTACGCTCATGAAGATCAAAAAACAACGCGTAATTATTCTCTATTTGCTTGCTGAATTAATCCTGCTAAACCTTGCCACTTTAGTTATTTTCTTCGCCAATAAATTTCAGCTTTCTTTTGACTGGCGCCTCGCAGTAGCCCTGGCCAACCTGGGCTGGTTTATCATCGTGCTGCTGGACGACCAGCGTTACTACCATTTTACCTCCAATACCCTCAAGCTGAAAAGTGT
>CAZFFW010000128.1:0-16299 GCA_964518125.1 uncultured Porifericola sp.
CCTACCAATACCTCAGTGTCAGTTTTGGCAAAATCTTTGGCTACATAGCCCATCCCGATACCCTGCTTCAGTACCGGCGACTGTGTACCGGAAGTTATCCTACCGATCACTTCATTATCAGCATTGAAGATTTCGTAGTCTCTACGCGGAATACCTTTGTCTACCATCAGCACACCTACCAGTTTTTGCTTACCACCGCTTTCTTTCTGTTGCTGTAAGGCCTCCGAATTGGTAAATACCTTGCTGAACTTGGTCACCCAGCCGAGACCAGCCTCAATGGGACAGGTAGTATCATCTATATCATTTCCGTAAAGGCAGTAGCCCATTTCCAGGCGAAGGGTATCACGGGCAGCCAGGCCGATAGGCTTAATCCCTTCTGCTGACCCTGCAGCAAATAGTGCATCCCAGAGCTTTTCAGCATGCTCATTGGCGACATACAGTTCGAAGCCTCCTGCTCCGGTATAGCCGGTAGCCGAGATGATAACATCCTCTGCTTCGCCTACTTTTCCTTTCTGAAAGGTATAAAACTTCATACTATCCAGGTCGGCATCGGTGAGTTTCTTCAGCACCTCGATTGCCCTGGGCCCCTGAACTGCGAAAAGGGAAATATTGTCTGAAGCGTTTTCCATCTCCACACCATCAGTATTGTACTTACTCACCCAGTTCCAGTCCTTCTCAATATTCGCCGCATTCACCACCAGCATATACTCCTCATCACTGATGCGGTACACGATCAGGTCGTCTACAACACCACCCGTTTCATTGGGCAGATAAGCATACATAGCCTTGCCATCAAATAATTTGGACGCATCATTACTGGTGACCCGCTGCACCAGGTCGAAAGCCCCGGGACCACGCAGAAAAAACTCGCCCATGTGTGATACATCAAATACACCAACACCCTCACGCACTGTCATATGCTCTTCTATATCCGAGCTGTAGCGCAGGGGCATTTCGTAACCGGCAAAGGGGACCATCTTAGCACCAAGCGCCACATGTTTATCGTATAATGCTGTTTTCTTCATATTTCCAGTATTCTTGGTTTTCTATTGGCCTGCAAGTTACAAGAAAAATAAGCTTTTGCATGAGAAAGGAAGCACTTGATCTGGTGTAAAATACCTTTTCAAGCAGTGGCCTCAGCCGTTTATCAGGCGTTCTTCTACTATTTACCGGTCGCCACTGATAAGTCTGAAGGAGCGCCGGTGCCAGTCGGTAGGGCCGTACCTGGCGATAGCAGCCCGGTGAGCAATAGTGGGATAGCCAACATTGGTATGCCAGCCATACTGCGGATGTTCTTCGGCCAGTTGCTGCATGAGTTCATCCCGGTGGGTCTTGGCCAGGACCGAAGCGGCAGCAATAGAGAAGTACTTGCTATCCCCTTTGACAATACACTGATGTGGTACAAAGGGATAAGGGTTAAAGCGATTACCATCTATCAGTAACAGTTCCGGCTGCCGGTCCAGTTGGGCTACTGCCCGGTGCATGGCCAGGAAGGAGGCGTTCAGGATATTGATTTTGTCTATAGTCAGGTTATCTACTTCGGCCACTGCATAGGACAGGGCGACTTCCCTGATTTCCTCTCTCAGGCGGTTCCGCTGCTCCAGGCTGAGCAGTTTTGAGTCGGTCAGCAGGGGGTGGGTAAAGTCTTTGGGCAGCACTACTGCCGCCGCCACTACCGGCCCGGCCAGGCAGCCGCGGCCTGCTTCATCACAGCCCGCCTCCCGGAGGTCAGGGGTAAATGAGGATTGGAGCATGTTATTCCAGTATGGCGCTTATATCTTCCTTAGTGAGTTTTTTCACAAAGCTCTCTTCGGTAGAAATCAGTTCGGTGGCCAGTTTCAGCTTGTTTTCCTGCAGCTTGAGGATTTTCTCTTCTACCGTATTCCTGGTGATAAATTTATAGGTAAAAACTTTGTTTTCCTGACCGATCCGGTGAGCCCGGTCTATGGCCTGCTGCTCTATGGCAGGGTTCCACCAGGGGTCCAGGATGAAGACATAATCAGCCTTGGTCAGGTTGAGGCCTACACCACCAGCCCGCAGCGAGATCAGGAAGAGGCGGAGAGAATCATCGTTCTGAAAGCTTTCTACCTGCTCCTTACGGTTTTTGGTACTGCCGTCCAGGTAAGCGTAGGGAATCCCGGCTTTTTCCACCTCTTTGCTCAGCAGCGTCAGATATTTCACAAACTGACTGAAAACGAGTATTTTGTGCCCCTCACTGATGGCGTTCAGCAGCATATGCATGGCGTCTTCCATCTTACCGGAGCTGGCTTTGTAGGTAGCATCCACCATATGAGGGTGGTTGGCAATCTGCCGGAGTTTGGTCAGTCCCTGCAGGAGGAGCATTTGTGACTTATTGATCCCTTTGCTCTCAATCAGGTTCATGATCTCATTCCGGTAGAAAGACTTTGCCTCCTCGTAGCAGGCTTCCTGTTCTTCCGTCATGCCGCAGTACTGTATATTTTCCACTTTTTCAGGCAGTTCTTTGGCTACCTGCCACTTTTGCCGGCGCAGGATAAAAGGTTTGATGATGGTGTACAGCTTTTCTGTCTTACCAGTATCTCCTTTCTTCTCTATCGGCTGCACAAATTCGTTCTTAAAAAAGGTCTGTCCACCCAGCAGGCCGGGATTAATAAAGTTCATCTGCGACCATAGGTCAAGCGTACTGTTTTCCAGCGGAGTACCGGTCAGGATCAGGCGGTACTTGGAATTAAGCTCCTGTACTGCCTGGGCGATATTGGAATCCGGGTTTTTGATCGCCTGCGACTCATCCAGAATCACATAGTTGAAGTAATACTTTTTCAGTATGTCAATATCCAGCCTTACGATGCCGTAGGATGTAAGCACCAGGTCGTACTCTTCGAACTGCTCTACATTTTTGTTGCGGTTGGTACCGGTATAGTTAAAGACTTTGAGTTTAGGCGTAAACTTGTTGGCCTCCATTTCCCAGTTGTAGATCAGTGAAGTGGGCATCACCAGCAAAGTGGTTTTTGCCCTGACTTTTCCAGTTTTTTCATGACCGTTCTGCTCGTTAAATTCTTTTTGCTTCTGCAGCATGGCCAGGGTTTGTACTGTTTTTCCCAAACCCATGTCATCGGCGAGGCAGCCACCAAAATTGTAGCTGTTCAGGAAGCTCATCCAGTTGTAGCCTGCTTTCTGGTAAGGGCGCAGGGTTCCGCTAAAATGCACTGGCAGTTCCTGGTCTTCTATATCGCTGAACTCACGGAGGCGGTCCAGTTTACGGTCCATGGTCACTTTGGCCAGGCTATCGTTCTGCAAGTCCTGCACCAGCGCCAGGTGGTATTTTTTGAGTTGTACGCCGCTACCTTCTTCCGAAGATTTTTCTTCGCTGAAAGCAAACAGTTCTGAATACTCTGTAAACCAGACTTCCGGAATAACGGCAATTTCACCATTGGGCAGTTTCAGCTCCCGCTGATGGGCCAGGATCAGTTTCCTGATCTTCTGGAAAGGAATTTCGTAGGGGCCAAACTTTACTTTGGCATAAATATCAAACCAGTCGATATTTTCACGCACTTCAATATCTATGGAATACTCTCCCAGGAAGTATTTTTTGTCATGTCCGTTTTGCTGATGCAGCTCTATTCCTGCCCGGCCCAGTTCCTCTCTGTACTGGTTGATCCAGGCAAAGGCAGCGCTTTTGTCCAGCACCGCTTTTGATCTTTTGAAATCTATAGAACGTGCCTGTAGTAAGGATACGATCTCATCCTCCCGCTCCCGGTTTCGCACAATACGGTGAAATACGTATTCTTCCTGTTTTTTTTCTACGACTACGCTTACCTCATCCTGCTGCAATGGCTTAAAATGGTTCTTGCCGTACTGGAACGAAATTTCAAAACAAATATCACTGGCGTTGACCACGCCATTCTGCCCTACGCTTTTTCCTTCGGAGATGAGTTCGGGCTGCCCCTGTTGCAGTTCATAAAAATTGAGGCGGGGGACAGGGTCATATCTTTCGGTCCTGATCTCAAAGCCTTTGGCATAGACATCAAATGAAGCTACCAGGGGGGCCACAAACTTACGGTAGTAAGAGTCCTCAACTTTGCGGGGGATCATGATAAACTTTTTGTTGAGGAAAGGCTGCAGTTTGTTTCCGTCAACATCCTTGGCAAAGCTGTAGAGTTTGTTTTCCAGTACCATCCAGGCGGGCTGTTTACAGATGATATAGGCGTTTTTGTACTGGAAATTCACCTTTTCTCCCTCATACTTTATGGTGGGAAAGTAGTGGGTGTTATCCTCGTTACGGCGAAAGTGAAACAGGACAGTGGCTTTCTGCTCCAGCACTTCTATTTCCCTGCCTACCGGCTCCCCGTCGTTGCTCATCTCAAAGAGGCGCTTACCTTGCATCAGGGGCAGAATCTCAGCGCGTATCTCCTCCAGGTAGTGGTCAATCTCCTGCCGGAGCTGCTGATTTTTTTCCGTGTTGCCTTCGTACACCTTATAAAAAAACTCAGGTGTTTTGATCTTCTTTTTGTGAAAACGATTGATCACCGCCTCCTGCTGCATCACATCCATCAGCCGGATCAGCTCATAGTCTTCATTAGTGAGCTCACCCGCAAATTCATGTGCGTTTTTAGAGGAAATATTCTGATGCTCAAAAGTGAACTGTCCCTGCTCATCCAGCTGCACAGCAAAAGACTCAAAGAGGTATCCAAGATACTCATGCAAAAACAGGGAATAAATGATTTTAAAAGGTCGTTCGGTGGAAACTTTCATATAAAAAAGTGGCCAGGGTTGATAGCAAATAAGCAGTAAAAGTACGGAGGCACTTCTACTAATTTAACTAATTTACAAAAAATCTTTAATTTCTGTACGGGCGGCGATGCTGGCCGGGCGGTATGATGCAAAAAAAGTAATCACCGTGATGGCCAGGGCGGTATAAAAAAAGTCTGAGAACTGCATCTTAACCGGATAAGCATCCACGATGGCCGTCTGCATCCCCATAGAGACCAGGCCGAAAGTCTGCTGGGCCCAGCAGATCAGCAGGCCGATTAATAAACCACTGAAGGCACCGAGAAAGGCAATGATGCTGCCTTCATAGATGAACAACTGGCGAACTATCCTCTTGGTAGCGCCCATGGCCAGCAGCATGGCAATATCTTTTTTCTTATCAATGGCCAGCATGGAGAGGGAGAAAAAAATGTTGAAGGAGGCAACGGCCAGAATAAAAGAAAAGGTCATATATACAAAGAGCTTCTCTACTTTGATGGCCCTCAGCAGGCTTTCGTGCTGCTGATCGCTGTTGAGTACTTCCAGGCGGTTGCCCAGCACTTCCTGCAGGCGATCCTGTACCCTGAAGATATTAGCATCCGGAGTAGTCTTTACCTCAAGTGCAGTGCGCTTACCGACATAGTCAAAGAGCGTTTCTGCAAAGTCCAGTGGTACAATGACGTAGTTGGCATCAAACTGCTTTTCTATGGCAAATACACCTCCCGGCATGATGTTGCGCCGGGTAAAGTAGCGGGTCATAGGATCGGGATTGAAACCTGACTCTGTTTCCCGCTTCGGGCTGAACACCTGCAGGGCATAGAAGTCATTGGAGGGAGAGACAGAAAGCGTATACTGCACACCTCTGCCCAGAATGGCGAAATTCTGACCGTCCTTTTTCAGCAGCAGTTCGCCATGTACCATCGCCTTATCCAGCCGGTCCTGTTTGATGAAATTATCACTGACTCCCTTGAGTTTGACCACCATCTGTGCATCCTGGTAACGAACCAGCGCATTATCTTCAATAACTTCGGTGACCAGCGCTACGCCCTCTACGCCCTCTATCTGCTGCATCAGGGAGTCGCCAATCTCGAAGGTCTTGCCTGTATGCGGCACGATCTTGATTTCAGGATCAAAGGTATTGTAGGATTCCCGGATAAGGTCTTCCAGGCCGTTGAAGACTGAAAGTACCACCACCAGTGCCATGGTACCAATGGCTACGCCTACCATAGAAATGTTGGAAATTACCTGTATGAAATTCTTTTTATTTTTTGAGCGGAAATAGCGCCGCGCAATCAGCAATGACAGGTTCAATATCGTATCCTAACTTGGTTAAACATGCTTAGTCTTCCTCCGATTTATCTTCATCTTCCGGTGGAATATCCAGGTTCGACAACAACTGATCTATATGCGCCGCATAGTCGGCACTATCATCAAGATAGAAAACCAACTCCGGCACTATCCTCACCTGCTTACCGATCTTATTGCCCAGTTGCCTGCGTATTTCGCTCTTTTTCATATTGATCATATCCAGCATTGCCCGCTGTTTGTCGCTCAACATAAAGCTCAGGTATATTTTTGCCACGCCCAGGTCGGCACTCATCCTAACGTCGGTGACGGTAATAAAAGTGTGTGATCCGACCAGCGAAGCGGCATTGCGCTGGAATATTTCACTCAGGTCTTTCTGAATCAGACTTGAGAACTGTTTCTGCCTTTTACTCTCTTTCATATCACTGCCAAATTACATCTAAAAGTCTTAATTTTTCGCTAAATTCATAAATTAGTACAGATCATTGCGAATACCAAAGCGTATTCTTTTTTTTGCGGGGCGTCGCCTTGGTTCCTAGAGAAGCTTAAATCTTTCATTCCTTGCTTACTTACTTCAGAGTAAATGACCCCTACCGCGTGATTGGGGTATTTATATTGCTGATTCTGATCAGACTGCCCTACTTATTGTACGGAGCGCCTATTACTATTCCTGAACTCAACTGGATGCTGGTAGGCGAAACCATGGCTGAGGGCAATACCCTTTATTCCGGCGTCCGGGATAATATTGGCCCGCTGGCTGCCCTGATTTATAGCTTTATTGAGCTTCTCTTTAACCGCAGTACGGTGGTATATGTTATACTGGCCATCTTCCTGACCACCATACAGAGCCTGATATTCAATAATTTCCTGCTCAACAAAAAAGCTTACAACGAAAACACCTACGTGCCTGCCCTGGTCTACGTGTTGTTAAGCAGTTTTTCTTTTGACTTTTACTTTCTTTCGCCAGTACTGATCTCCCTTACCTGGATACTGCTGGCACTGCGTAATGTAGTATACCGGGTAGAAAGCCGCTCTCGCGACAACCGTATTCTCAGCACTGGCATTTATATTGGTCTGGCAGCGCTCTGCTACCTACCCGGCATTATTTTTCTTTTGTCTACCATTATTGCTTACCTGCTGTTCGCCAACATATCTTTCCGCCGCTACCTGCTGCTCCTTACCGGTACAGCTTTACCTTTCCTGGTCAGTATGACATACTTTTTTCTGACTGATGCGATGGATGCGTTTATTGAGCAGTATATACTTTCTTTTCAGAATTTCAGCCAGCACGTGTATACCAGCCCGCTAACGCTGCTGTATATCGGTATGGTGGCGCTGATTTTCCTGCTGCTCTCGATGTACAGGGTAGGGCAGATGCGCTTTACCAACCAGCAGAATAAGCTGCAGCAAATCATGTTTATCAACATTCTGGCTACCCTGGCTACCCTGTTCTTCGTACATGA
The DNA here is from genome assembly GCA_964518125.1 of uncultured Porifericola sp. GTDB lineage: Bacteria > Bacteroidota > Bacteroidia > Cytophagales > Cyclobacteriaceae > Catalinimonas. Next base: position 7,494 of record CAZFFW010000128.1, read on the forward strand.
CCTGGCTCCTTATCATTTACTGCCTTTTGTGCCTCCCGTCGCTTTTTTCGTAACACACTACCTGCTCTCCATCCGAAAGTTTCTGCTCGGCGAACTGGCCACTGTATTACTGGCCACACTGACTATCCTGAATGGGTATGCTTTTCTGTTCGGGCTTTTTTCGCTGGACAGGGTATTTGAAAGATCTGAACTGCTGGTAGAAGAGACTCCTTACGATGAACTGGTAAGCGGCAAAGACATCCTCGTGATAGGTGACAGGCTGAGTATTTATCGCAATGCCCGGCTGGCAACTCCTTACCTCAACTGGCAGCTCTCTGCGCCCCAACTTCAGGGCATCAACTATTTCAGTAACCTTACCGCAGTGTACAACCACTTTAGCGGGGATATGCCGGAAGTAATCATTGACCTGGAGTATGTGATGCCCCAACTACAAAGCCAGATTCCTCTGCTGGAGAGCTCTTACCAGCTACAGCCGGGGAGCCAGAACGTATACCTATTGAAAAGCCGTTAGCAGGGGATTTTGGAGACCCTTCGCTCGTGCCGGCCACCCTCAAATGCTGTCTGTAGGAATATATCGGCCATTTTCACCGCCAGAGAGGCATCCACAAAACGCTCCGGCACACACAATACATTTGCATTATTATGCTGCCTGGCCAATCCCGCCAGTTCTTCGTTCCAGCAGAGCGCTGCCCTCACTTTGGGATGCTTGTTGGCAGTCATGGCTACGCCATTACCGCTGCCGCATACCAGCACGCCCATCGCACAGGCACCGCTACCTACGGCATCGGCCAGAGGATGGGCAAAATCGGGATAATCAACCGACTCAGCTGAGTTGGTACCAAAATCCTTGACGGTAAAGCCTTTTTCTTCTAAATACGCTTTGATTGCCTGCTTATGATGGAAGCCTGCATGGTCTGCGCCCAGCGCTATGGTCATATCTGACATGGGAGGTAAAGATTAGGATGTATGACAAAACAACAGCATGCCAGCCATGAGCAGCAGGCATGCCTTGCAGATTTTCTCACCTGGAAACTATGCACTTTAGACTGGCAGCAATACTTACACAGCTCCTTCGCTTTCAGCCTCAGCCATTCTGCGGGCTTCCTTCCGGGATACAACCCGTGATATGTAAATACTGGCCTGGTATAGCAACAGTAAGGGGAAAGTCACCAGCAATTGTGTAATCGGATCGGGAGGCGTGACCAGCGCAGCGATGATCAGGATCACCACAATGGCATGCCGGCGATACTTAACCAGTGCCTCAGGCGTGATAATACCCGCCTTGGACAGGAAGTACACTACAATCGGCAACTGGAACAACAGCCCGCAGGCCAGTACCAGCGTGACCAGAATAGAAACGTAGGAGGTAATATCAAACTCATTAAGAATAGTCGGGTCTACCTGGTAATTTCCGAGAAAATTTACAGAAATAGGCGTTACGACATAATAACCGAAAAGCACCCCCAGCATGAAGAGCAGGCTCACAAAAAACACAGCTCCGCGGCTCAGCTTCCGTTCATTTTCATACAGGCCAGGGCTTACAAAACTCCAGACCTCCCAGAAGACATAAGGGAAGGCAGCGATCAGCCCTATCACAGCAGAAGACACAATGTGCATAGAAAACTGTCCGGTCATCTTACGGCTCTGTATGATAAAGGGCATTTCATCAAAACAGAAGGCTTCCGACCCCAGGGCAGCGCTCATTTTACAGAACATCCGGAAGGTCCAGAAATCTACCTTGGTAGGTCCCAGTATCAGTATTCCCCAGACAAATTCCTTCATCAAAAAGGCAACCACTCCCAGGATAAGGATGGAAGAAATCGCCCGGATAAGGTGCCAGCGCAATTCTTCCAAATGATCCAGAAAAGACATTTGGGCAGCCTCCTCCGGCGCATGGTCATAGGGACCTACGGCATCCTCTCTACGCTCATCCAGACCATTCTGCTGATCCAGCCGGCTACCAGAATTTTTCTCTTGATTATCCACTTACTTTCTCTAAAGTACTGTACAAAGGAAAACGCTTCATCATACCATTCACTTCCTGCTTCACCTGGGCGAGGCTCTCTTCATCTTCAGGCCTGCTCAGTACCACATCCATCAGCTCCACAATGGTTTCCATATCTGCCTCCTTCATGAAACGGGTAGTCACAGCGGCCGTACCGGTGCGGATACCCGAGGTCACAAACGGAGATTTATCGTCGAAGGGGACCATATTTTTATTGACCGTAATATCAGCCTTACCCAGCGCTGCCTCAGCTGCCTTACCAGTGATATCCTTAGAGCGCAGGTCTATCAGCATTTCGTGGTTGTCGGTACCTCCGGAAATAACATGGTAGCCTCTGTCCATAAACGCTTTGGCCATCACCCGGGCATTTTTTACGACCTGCACTACATATTCCATAAACTCATCAGAAAGGGCTTCTCTGAAAGCCACCGCCTTGGCCGCAATGACATGCTCCAGCGGACCACCTTGGGTGCCGGGAAAAACGCCCATGTCCAGCAGGGCCGACATAGGACGAATATTACCCTTCAGGGTAACGCCAAAGGGGTTATCAAAATCTTCTCCCATCATGATCAGGCCACCGCGCGGTCCGCGCAGGGTCTTATGGGTGGTGGTAGTCACAAAGTGGCAGTGGGGCAGCGGATCGTTCAGCAGGCCCCGGGCGATCATGGCCGAAGGATGTGAAATATCTGCCAGCAGGAATGCGTCAATTTTATCAGCGATTGCTCTCAGGCGCTCGTAGTCCCAGTCGCGGCTGTAGGCTGAGGCTCCGCAAATGATCAGTTTGGGCTTCTCTCTGAGGGCAGTCTCTTCTACCTTATCCCAGTTGATAAGGCCGGTTTCCTTTTCGACGCCGTAGAAAAAAGGCTGGTATAGCTTTCCGGAAAAGTTCACCGGTGAGCCATGCGTCAGGTGGCCTCCGTGAGAAAGGTCAAAACCCAGGATTTTGTCTCCCGGCTTCAATATGGCCAGCATTACCGCTGCATTGGCCTGAGCGCCGGAGTGCGGCTGCACATTGGCCCAGCTGGCACCAAAAAGTTCTTTTGCACGATCTATCGCAAGCTGCTCTACCTGGTCCACCACTTCACAGCCACCGTAGTAGCGCTTACCGGGCAGACCTTCCGCATATTTGTTGGTCAATACACTGCCCATGGCCTCCATTACCTGTTCGGAAGTGAAGTTTTCAGAGGCGATCAGCTCGACACCTCTTTGCTGCCTTTCTTTCTCCTGCCGGATGAGATCGAATATTTCCTGGTCTCTTTGCATAAAGCTCGTACTAGTAATTTGTCAAAATTAAGTGAAGTGCCAGACAATCACAATGGATAATGAAGATAGCCTCCGATTAGTTCCGGAAATTGCCGACGCTCCAAAAATACAGGTTTTGCTGAAAATGGCAGAAGAAGTACACTGCTTTCTTTTTGGTTTGAGGGAGATTAAGATTAGTTTTATGCTGTCATTGTAGTCTTTTACTACGCAGGAAAAACTGTTTATTTGCCCAAGGGCTTTACTAGTCCCAAAATTTAACCGAAGCACCAATATCAGCCAGGCCACCACGCAACAGGAGAAATAAGTCATGAGCAAGATTACCCTCGACGACCTCAGAAAAAAAATAGACCAGATTGACGCGCAACTGCTGGAACTTCTCAATGAAAGGATGGACGTTGTCCGGCAGGTGGGCGAACTGAAACGCTCTACCAACGCTATCATCTACCGCCCGGAGCGGGAAAAGGCTATTCTGGACCGCCTGAAAGGCCTGAGCAAAGGCATGCTCAACGAACAGGCTATAGAGGCCATTTTTCTGGAGATATTTGCCGTAAGCCGCAATATCGAGCTGCCGGAGCGTATCGCTTACCTGGGCCCCAGCGGCAGCTTCTCTCACCAGGCCGCTGAGAGCCGCTTCGGTGGCATGAGCGAGTATATGGCCATTGGCAGCATACGGGCTATCTTTGATACGGTCAGCTCGGGTATGGCCCGATTTGGCGTAGTGCCGATTGAGAACAACCAGGAAGGTATGGTACCCGAAACGGCTGACTGCCTGGCCAATTACGACGTTCATATCGTGGCCGAGGTGCCGATGGCTATCCATTTTGCCTTTGCCAGCAAAACTGATCACCTGCAGCAGATCAGTAAGATCTACTCCAAAGACATTGCCTTCCGGCAGTGCCGTAATTTTATCGACAATGTCGTCAGCAACCCGGAAGTAGCCCTGGTTCCGGTAGATTCCACTTCTAAAGCTGCCCGCATGGCGGCAAAAGAGCCAGGTAGTGCGGCGATATGTTCGCACATTGCGGCACAGGATCACCAGGTACCCATTCTTTTTGAGAATATTGAGGACTCCGGCGACAACCAGACCCGCTTCTTCATCATTAGTAAAGACTTTGTGAACCAGCCCAGCGGCAATGACAAAACTTCCATACTGGCCAAACTGGAACATTCAGATGAGCCCGGATCACTGGCAGCTTTCCTGCAGGAGTTTGACAGAGAGAAAATCAATATGACCAAGATTGAGAGTCGTCCGGCTAAACGCGGCCGCAGCTTCCAGTACTGGTTTTTCATAGATTTTGAAGGCCATTACCACGATGAGAAGGTGCAGAAAGTAATTGGTAGCTACAAAGACCAGATCAAATGGCTGGGAAGTTATGTAAAACTTGTTTGATAAAGTTTAAAGTTCAGCGTTTACAGTTCGCATTAGGAGATTTGAAGTAGCTTGGCGGGAGGGGATCGGTTAGCAATAGCTATTTTGTCTTTTTGCCCGTCAAAATCGATTGAACAATCCCTTCTTTTGCGACGTTTGAAAAAAAACCTTTCAGAACCTTCATTTCATGGAAAAAAGTAAAGATAAAGTTGGGGTACTGCTCGTCAATCTGGGTACCCCTGACAGCCCGGCTACCGGCGATGTACGCCGCTACCTGCGCGAGTTCCTGATGGACAAGCGGGTGGTCGACTACCCGGCCATTCCCCGCTGGATGCTGGTAAACCTGATCATAGCGCCTTTCCGCGCACCCAAATCTGCCAAAGAATACCGCAAGCTCTGGCAGGAGCGCGGCTCCCCGCTGAAGTTTTATGGGGAAGATGTAGTGGAACTGTTGCAGAAAGAACTGGATGAGCGTTATGTGGTGAAGCTGGCGATGCGCTACCAGCAGCCCAGTATCAAAAATGTGCTCAAAGAGCTGCAGGATGAGAAAGTCGGCAGTATTATCTGCATTCCCCTTTTCCCGCAGTATGCCTCAGCCACCAGCGGCTCAGTAATAGATAAAGTAATGGAAATTACCCGCAACTGGCAGGTGATACCCGAAATCCGCTTTGTGAGTAAGTTTCTTGACCATGCGCTATTCATTGAAGCCCATGCCGAACGTGCCCGCCAGCACCTGTCCAAAAAGGAGTATGACCATATTCTTTTCAGCTACCATGGTATACCAGTAAGCCAGATCAAGAAGGCTTCTTATGATGACTATTGCCAGGTAGGCAGCTGCTGCAATAAGTACGGTAAAATGAACCAGTACTGCTACCGCGCACAGTGTTTCCAGACCTCTCGCCTGCTGGCCGAAAAGCTGGGCCTACCGGAAGATAAATATACGGTGTCCTTCCAGTCGCGCCTGGGGCCGGTACCCTGGATCAGGCCGTATACCGATGAGGTGATAGAGGAACTGGCTAAGGCTGGTAAAAAGAAGATTCTGGCCTTCTCTCCGGCTTTTGTAGCCGATTGCCTGGAGACTACGCTGGAAGTAGGCGAAGAGTATAAGGAACTGTTTATGGAAGAAGGAGGAGAAGAGTGGGACCTGGTGGAGAGCCTCAACGACCATCCCCTCTGGATTGCATGCTTAAAAGATCTGGTATTACAAAATGATGTTACTTCGGTAATTACTCAGGAAAAAATGCAAGAACTGAAAACTTCAGAGGCGCTGAGTAGTTCTGTTGATAAGAGCTCTCAGAGCTAATTGTTTGGTTTTGGTTGAACGAAGGACACGCAGACTTTGCGTGTCTTTCTTTGTTCATATATGCTACAACTCATGATTCAGTATAATCAAACCGTTAATATCGAAGGAAGTGCAGAAGCCGACTGGCTTAGCTGGATGAAAGAACAACAGATTCCGGATATACTGGCTACCGGTATGTTCGTGCAGGTCCGCATCTTCCGCCTGCTGGATATTGAAGAAACTACCGGCACGGCTACTTATGCCATACAGCTGATGGCCGAAACCCGCGAGCACCTGGATATTTACCAGATGAAGTACGAGCCATCTTTTGACGCAGTCCACGAAAAACGCTACGGCAACAAAGCGATTAGTTTCCGGACAATGATGAAGGAGGTGTAATGGGGTGATAGGTTGATTTGTTTTCTCCACGCGTATAGGAACCAAATATGCCTACTGATTTGGTACGGTAAATTTCAGCATAATCTGCTCTTTTACCAGGCGGCAGGTAAACTATCTATCTTCCTTTTCCTTCTGTATGATTGTTTGAATTTGCTGATCAAAATCTGGTATCACCTTTTCCACCATACCCCAAACCGCCCAGAGATCTACTCCAATATAATCGTGAATCAACTTATCCCTCAGCCCAGCCACTCTTTTCCAGGGAATTTGCGGATATTTTGACCGAAAGTCCTGGTTGAGTTGTTTTGTCGCTTCACCTATGATCTAAAGGTTCCGTATGACAGCATCCTGGATAAGCGGGTTGTTCAAAAAATCATCCTCATTCATTCCTTTTATGTACTGCTGAATTTTGCCGATACAATCCTGAATATGGGTAAGGTAAATGATGGGATCTTTGCTCACTTTTTCAGAAATATCAAGTCTTTTTCTACCTTGTCCTGCAGGCGCGGATGCAAGGATCTATAGGTGATTAAATCCACTTTGATACCTAATCTTTCAGATAGCTCCTGTTCCAGCCCAATAAGCTCCAGAAGATCCAGGGGATTCTCATAATCAATCAGGATATCCAGGTCGCTTTTAAGGTTATTGTCTCCACGCGCATAAGAGCCAAATATGCCAATTGATTTGAGACTATATGGCTCAAATGTATTCAGAATGATACGCTCCTGTTCGGAAGAAATCATATGTCAAGATAAATAATTTTCCAACTCTTTTTTGCTCACTATTCCATCGGCACATAACTGTCAATCTGCTCCTTGACGAGGCGGCAGGTGAGCCACTCTTTGGGAATATCGGCACCTAAAGATTTGTAAAAGCCAATGGCCGGTTCGTTCCAGTCCAGCACCTGCCATACGACACGGTAGCAGTTGGCTTCTTTGGCTTTGACAATGATCCTGTCCAGCAGGCGCCGGCCAATACCTTTACCCCGCTCCGACTGCGTCACGATCAGGTCTTCCAGGTAGATACATTTGCCCTTCCAGGTAGAGTAGCTGTAGAAGTAGAGCGCCAGGCCCACGATTTTTTCTTTTTCCGGGTCTTCCGCCACAAAAAACTCAAATACCGGCTGCTCACCGAAGCCATCTTCTTCCAGTTGGGCTACGGAGTTTTCTACCTCATGCGGCTCGCGCTCATATTCGGCCAGTTCCTGTATCAGTGCCATGACCTGCGGCAGGTCTTCTTTTTTTCCGTCTCGGATGATGATGCTCATGGGTGGGTGGTTAGATAGTTTAAGGTTGCAAGTTAAAAGTTTGAGGTTGTCATTGCCTAAAATAGCTTGCCTTTGGCTTAGACTAATGACTGAAATGTAGCATGAGTTATTGGGGTTTAACTCTGCCAAAGTTTAGAACTTTAGCAGAGTTTTCAAGTGTTATCGCAGCTTTTCGGGGATTTCGTTCATATTATAGAAAGTAAATGCGTAGATGTCTGCCCATTCTTCTATCTGCTTGGAGGTAGGCTTGCCTGCTCCATGTCCTGCTTTGGTGGCTATGCGGATCAGCACCGGGTTTTCGCCCTCATGCTTCTCCTGCAGGGTAGCGGCAAACTTGAAGGAATGCGCCGGTACTACCCTATCGTCATGGTCGGCAGTGGTGACCAGGGTAGCCGGGTATGCCACACCTTCTTTGATGTTGTGCAGCGGAGAATAGGCATAGAGGTATTCAAACATAGCCTGGCTGCTGTCGGCAATGCCGTAGTCGGGTGCCCAGCCAGCCCCGGCGGTAAACTGGTGATAGCGCAGCATATCCAGCACTCCCACAGCGGGCAGGGCTACTTTGCTGAGGTCGGGGCGCTGCGTCATGGTGGCACCTACCAAAAGTCCTCCATTGGAGCCTCCGGCAATGGCCAGTTTTTCGGTAGAGGTGTAGCCTTCATTTTTAAGGTATTCACCCGCTGCAATGAAATCGTCAAATACATTCTGCTTCTTCATCTGCGTGCCGGCCTCATGCCAGGCTTCGCCATATTCGCCGCCGCCTCTCAGGTTGGGCATGGCAAATACACCGCCGTTTTCCAGCCAGTAAACGCGGGCCACGCTAAAAGAAGGCGTCAGGCTGACGTTAAAACCACCGTAGCCGTAGAGGTAGGTAGGGTTCTGCCCGTTAAGCTCCAGGCCCTTTTTGTGGACGATAAACATCGGTACTTTTGTCCCATCCTTGCTTTCGTAGAATACCTGCTGTGTCTCGTAAGCCTCCGGATCAAAATCTACTTCCGGTTGGCGGAAAAGTTTAGACTCCCCGCTGGGAATGTGGTAGGAGTAGATGCTGGTGGGATAGGTAAAGGAGGTAAAATAATAGAATACCATCTCATCTTCCATCTTTCCGTTGAAGCCCCCGGCAGTACCGATAGCCGGTAGTTCAATTTCTTTCTCAAAATTTCCCTGCAGGTCATACTGCTCAATGCGGGTAGAGGCATCTTTGAGGTAATTGAGGATCAT
>CAZFFW010000129.1:0-16170 GCA_964518125.1 uncultured Porifericola sp.
GCGGCGTGCAACGTGCGGCATGCAGTGTTTGGCTTATCTGTAGCATAATTTTATAATAAAACACCATCAATTTTTGCTAAATTGGGCTTTGACAAAATAATACTACTACCAACCTGTGATTCATGAAAACGATCTTCACCATTCTCCTGTCCTCTGCGATTACCGCTGCAGTTTGCTATGCCTGGCTGCGCCCTGATCAGGGGCCTGAAATCAGTAAAGCCGATGTGATGGCAGCCCAGAAGCTGCTAGCCCTGGACTTTGAAGAATGGGAAATTGATACCATGCTGAAAGACCTTAACGGCAATGCAGAAAGTTACCGCTTCATGCATCAGTATGACCTGAAAAATGAAGTGCCGCCGGCTCTGGTATTTGATCCGCTGCCTGCTGGTTTTACACCCGACAGTGTGTTTGCAGTAAACCAGTGGAACATTCCCGAAGATGTACCTTTGCCGGTGCAGCCCGATGAGCTGGCATTCTATAGCATTTTAGAGTTGGCTTCCCTGATCAAGCACCAGAAGATTTCTTCGGTAGAGCTTACCCGCCTTTACCTGGACCGCATCCAACGTTATGATGATACGCTGCAGAGTGTGATCACCCTCACCGAAGAGCTGGCACTGGCCCAGGCAGCCCGAGCCGATGAAGAGATCAGCCGGGGCATCTATCGTGGACCGCTCCACGGAATTCCCTACGGGGTCAAGGACCTGCTGGCGGTAGAGGGGTATAAAACTACCTGGGGCTCCAATATCCACAAAAGCCAGGTGCTGGATGAAACCGCCACAGTGGTCAAGAAACTGGAAGCCGCCGGTGCCGTACTGCTCGCCAAGCTCAGTTCCGGTGCCCTGGCAAGGGGTGATGTGTGGTACGGCGGCACTACCAGAAATCCCTGGGACCTGACGCAGGGGGCCAGCGGCTCCTCGGCCGGCTCAGCCTCTGCGACTACTGCCGGACTGGTGGGTTTCTCCATCGGTACCGAAACCATGGGCTCCATTGTCTCACCCTCCACCCGTTGTGGGGCCAGCGGTTTACGGCCTACTTTCGGCCGGGTAAGTCGTAGCGGTGTCATGACCCTAAGCTGGAGCCTGGATAAGGTAGGGCCTATCTGTCGCTCAGCCGAGGATTGTGCGATCGTCTTTGATGCCATCCAGGGTGCTGATCCCGCTGATCCTACGAGCCGCTCTATGCCCTTTCGCTACGACGGTGAGCTTGATTTCAGCCAGCTGAAGTTTGGCTTCCTGGAGGATTACTTTGAGGAAGATACTGTCAACCTGAACAATGAGCAGACACTGGCTACGCTGCGTCAGCTGGGTGCTGATATGCAGCCCGTTAGTCTGCCTGACAGCAGCACTTTACCGGTAAAAGTACTGTCGCTTATCATGTATACCGAGGCTGGTGCTGCCTTTGATGACCTGACGCGCTACAACCTGGACGATTCCCTGGTAAAGCAGGACGAAGGGGCAAGACCCAACGCGCTTCGTCAGTCGCGTTTTATTCCGGCGGTAGAATATGTAATGGCCAATCGCTACCGCTACCAGCTGATACAGGATATGCAACGCCTGATGGAAGAGGTGGATGTGATCGTAGCACCTACCAGAGGCTACCGGCAGTTGCTGATTACCAATATGACAGGTCATCCGGTAGTAGTGGTCCCCAACGGGTTTGACAGTGAAGGGCGCCCCCAGAGCATCAGCTTTGTCGGAAAACTTTATGATGAAGCCAGCCTGCTGGAGGTAGCCAAAGCATACCAGCAAGCGACTGAGCACGAGGATCAGCATCCCGAGTACTTCATCCAGTCGCCGGTGACGGCACACCATCAGCCTGCCGTTCGCTAATGTTCTGAATGGTGCAACATGCCGGTCCCTATCAAACAGCCTATTGCCTCGGTTTTGGGGATGGGAACGGCCTGCTTTTGTAAACTGGCTGCCAGAGCGTCTTCAAGGTAGTGCCTGGTGATCACCCTGCGGTAACGCCCCAGTTCATAGAACCAGTTATCTATGGCCCCCTGGTACAATATCTTCCCTTCTTTGCTGAGCAGGAAAGCTTCAGGAGTGACTGAAGCACCGATTGCCTTGGTCAGATCGAGCTTAGGGTCCAACAGGTGCGGGAACGGATACTGATAGGCCTCAGCGAACTGACGTATCTTTTCCTGCTGCATCAGTACCAGCGGATATACGGCTGCTATCCGGATACCTTTATTCTGGTACTCTTCGTATAGTGCTCTGATCGTTGCCCCGTACTTCTGGGTCACCGGGCAGTCAGGGTCCATGAACAGCAGCAGCAACCCCTGCTCGCCGCTCAGATCCTGCAGGCTTTGCTGGTCTCCGTTCAATGTTGCCATATCCATTTCCCACCAGTTGTCTGCCTGAGCCAGCAGTTGTTCAGGTTGACACCACATGAGCAAGACCAGCAAAACCTTGACTTTTCTACTTAGCTTCATCCAGACTTTCATTCAGCTTAATCAAAATTTTTACAAATTTTTTCATTACATTTCCTGTTATATTATCTGCAAATTCACAAAAAAGCAAATTAATTGGGATTCACCTTTCATCATGAAAAGTCAGCTCTTATGCGTGGAATTTCTATTATTTTGATCATGTGGTCAGTCTGCTCAGTAGCCCTGCCGCTCTGTGCGCAGGAAGGGGTGAATTTCAACCAGCATATTGCCCCCATCATTCATACCAACTGCACACCCTGCCACCGGCCGGGCGAGGTGGGTCCTTTCAGCCTGATCACTTATGAGGATGTAGCCAAACGCGCCAAGTTCGTCCGGCAAGTGACCCAGACCCGCTATATGCCTCCCTGGATGGCTGATCCGGACTTCCAGCATTACCAGAACGAACGCCTGCTGACGCAGCAGGAGATTGACCTGATCGCCCGCTGGGTGGATGCCGGAGTACCGGAGGGTAAAAAGCGACACAGCCCTGATGCACCTGTTTTTCAGGAAAATTCCCAGATGAAAGTGGCCCCTGACCTTGTGCTAAGCATGCAGGCTCCCTTCACCATTCCCGGCAACGGCACGGAGGAATTTCGCTACTTCAGTATTCCCACCAATCTGCCGGAAGATGTCTACCTTAAAGCCATTGAATTCAGACCGGACAACCGACTGTATGTCCACCATAGCCGTATTATGCTGGACACGACCAATCAGATCAGGGGTATAGACGGAATGTCGGAACTTGACCCAGCCGTTAATGAATTCTACCGTTTTCCGCTGGCCGATGAATTTTTATACGGATGGGTACCGGGAAACCTACCTTATATTTACCCTGAGGGTACCGGCAAGTTATTGAAAAAAAATACCGACCTGATTCTGAACATTCACTATTCCCAATCCGGAGTAGAGACGCAGGACCAGTCTACCATCAAATTGTATTTTAGCAAAACCCCGATAGAGCGGGAGGTGAAGACCTTTATTTTGAGGGAAAATGATATTGTCAACCAGCCTTTTTTCCTTCCAGCTGCCACGGAGGCCAAGTTCTACATGCGCTCCGAACCACTGGAAAAACCTATTGAAGTAATTTCGGTCCTGCCCCATATGCATACCCTGGGCAAGACTTTCCGGGCTTTTGCCATTACGCCCGATGGCGACCTGGTCCCCCTGGTAAAAATTGATGACTGGGATTTCAACTGGCAGTCAACCTATGTTTTTGAGGATTTACTGCTGATACCTTCGGGCTCAGTGGTGTACGCAGAAGCTACCTACGATAATACCGCCAGTAATCCCGAAAACCCCTTTTATCCGCCTCAGGATGTGTCTTACGGCTGGAGTACTACCAATGAAATGATGAATTTTATCATGTACTACGTGGAAGCCGATGCCGCTCAGATCGTCAAAAACAAATAAAGTGAGAGGTCATTAGTATGAAATGGTTTTGCCCAGACACGATCAAACCGGTATGAAGTTGCAAATTTGGCTTGTGAAAGTGGAGAATTGGCATAAATTTAACCTGTGATGAAAATAAGTGTGGCAGGGACAAATTTTCTTAAAGTAGGCTTACTATTTTATCAAATAAATTATGGAAGTTCATACATCAAGCCTAAATAGAGGGCTTTTCTTCATGACCTTGATAGCCTTCCTGTCAGCATGCGATAGCACAGGCCCTGAACCTGTAGAGATTGGGCATTATTTTATTGATAACAGAACAAAGCTCACACTTCAGTTGGAGATAGATAATGCGCTATGGGAGGATGAGGTACCCCCCGATTCAATATTTCACTTCTACACCATTGAGGTTGGCTCGGGAGGTAGTGCTGCTCCTTATCAGATCTTCAGTCAATTTAATGTAACAGCCAAAATTGACAACATGGATTCAAGCTTATATAATGGCATATATGTGGATGATTGGGAAGATTGGAAAATCAGAAATACCCGAATAATAGAGGAAAAGCCAGGCAAGGAATATTATTTAACTATCCCTAGATAGGCGTATAATAACAGGAAAAATAGAGATGCCATTCCCTGCTCCAAAAATAGGGCATAACATCACCCTCTGCATACAGCTTAATGCTACTAATTGCTGATCCGGCTATCAACTGACAATGGTGATATAGGCAAAAAAAAAGCTGTCCCGAAGGACAGCTTTTCATTAAGATATCAACCAATATTAGTTGTTTTCTTCACACAGGTTCAACGTAATGGTACCTGCAGAAGGATTCGTTACTGAAGCGATGATATTACCTTTTTCAGTAGTAATGGTGAAGGAAACTTCTGAATCCCAGTCACCGGATACGTACTCAAAAGTCACTGAAGAAGTACCTTCAGGCACAGAAACCACCTCTGTATCAGCGGCGCCTTCTGCCTCGGTAATAGACACTGAAGTGGCATTACCATCGGCAATCACGTTCAGGGATGCACCATTCCAGCCATCGCCAAATGAATCGGCCATGGTGATGGTATAATCCTGGGCAGGCTGTCTGATCACCTGGCCACACTCCAGTATCCAGTTAATCTCGCAGTTAGCACCAGGAAGTTCAGTACACACTGAAGGAGACCATGAGTCATAAACCAGTCCGTCAGTAGTAGTCAATACCCAACGTACCGCGAAGTTGTCACCAGAGATGAAAGGAGCACCAGCAGCTCTGGAAGGCTTGAAATCATTGTCAAAAACATTCACAGCGGTGCCATCTTCATCATAGTCAAAGGTGATGCCATCATATAGAGAACGGACATCACTTTGAGAGATGCTGAAAGTAAAGTCTTCACGATTGGCAGGCAGTGCTGAGCCTTCAATTGAAGTAAAGAACCTTCCTTCGTCTCCACCATGTCTGGCAACCCGGGGGTTACGGTCTACATCTTCATAATCTTCATTGAAAAGGATGTAGAGGTCTATTTTTTCTACGCTAAGCTGGTTATCAATAGATATCCATCTCAGGCTGAAAGTCAAATCTTCGTCCAGTTCTCCTAGAATGAAGTTTGAAGAAGAACCTTCGGCAAACTGACCAAAGGCATGAACTCCGGGAAGGGGCTCAATGTAAGGGTTCAGTTCTTCATCCTGGCAAGAGGTACTGAAAACCATCAGACCTGCCAGCATTATTACGGAATATATTAATGAATTTTTCTTCATTTCTCTCAATTTTTATTCCCCTTCACCATCAACTTGGTCCAGGAAGATTTTAGCATTAACATCATCAAATGCAGTGTTTCTGATTGCGTCAGTTACAGACTGGTTGAAGTTAAGGTCATCCTGCGCATAGGGCAGTCTGAGCGCAAAACCCCGCTGAGGCTGCAGAGGCTCCATCAGGTCATTAGGGAAACCTGTTCTGCGGTAAGCATTGTAGATTTCATACCCATTGCCATAGTTGGTAAACCATGCCTGCTTCAGCACTACGTTCAGCTTGGCATTGGCAGTAGGCGCGTCATCATAACGCTCCATCCAGCGTGCTACATAAGCATCAGTAGCTTCTTCCAGCGGAAGGTTCACGTAACCGTCTATCGGCTCACCGGGAGCAGGAACACCAGCAGGATCGTTTGCTCTGCCAAATGCATCTACCTTACCAATGTGCTCGCGAATTACTTCCTCCAGCATTTCTTTCACCTCATCTTCAGTACCATTATAATTACCGGTCAGGATAGCCTCCATGATGTAAAACTTCACCATTTCGCTGCTGATCATCGGGAAGATGCCGGCACCCGTACCCTGATTACGGTTAGCAGGCTCAGCTCTGTCGTCATAAAGTCCTCCGGCAGGATATACTGCGATGGCAGATCTCAGAGCGCCATCCAAGGGAATACCGGAGGGGTCTGAACGGTCACGACCGAAAATACCGGCCAGGAAGTCAGCGTCAAAGTCTTTACCCTTTTCAGTATACAGATCATCAATAATGCTCTGGTTCAGTACCATATACCCATAGATACAACCGGTGATCTGAGAGCAGGGAGTAGTCTGACGGTCAGAGGGGTCGTCCTGGCTCAGAATGTTGGTAGTCTGACGCTTCACATAGTAAGGGCGACGAGGATCTTCCAGGTTCAACAGTTCGTACATAAACTGATGCCCGATGTAGGTAAAGTCATAAGCAGCGGAAGTATATCCTTCAATATACCAAGGGTGACGGTTCTCATTTTCAGGGTTGTTGATACTGCTGAACTGGAAAGTAAAGTCATCACCTCCGTCAAGTATCAGGTCTCCTTCTTCAATGAGCGCGGTAATCGCAGCAGAATTATCCTGCACCAAACGGGTGTTGATCAGCATACGGAGCTTCAGGGATTTACCCATCTTGATCCACTGATCCACATCACCATTGTAGATAGGGTCACCCTGTACCTGTACCACACTGTTCAGGCTCAGGTTAGCTATGCCCTCATCAATTAAGCTAAGCAGGTTCTGATAGATCGTAGCATCTTCATCGTAGTTAGGATACTTGATCAAGTTTTCAGCATCAGCTTTGAGCGCTTCAGAGAAAGGGACATCGCCCCACAGCTCTACCATGAGCGCAAAGTAATAGGCCTTGAGTAACTGGCCCACACCCAGGTAATAGGGATTATTACCCTGAGCAGTAGCAATTTCTATAATAGCTTCTACATCCTTAAGCGGGCCAGTGTACAGCAACTGCCAGTCTACGTTATAAGAGTTATTGGTCAGGGCAAAACCATCAGTACCCTGCTCAGCCAGTAAACCTACAAAGCTGTGTAGGTTGGCATTGATATCATCTCCAAACTGATCAGCTCCACGAAGCATTGAATTAGCCAGAAGCAGGTTCAAAGAAGCTGATCTGGGGTTGTTTGGATCCTCGTTGATGTCCAGGTCAGTCAGCTCACAGCTACTGATCCACAGGGATAGCATCAACACGAATGCATATTGTATCTTTTGAATTTTCATAGAGAAAATTTTTGCTTGTTTTATGTAGCAGGCCACTTTTCAGTAGCCTGCCTAATAAAATATTGTTGTTAGAAAGTAACTGACAGGTTTACACCATAACGACGAGTAGTCGGGAATGCACCGTAGTCAAAGCCCTGTACGTTAGAACCGGCAGGTTCTGCCAGTATCTCAGGGTCAAAGTTAAGACCTTCCAGGAAGTTAGGCGCTCTGAACCAGAGGTTACGGCCGGTGAACATCACACGTACTGAACCAAAAGGAGTGCTCTCCAGGATGCTGCTAGGCAGGGTGTAACCCAGGGCCAGTTCACGCAGACGGATAGTAGTACCATCGTATACGTTTACTTCGTCCTGTCCGTAAGTACCAAATCCATTCGTGAAGTGGTAGTCAAAAGCGGTAACCGGCGTAGTATTCACGATCTTATTACCCTGGTCATCCAGCACTGGCTGGAATGTCTGGGGGCTTCCGTATACACCAGGGACCACTCTCAGGCCTTCGCGATCTTCTGAAAGCTCCAGCTGACCTCTCAGTAGCAGCGATGCGGCAGTAGAAGAGTAGATATCGCCACCTTGTCTCCAGTCAAGGAGCGCTCTCAGGGTGATACCCTTGAAAGTAAAGGTATTGGTAATACCCAGCAGGAAGTCAGGGTTAGGGTCTCCGATGATATCGCTGGTAGGCTGAGGGAAAGGCAAACCAGTGTTCTTGTCGATCAGCAGATTACCGTCATCATCCACCGCGTTACGGCTACCAAAGATCTGTCCGTAAGGGAAACCACTTCTGTGAATGGTACCCAGGCTTGACAGAGGGCCACCGATGAAGATTTCTCCGGCAGGACCAGCGTCAATTACTTCGGTTCTGATACGAGTGAAAGCAGAGTAGATATTCCAGGTAAAGCCTGAAGTAGTTCTTACGGGTGTCAGGTCAAGACCAATTTCCCATCCACGGTTCTGCAGTTCTCCGATGTTTACGATCTCCTCATCAAAGCCACTGGTAGAAGGCAGCCTGGCGAAGGCAATCTGGTCAGTAGAAGAACGGTTAAACCAGGTTACATCTATGCCTACTTTTCCGTCAAGGAGTTGAACTTCCGCACCGAATTCTGTTTCGGTGGTAAATTCAGGCTTCAGGTTTACGTTACCCAAAGTATTCTGCAGGGTAGCCCGGTTAAAGTCGGTAGACCCAATGGTGGCAGGTTGCAAAATACTGAAGTAAGTAGCGGTCAGATAAGGATTAGGCTCATTACCCACTGTGGTATAAGCAGCACGTACTTTGGCAAAATCCAGGAAAGTACCGCTCAGGTCAAAGGCATCACTGATCACAAATGATGAGCTTACACCGGGATAGAAGTAGCTTCTGTTATTGACAGGAAGCGTAGAAGCCCAGTCGTTTCTACCTACCAGGTTCAGGAAGAGGTAGTTGTTGTAAGAGAACTGCAGGTCAGCATAAGCACCATAGTAGCGGCGCAGTTCGCTGAAATCCCAGTTCACGGTAGTCTGGGTAGTGGCGTTAGTCACGTACAGACCTTCAGAAATAATACCGGAACCGGTTACCTTACGACGGCTTCTTTCCCGCTGGTTTACGTTGAAACCTACAATACCGCGGAATGAAAAAGCTTCGTTGATATCCTTGGTGACAGTAGCAATCATGTTGTAGTCCTGCTCACTGTAGTTGATATCTTCCGTGAAGATTCTACCGGCAGGTAGACCTACACCACCACCTCTTACGAGGTCCTGACGCTGATCGTGGTAATTGTTGACACCACCTTTGGCAGTCAGGTTTAACCATTCGCCAATATCATAAGACAGGGTAATGTTACCATATACACGGTTTACATCACTGCTGAAACGGTTGTATTTGGCAATCCAGAGCGGGTTATCCAGGGCACGGTAGAAAACGTTTGAGCCATCTATCGGGCTTTCAAAAGGATACTCGTTCAGGTTATAGTTACGTGGCAGATAATACAGACGCTGGAAAATAGACGTTGAGTTAGCTGTAGTATAATCACCAAAAAAGCTACCACCTGACTGAGGAGTTTCCTGGGTAGTGTTGACATAAGTCACGTTACCAGACAGGAACAGGCCATTATCCAGTTGTCCGTTACCGCCAAAGCTCAGGCTGGTACGGGTAGCCTCAGAATTAGGCACAATACCCTGGTTGGTCATGTTGGATACACTACCGGTCAGGGACGAATTGGCACCACCTGAAGTGATGTTAATACTGTTTTCAATCAGCTGTCCACGGTCAAAGAAACCACCAACGATATCATAAGGCTGGAAGGGTACGTCAATTCCAATAGGCGTACCAGTGCCCCACAGCGGATCATTGGGATCGGTAATGAACTGACCACTGGTTTCGTAACCTTTTACGATATCAGGGAAAAGCAGGTCATAACGCTCGCCTCTACCTACTGAAGTCATCACCAGCGGGTGAGGGATAAATCCGGCAGGCGTAGCGGGTACAACATCAGTACCGGGATAGATCACCTGCGAATAGTTGGTTCCGTAGGTCTGGTTCAGACGATCTACGTGGTTAGGGAAAGGAGCACCCCAGTTACCGATAAAACCGGCATTGTACAACTGGTTAGAACCCTGAGAATACACATTCTGGTAATCAGGTAGACTGGAAACCTCTTCTACGTTATAAGAACCGCTATAGGTTACTTCCAGACCTTTTTTCACGTTTTTCTTAGCCGCCTTGGTGGTAATGATTACCACACCGTTGGTAGCTCTTGAACCATACAGGGCAGCCGCAGCAGCACCTTTCAGTACGGTCATTGACTCTATATTATTAGGGTCAAGGTCAAAAGCACGGTTAGAAAACGCGGAGTTGTTTTGGATAGAACCTGAACCGCCGTCAGGATCAAAAGCATTGGTAGAGTTGTCAAAAGGAATACCATCCACTACAAAGAGGGGCTGGGTATTACCGGTAAGCGAAGAGTTACCGCGGATGTTGATCTTGGTAGACTGACCTGGAGCACCACCACCACCGGTAATGCTTACACCGGGGAGCTTACCCTGTACTGATCTGAGCGGATCTGGCTCAGATACCTGGGCGATCTGCTCACTGCCCACACTGGCAACAGAATAACCAAGCGCTTTCTTCTCACGCTCAATACCCACCGCAGTTACTACTACCTCAGAAAGTTGCTGGGCATCAGACTCCATCACCACATTAATGACCGAGCGTCCATTAATCTCAACTTCCTGCTGTGCCAATCCGATAAAGCTAAAGGATAGCACATTAGCATCTGAAGGCACATTAAGGCGATAGTTACCGTCGATGTCGGTAACAGTACCTTTGGTTGTACCTTTCACAATCACGTTCACACCGGGAAGCGAAGTCCCGTCTTCAGCAGAAGTCACAGTACCTGAAATAGCACGTTCCTGCGCATCAACATGATGCACAAGGACTAATGCTAAAATCAGCATACTTAGCCTTCTGATGAGGTTCCCCATCTGAGGAAAGCTAGTAGAATTACCTCTCATAAAAACTGACATTTAGTTAAATAAAACATACCACAAAAGTGCAAGTATTATACTTTACCTTCCTATGCGCAAAAGCTAATCGTAAGGCTGAAGGTGGGCAGGTGCTGAATAAGCAATAAAAAATTTACTCAGTATAGCCGACTGAAACAGATCACAACATAGTCATTTCTTACATACTTAGGTAAAGCGATCTGTAAAAGTAAATTTTAAATTTTAAAATTCCATCCTGTTGGTTAAAATTTTTAATCTAAAATTTTACTTTTAGTCAAAATATTAAAATTTTAAAGGGCAAACGTTGTGAGGAGAATCACAAACAAAGGGTATAATCATCCAAAACTGCAATAATATTTCCTGCTATATTTAGATGATTTTTAAAATCAGCACCGAATCGCTACGAATATCTTATCTGAAATGTTGTTAAAAATAAACAATTTATCCTAACTATACAATGTTAGCTTTCATTGAAAATTTAAGACTTTGGTTTTTCATTTAAAAAGACAGGGTGGGTCCCATTCTTAATTGTTCTTATATGTAATACTTACTCAATCATGATTTTTATTACAATCAATACTCCATAATTTTACTTATGGTCAACTAAGAATAACTTATCAGTCAGTAGCAGCCATCATTACACCCCAGATTTTACCTATTCAGCGCAATGGGGGCAGGCTTAACGGTCTGACTAATTTACGCCAGTGACAAAAAAAAGCCCCAACCAAAGGAAGGGGCTTTCTAAATAGTATTCTACTACCGCTTACAGGAATGGCACCACTACTGCTGCGTTTTTATTGTTGACGATCACCTTGTTCATATTATGCAGGATCGTCACCTGATTGTTAGAGGCCTCAAAAAGGTAGGCATCCATTTCACTGTTACCCGGGATGAAATCCGGAACAAATGACTCTATGAAAGGTGAATCTTCCAGGATATTGTCATTCTGAATTACCTCATCCCTGGATACGGCAAAGCGGATTCCCAGGTCAAACATGCGGCGGCCTTCGGCAAAGAAGATCTCCTGACGCATCAGGTACAGGGTCTCCAGCGCTGCATCCTGCGTGCTGAGCGCATTGATCATATCAGCAGTAACAGAAGTGCCGGAGATGGTAGGAACGGTTACCAGGATAGAAGTCGCGTCTCCCTTTACACGGTTCAGCAACAGACCTTCACGGTAAGGATCGCTGGCACTGGCCCTTACCTCAATTTCATCGCTGTTAGGACGCTGCTCACCGGCACCACCATTATTACGACGTGGGTCGGTTTCAGGCACTGCCTGCACCGGGCGGGTAGCGACCAGGTCCAGCAGGTCCAGCATATAGCCTTTGGCGGCATCCAGGTTGTTATCTGCGATGGCAGCTTCGGCCAGGATCAGGTAAGCTTCCTCAGCCTTCTGAAAAGGAAGGTCTACCTGAGAGGTAGCATCCAGCCCGTGGAACTTGGGATCCAGAAAGTCCAGACGGGGCAGCGGCTGCAGGTCAAAGAGGTTGGTACGGTCATAGATAGCGTCCTGTATGGTACTGGCAGGACCATTTACACCGTCAAACTCCACAAAGCGGGTAAAGTCGCTGTCAGCAGCAAGTACTGCATTGGCCGCACTGACAGCAGCAGCCTTGTCACCACTGCCATAGTAAGCTCTGGCCAGCGCCAGTTGGTAACTTACCTGCTTTTCGGCATCAGTGGTCAGTGCCAATGCATCCTGGAAAGCCTGGATAGCCAGCTGGAAATGCTGGGCAGGCTCTACGGCCGGGCCGGCCGCCTCAGCGGGAACGGCCACAAAGATTTCACCGCTCAGCAGGTGTGCCCAACCCAGGAAGAAATACATCTCGGCTACCTGGTTGTCAGTAGCTTCGGGATCAGCTTCGGCTACCGTGTTGATGCCGAAAAGCGCAGACTCGCGAAGGTCTGCCAGCACAAACAGCAGATCGTCTACATCACCGTCAGCGTAATTGATGTCGGGAACGTCAAAGTTCTGGTTATAGAAAGAAGCGGTATTGTCGTAGTTATCCGAAACAACTTCCAGTTCGGTCACCATATTATTGTACACAACCGCCATCTGTCTTTCCATACCATTGACCCAGGGAGTCATGGGATTGTTGGTCTGCAGGATATTATCCTGCGTCAGGTTAGGGTTTGGCTCTGCCTCTGTCACATCCAGGAACTCGCAGCCGCCAGCCAGGATGATCGCCCAGAGCAGGCTGATTTGCCAAAATATCTTTTTCATAATTGATACGAATTAAAGTCTTTTATTAGAATCTCAATTTCAGTGAACCAATGAACGAACGGGGGGCTGATTCCGTAGCATAGTAGTATCCGCCCAGGGCCAGTCCGTTCTGTCCGGGGTTAGCTCCCGTTACTTCTGGGTCAAGGTTACCCTCAGTAAAGTTCAGCGGATTGGTCACATTGAAACCGATGGTTGCGCCATCCAGTACGTTGCCAAACCAGCGGGCAGGCATGTCATAGGACAGGGCAATGTTTCTTACCTTAAAGTAGTCGGCACTTTCCACCCATACGCCGGCCAGGTCAAAGAAGGACTCACCGATCGCATTTTCAGGGATCAGGTCTCTGTTGAAGTCGGTATTCAGGATATACCTCAGTACTTCGTTGGTATTGACAAGGCTGGCGCCAGTCTGGTAGTCACCGCTGATAAACAGGCTCAGGCGATTTTTGTAGGTCAGGTTCAGGCCTACGGTACCAAAGGTAGCCGGGGTAGTCTGTCCCAGGGCCGCATTAGGCACTACATCAACAAGGTTACCGTCTTCGTCAAATATCGGATTATCTCCTCTCAGGAAGCCAACGGGCTGTCCTTCGTCTACGAATACTCCCAGGAAGGTAAATCCGTAGAGGTTGAAAGGTGCTACACCACCATTATCCAGTACTTCGTTCTGGTTGGTGTTGTATGAAGCATTCACACGCAGGTCAAAGGTACTGGTGCGGATCACATCAAAGGTAGTCGCGATTTCAAGGCCGGTGTTCTTGATCTCACCCAGGTTACGCAGCTGATCTCCCAAACCTACAGAAGAAGGGAAAGGAGCATCAAAAAGTGCATCGCGGGTTACGGAGTTGTAGTAGGTCAAATCCACGTTGACACGGCTTTTGAACATAGAGAGTTCAAAACCAGCTTCCTGCGTGGTTACGCGCTCAGGCCTCAGTGTAGGATCACCAGCCTGGGAAAATGTATAAGATACTGTTCCCAGGTAAGGGTTGGCGTCCAGCGTACGCTGGTTGGCAAAAGGAGTAGGAAAACGACCGGCAATACCGTAGTTGGCTCTCAGCTTGAACTCGTTCACCACATCTTCTGACACAAGGCTCTGGAAGAAAGGCTCAGAAGCCAGGGAGTAAGCCAGACCCACTTTGGGAAATAACTGAGGATCTACCTGGTCACCGAAAGCAGAGTTCTGCTCAACCCGCAAACCTACTTCAGCAAACAGCCTGTCTCTGAAACCCAGGTTCAGGTTACCATAGTATCCGTAGTTGGCTACAGAAAGCAGGTAGTCCTCCGCGTTCTGAGAACCGGCATTGTTGATAGAGCGAGAACCTTCTACTACGTCATTACCTTCATAGAAAACCTGCTCATCGCTGTTGTTAAAGCCCTGGAAACCTACAGTAGCTATAGCAGACAGGTCTCCAAAAGATTCACGATAGGTACCGTTCAGGTCTACAGTGATACCGCGGAAGTTACGCTCAAATACATCTATCGTACCCTGGCCAACACCACTACCACCTAACAACACATCCAGTTCGTTGGTGAAAATTTCGCGCTCACGGCTGAAACGGGAATCAATTCCCAGGATACCTTTCAGGGTGATCTTTTCAATAGGCTTGTACTCCAGTGCATGTGATGTCTGGAATCGGCGGACCTGGGTGAAAATATCCACATTGTTGACAATAGACCTGACCTCTTCTCTTACATCGTTCAGTTCGTCTGAAGTAAGGGTATCCAGGTTGCCGTAGTCACCATTCTCCAGGTTCCCATAAGAGCCGAAGGAACTGTTGGCATTGTAGTCACGGGTAAACTGGTGGCCTACAAAACCGAAGCTACCGGTGTAGGTAAGTTTATCTGCCAGGGTAGACTGCAGTGTTGTTCTGAGGTTGTAACGAGTCTGCTGGTTTCCTACACGGAAACCTTCATCATCATAGACACTACCCGAGAAGTTGTAAGTAGTACGCTCACTACCTCCGCTCACGCCCAGGCGATACAGTTGCATATGTCCCGGATCAAACAAGACATCAGCCGTACGGTCATACTGCAGGAAGTCGCGCGTGCCGGCCATGATGCCCTGCTGGGTTTCTAAAGTAAAGCGTGCATCACCCTTTGAACCCTTTTTGGTGAAGATCTGGATCACACCATTGGCACCATCAGCGCCGTAAAGCGTAGCCGCTGCACCACCTTTGATCACTTCTATACGCTCAATACTTTCTACCGGAAGGTCAGCCAGGGCACTACTGGTAGCACCACCGGTACCATTCGCCAGTTCTCCACCGACCGTATTGTCAACACGTACACCGTCAATGTATATTACAGGCGTAGTAGCGCCGGATGCGGAAACCACACCACGGGTACGGATGATAGAAGAAGTTCCGGGCTGTCCGGAATTCAGCTTGATCTGAGAGTTGGGTAGCTGTGACTGCAGGATCTGGTCCAGCTGGAAAGTAGGGACTTTCTCCAGTTGCTCAGAAGAAATGGATTCTACAGTAGTGGACAGCCTTTTCTTTTCTATTCCACCGCCCTGACCGGTAATGACGATCTCACTCAGCTGCTGGGCATTTTCTTCCATTTCCACGTTAATGGTGGTCTGAGCGCCGATCTGTACCTCTTTCTGGGTGAGGCCGATGAAAGAGAAAACCAGGGTCTGCGCATTCTGGGGAACGTTGAGGCGATAGTTGCCGTCAAGGTCGGTTACCGTACCGGTAGTGGTACCTTTCAGGATCACGTTCACACCCGGCAGGGGCTCATTGTTCTCCACTGCGGTAACTTTACCGGTGATGGTCCTTTCCTGCGCCATGACGGTGGTCATGCCCAGAAGCAGGAACATCAGACACAAAATACCCAGCCTGTGCCGGAATATTTTGCCTGACGCAAAATGATTCTTTGTAAAAAGATGCATACTAAATTGATTTATGTTGAAAGAAAAAAAGCCAAAATCTTTCGTAAGTAATCCTGGGGTTTACCAGGTTTACCAGTTTTTATATTCAGGGGCGGGCCAATCTAATTTGGGGCCCGATAGTGTAAAATATTCTCTTCTCGCAGCAAGTTAAGCGCTGAAATAGTTAGTAAAATGTCCTGATATATTTTCCAATATTTAAATAAATGATTGCAAACTTATAAGAAAAACTAAATTAAACAAGTATGCATGCCTAATATTTTATTAATAATCAAACCG
>CAZFFW010000130.1:0-16170 GCA_964518125.1 uncultured Porifericola sp.
TGGTCTCGTACTTCAACCGCCTAAGCAGTATGGGAGGAGACGCACTGACATTGAAGTAGGTTCTTATTAAGGTCTAGAAACTTTAGGCGGTTGAGTTTATATACTCGGCAACAACAAAGAGGAATCACCGTAGCTTAGGAAGCGGTAATCATTTTGTAGTGCATGATCGTAAATGCGCCTCCAGTCTTCTCCCACCAGGGCAGCGATCAGCAATACCAACGTTGATTTCGGCATGTGAAAATTGGTAATGAGTCCTTCTATTACCCTGAAGGTGTAGCCCGGAAAAATAAAAATCTCCGTTTCACCCATAAGTTGATCCACTTTCTGCCGATCCATATGCGCCAGTATGGTTTCCATAGACTCCCGGAGGGTCAGAATATTTTCTACCGCCGTTTCATAAGCAATCAACTTGGGTACCATAAATGCCGCTTCAGGATTCTGCTTCAACATGACTCCATACCAGTAGAGACTCTCCAGTGTCCGCAGAGAGGTTGTCCCCACTGCGATTACCTTACCCTTACCCTCCATCAGACTTTCCACATTCTGCCGGCTGACCAGTACCTGCTCTGAGTGCATCGGATGCTGCCGGATATCCTGCTCTTTAATTGGCTGAAAAGTACCGGCACTGACATGTAGCGTCAGATAATGCTGTTCAAAACCTTCTGAATCAAGTCGCTGCAGCACTTCGGGTGTAAAATGCAGCCCGGCAGTAGGAGCCGCTACGGCCCCCTCGTTTTTGGAATAAACTGTCTGGTAACGTGGCTTATCTGCTTCAGTAGCCTCTCTTTTGAGGTAGGGAGGCAGGGGCACCTGTCCGGCCGCTTCTACAATATCTACAAAATGAACCTCAGGCTTATTCCATCTAAACGTGACGGTATGCTGCTCCCTGTCTTCCAGGTGTGCGCTAAGTAGCAATGTAGTATCTCCAACCTGCAGCCGCCTCTCCAGCACCGTATCTTCCTTCCACTTTTTCTGGTTACCAATCATACAATGCCAGCTACATACCTCCTTTGCCATCATCGCTTCCCCGATGATATTACTGGGGGCCACCGGGTTGAGCAGAAAAATTTCTATCTGTGCTCCAGGTCCCTGGTCAGTGGAAGGCTTCTGGAAGAAAAGGCGGGCGGGGATCACTTTGGTATTGTTGAAAAAAAGCCGGCTCCCCGCGGGCAGCAGTTCGCCAAGCTGGTAGAATATCTTATCCTGAATTTTTCCCTGCTGGTAATAAAGCAGTTTGGCCTGGTCCCGCTGCTCAAGGGGAAAACGGGCAATCCGGTGATCAGGCAGTGTATAATCGTAGTCGTCCAGGTGAATTTTTTCGGGCATATCTCAGAGTTTTCGGCTCGCGAAAATAACCAAAAATGCCATGATAAATAATGAAGACTATGGTTTTCAGCGGTAAGCATACTAAATTGGGCGACCATTTATCCCAAACTTACTTATGAAAAAACGCTACTTACTGCTTTTGATCGGCATACTATTATTGCCGTACGATATTGCTGCACAATCAAGAAAAAAAACCTCTGGCACCGTTGAAATATCTCCGGCACTCTTTGAGTCGCTCTCCTATCGTATGATAGGCCCCTTCCGGGGCGGGAGGTGTACAGCAGTAACCGGCATCCCTGACCAGCCATTTACTTTCCTGATGGGTACTACAGGAGGTGGTGTATGGAAAACTGAAGACGGGGGGCTCCACTGGCAAAACATTTCTGATGGATACATTCCGGTTGGTTCAATAGGAGCAGTGGAAGTGGCGCCTACAGATGCCAATGTGATCTATGTAGGTACTGGCTCCGCTGCTCCCCGAGGCAACGTCTCTCCCGGAAAAGGTATGTATAAATCCGTAGATGGAGGACTAAGCTGGAAACCGGCAGGGTTGGAAAAAACCGGTCAGATCGGTAAAATCCAGGTTCATCCCAAAAATTCGGATGTCGTATATGCGGCAGCCCTGGGTAATGTATTCGGCCCTTCTGCCGAAAGGGGCGTCTACCGCTCCGAAGACGGCGGCCAAAGCTGGGAGAAGGTGCTTTTTGTCAATGACAGCACCGGTGTCATTGACCTGGTCATGGACCCCAATAATCCGAGGGTGCTCTATGCCGGTGCCTGGCAAACGGAACGTAAGCCCTGGACCATCATAGATGGAGGCCCTGGCGGAGGCGTCTACAAAACCACTGATGGCGGTGAAAGCTGGGAGCGTCTGGAAGGTGGACTACCTACCGGTGTGGTGGGCAGGGTAGGTATTGCTGTTTCGCCGCTGAACTCCCGCAGGCTGTGGGTCATACAGGAAGCACTGGATGAGTCTAAAGGAGGCCTGTATATGTCGGAAGACGGCGGTAAAAGCTGGCAGCATATCAACCGCAAGCATGAGTACCGCCAACGGGCCTGGTATTACTCCCGTATCTTTGCTGATCCCAAGCAGGAGCATACGCTTTACCTGCTCAATACCGGTTTCTACAAATCGCTGAACGACGGAAAAAACTTTGAGCGTATCCCTGTCCCTCATGGTGATAACCACAACCTCTGGCTAAATCCTGATAACCCTGATTATATGATCCAGAGTAATGACGGCGGGTCTAATATCAGCTTTAATGGTGGAAAATCCTGGTCCAGCCAGAATATACAGCCTACTGCAGAAATTTACCGTGTCACAGTGGACAATCAGTTTCCTTACCGGGTATATGGCGCCCAGCAGGACAATACCACCATCTCCGTACCCAGTCAGGCCATAGGCAACCTGGACCCTTTGCAGGACTGGCTCAGCGTGGGCGGCGGCGAAAGCGGCCATATTGCCGTCCATCCCGAAGACCCCAATATCATCTACGCAGGTAACTATATCGGTGTCATGACACGACTGGACCGCAGCCGGGGCCACATTCGGAGTGTAGAAGTTTATCCTGACCTGAATGACGGAATTGAGCCCTATAAGCTCAAATACCGCTTCCAGTGGAATGCGCCCATCTTCATTTCCAGACACAATCCGGATGTCATTTACTACGCCTCCAACTATGTGCACAAATCTACCAATGAGGGGCAGAGTTGGGAGGTCATCAGTCCGGACCTGACCACCAACAACCAGCAGTACCTGGCGGAAATTCCCGGAGGACCTATCCAGCATGATAACACGGGCGTAGAACTGTACTGTACCATTTTTGCGCTGGAAGAGTCGCCTCAGGAAGAAGGCGTCCTCTGGGCGGGTAGCGATGACGGACTGATCCATATTTCACGTGATGGGGGGAAAAGCTGGAACAATATTACGCCCCCTGATATGCCCGCTGAAGGCACTGTCAACAGCATAGACCCCTCTCCACATCAGGCCGGAAAAGCTACCGTAGCCGTTTACAAATACCGGGATAATGACTACAGGCCTTATATTTTTCAGACTATTGACTATGGGCAAAGCTGGCAGAAACTTACCAACGGTATACCGGAAGATCATTTTGTGCGGGTAGTCAGGGAAGATCCCGAGCGCGCAGGCTTGCTGTATGCAGGGACAGAATACGGGATGTTTATTTCCTTTGATGATGGCAAAAACTGGCAGAACTTCCAGCTCAACCTGCCAAATACACCCATTACTGATCTCAAACGCCATCAGCAGGACCTGATTGTGGCTACACAGGGCCGCTCTTTCTGGATTATGGATGATGTGACACCACTGCATCAGGTGACTCCGGCACTGAGTAAGGAGAAGTTTTACCTGTATAAGCCAGGAATAGCTTACCGTACCCAGATTGAAGGCTACCGGGGAAGTAATGCGCCTGAGAATAAAACCGAAGGTGCTATCATGCATTATTACCTGTCTGAAGATGCCGACAGCCTCAGCCTTGAAATACTGGACAGCGAGGGTCATCTGGTACGAAGCTTTGACTCCAAACAACACCCTGAGCAACTCTCTTCCAGTCAGGGAGCGCAGCGTTTTGAGTGGGACCTTACTTACCCATCCCCCAAACTGATAGATGGGTCTATCATGTCGCTTAGCTACACCGGAGGCCCCAAAGCTCCTCCCGGCACGTATACCATCCGCCTGTCTGACGGTCAGCAGTCAGTGGAGCAACCGCTAGTAGTACAACAGGACCCTCGCTGGCAATACAGCCAGGAAGACCTGCAGGCCCAGTTTGCATTATCAGTGGCCGTCAGGGACAGCCTGAGCGCTGTACATGACCTGATCAGGAGTATCCGCGGGCTGAAAGAACAGGCTACATCCATTACGGAAAGGAGCAAGTCAGCCAGCTACGGCCCTAAACTCCAGCAACCCTACCAGCAGCTGATCAGAAAACTGAATGCGCTGGAAGAAGAACTGATACAGACGCGCAGCGAAAGCTCCCAGGACCCGATCAATTATCCGGTCAAACTGGATAATCAGTTTAGTTACCTCTACACGGTAGTTCATGCACAGGATGCCCGGCCTACCGAAGGCTGTTATGTACGCTTTGAGGATTTACAGCAGGAAATGTCCGAAAAAAGGCAGGCTTACCGCCAGATACTGAATAACGAACTCAGCCAGTTCGAGAAGGTAATGGAGGAACAGGGAGTGCCCCGCCTGATCATTTCCTCCTTACGCTAAAAATAAAGCAGCCAATTTCCATACATATTCGGAAAATTGGCTGCTATTGCTTATTTTAAACCCATTAAAGGTGTTCATCTTCTGAATGCTGTTTTGTGGCGATTGAACAGGCGACGGAATTTTCCGTCCTTCAGTTGGGAAAAGGGAGTCACATCACGCTTCATCTCAGTTCTTACTGAGATTTCCTCAGAAGTGGTAATAAAAGCACCTTCAATGTCAATGAATAAATTTGGGTTAATGTTGATAACAGTTGTCATGGCTATTTTTGGGTTAATGCTGTATTAATTGGTTAATGTTGTTTCACAGTATATAAGCCAATTGCCGTGCCAACTACCAAAATCCCCCTAAAGATCTAATTTAGGGGGATTTTTCTTTATTTACTGTTCAAAAATGAACACCTGATGTGCATTGATGAACAGCCTATGGCTGGATAAGCTCAAATGCACTCTGGTATGCGTTGATGGACTGCACATAGTCCAGTATCTCATTATAAAAATCATTACTCCCCAGCGTAGCACTGTCCCCTATCATGACCAGCCGCATCTTGGCACGCGTCATGGCTACGTTCATACGGCGCTCATCGGCCAGAAAGCCAATCACCCCTTCATTGTTTGATCGTACCAGGCTGATATAAATCACTTCTCTCTCCCTCCCCTGAAAAGCATCTACTGTATCTATGGTGATAAAATCCTCTACCTGCTTCAGTACTTCAAAATCCTCAAAGCGCTCAGTCAGCACCCTGGTCTGGGCCCGATAGGGTGCGATAACTCCAATTTCAATTTTTTCTTCTCTTATCCGCTCAATTCCCAGAAGCTGTACAGTATCCGATAAGTGCTTCAGCAGCAGTTGGGCTTCTTCCTCATTGTAGGTACTTAATGTTTCGGGGTCTACCTTTTCCTGGTAGCCGCAGCCCGCCGTATCAATAAATGTTAGTGGCGGAATTGCCGGATCAAGCAAGCGTTCTTTTACGCTATCGTCAGCCTTTAGCGCTCCTTTATAAAAATACTGGCCGGAAAAGTCCATGATCTGCTGGTGCATGCGATACTGGGTCTGTAACATGGTATCCACCGGTGAGCCACTGGCTTTTTGTCTTTTGATACATTTCTCCATCAAAGTTTCACCCAATCCCTGCCGGGCAGCCTCGTAAGACTTGACCGTGGGTGGCAGCTGGAAATGATCACCGGCAAAGACCACTCTCTCCCCTTTCAGAATTGGAATCCAGCTGGCTGCTTCCAGCGCCTGGGCTGCCTCATCGATAAATACTGTACGAAAGCGCATTCCTCTGATCAGTTGGGCGGAGGCGCCTACCAGTGTAGAGGTAACTACATCTGTTTTGGCAAGAATATCGGCTACAATATAATGCTCCAGCTGCTCCGCCTCCTCCTTCATCCTGCTGGCTTCGCGGAGCAGTTGCTGCCGCTGGTCTCGCTCAGACTTACCATACTTGCGCTTGTATTTAAACCCCAGCGAACGGAACTCCTCAGCCTTGCGCTTCAGATTTTTGAGCTCTTTATAATAGCCATGATTGGCAATCTGGGCGTCAATGGTCTTGCTCAGGTTAGAATCTGTCACCCGGGCAGGATGCCCCAGGCGAACAACAGAAAGGCCCTCTTCGGTCAGTTTCTCTGTCAGCAGGTCTACAGCAGCATTGCTGGGTGCACACACCAGCACACGATCTTCCCGCTTTACTGTCTGGACAATCGCCTGTACCATGGTAGTGGTCTTACCGGTTCCGGGAGGGCCGTGAATGATGGCCACATCCTCCGCGTCAATGACGCTATTGAGGGCCTGGTTCTGGCTGTCATTCAGCCGGGGTACAGAAAAAGGCTCATGCCGTGCGAAGGCAGCGGTCTGCTTACCCAGCAGTATTTCGCGCAATTCCAGCAGGCGGTCATTTTTGGCATCTATCACTTTTTTCAGCGCCTTGTTCATTTCCCGGTAGGCCATTTCGTCAAAGAGCAGGTCTACCCCCAGGTTGGCGAAATCAACCCAGTCGGGAAGCTCGTCGGAATTGAGTGTGATCGTCATCTGGTTGCCTCGCACCTCGTTGACCACACCGGATACACTGGGAGGCTGCTTATTGTCGTTTGTGTTGGCAAAGAGGCTCACAATCTTTCCTGACTGGAATACATGCGGACGGTTGAGCTCGGTAGTACGATTCATCTTGATGATAATCTTTTCGCCCATACTGTATTTCTGGCTGGTCAGGGTAACCGGATACCAGCATAGCCCGTCTTTCTTGCGCTTTTCCAGGGAGGCATTGAGCACTTTCTGGCGATAATATTCAAGATCGGCTTCTTTCTCCAGTTTCAGCAGATCATATACTTTTCGAAGTTCTTCGGTAGATTTTGACATAAGGTTGCAAAGATAAAGGAAAGCAAAATACAGGCTTTGCCGGAGCCGCTAATAAAATTTGTTGTCAGGAAAAATGCAGCGATTCCAGGTATTGTTGAAATCCACGGAAACCCAAAATGTTTTTAGATGTGGCTTTGTAAAACAGGGTAAATTTTGACTGTCTAAATCTTGCATATCTAAGCATCTTAGCTTTTTTTCGCTGTGTAGCCTCTAATTTTTTTAGCTGATGATCAGATACATTTTTGCTTTCATCGTTTTTGTCCACGGCCTCATACATTTGATGGGCTTTGTCAAAGCATTTGGCCTGGCGGAAATTTCGCAACTCACGCAGGCCATCTCCAAACCCCGGGGCATACTCTGGCTGATCTGTGCCATTCTCTTTTGTACCGGAGTCATTGTGTTGCTGGCGCGCAGGGATTGGTGGTGGATGCTGATAGCACCAGCAGTGCTTTTGTCGCAGGTACTGATCTTTATCTACTGGCAGGACGCCCGCTTCGGGACGATTGCCAATCTCATTGCCCTTGCCGGCTGTATCTGGGGCTATGGGCAGTGGAGCTTTGAACAGCGCGCACAGGAGCAGGTAGCCGCGCTGCTCCCGGCTTCGCTAAACCCGGCGCAGGAAATGAACAGCCAGATGCTGGCGCAGTTGCCTCCCTTGGTACAAAGGTGGTTGCAGACCACAGGAATCCCTGAGCAGGAGATGATACAGACAGTCCACCTCTATCAAAAGGGTGAAATGCGCACCTCTCCTGAGGGTAAGTGGATGCCGGTAGAGGCTGAGCAGTGGTTTGGCGTTCAGCCACCCGGCTTTATCTGGATAGCTGACGTCGGTGGCAGCGGATTTATGCAGTTCAGGGGAAGGGATCTCTACCAGCAGGGTAGTGGTAATATGCTGATCAAAGCGTACGCACTCCTGCCGGTCGTAAACGCCAGCGGAGAAGAAATCAACCAGGGCACGCTGGTGCGCTTTCTTTCCGAGATTATCTGGTTTCCCTCAGCTGCGCTGGCACCCTACATTGCCTGGGAGCAGTTGAATGAAAGGCAGGCAAAAGCGACTATGACGTACGGAGAGGTGCGTGCTTCGGGAACTTTTACTTTTGACGAATCGGGCAGGGTGATCGCTTTTGAAGCACCGCGCTATTATGACCGTAAGGAAGGTGCCACCCTGGAGAACTGGTTTATAGCAATAGACCCTGAGAGTTACCATACATTTGAAGGGATCAGCATACCGACCAAAGCGTCAGTTACCTGGAAACTGGAAGAAGGCGACTACACCTGGTACCAACTGGAAGTTACTGATATTGCCTATAATGTACTGCCCTGAGGCCGGCGCAGGCTCATGGCCGCTGTGATGGTTTACTTCCGGCATTACCTTCCCCCTCAAACTTACCGTTTTTGAGTAGTTCCTGTAAGAAATCCTCCTGCTTCTGGTAACCATCCAGATGAAAGATAATACTTTCCATCAGCTTGTAATCACTCATTTCCATCATGACATAGGGATTGGGCATGTACATTTCGGTAAAGCGCCTGATATCTGAGGGGCCAAAGTCAGTGGCAGCAGTTAGCATGGCCTGGTATTTTTCGGTCATGGCCAGCTGCAGGGCGTCCCGCTTTGCCTGCGCCTCTTCCATAGCCAGGATTTCCTTCAGCTTTTTCTGCTGCTGAAAGTCGTCATTGAACAGATTGGCGAAAGCGGTAAGTGCACCGGTAAGTTGCGCCCCGTTAGGCCCGCCTACTGTTCCTATTGCGTTAGGTTCCCGAGTCTCTTTATCCTCAAATAAGGGAGTCCCTCTGGACCTTCTCATGTCCACCGTACTGTCAATTTTAGGCTGCAGGTAGCGGCTAAAATCAAAATGATCTTTCACCTCCACC
This sequence comes from uncultured Porifericola sp., assembly GCA_964518125.1. Taxonomy (GTDB): domain Bacteria; phylum Bacteroidota; class Bacteroidia; order Cytophagales; family Cyclobacteriaceae; genus Catalinimonas. The sequence goes on from CAZFFW010000130.1 coordinate 8,789, forward strand.
CCTTCCAGCACCGTCACCTGCGGCTTCATGCGTATGACCAGCTTCTGTAGCTTTTCAGCACTGCTATCGGCTGGCAGCAGGTAAAAAGACTGGTAGCCTACGCTGGAAAAAACGATGGTATCATTGCGGTCAACATTGAAGCGGAAGCGCCCGTCTGCTTCGGTAACACCGCCTAGCTTGGAACCGGGGACACGCAAATGTACAGAAGGTAGCGCCTGCACACTATCAGCATCTACGACCACTCCGGCAATCACGACCGTTTCCCCTTCCTGCGCATAGACTGCAGGCGGAAGAAGTACGATCAGAAAAAGAAAGAAGCGGAAATACTGCTGCATGCAGAAGGTGTTAATGCGGATCTGTTCTATAACGTCAAAGCGACCAGGGATTGCTTTTCTGTCAAACTATTATCAACTGTCGGTATACTTTGTCCCAATAACAGGTCAGAGGCCACCCAGGTTCACCAGGTTATAGCCGGTGGCGGTGAGGGCGCGGTTTCGCTGATAAAAAGGATGCCGATAACGCTCAAGCGCCTTTTCAGAATCTTTAGCGTTTTTGTCGGCCCAGATGCGGATCGTACCGTCCGGGTAGTAGACAAAGATCTGTTCGCCGGGATGGTCCAGCAGTTTGGCAGCCATGGCTACCGTTCCCTTTTCACCGATATTACCGACTTTTTCGCCGTTTCCCCTCAGAATGTCTTTGGTCCCCTGGTGCCCCAGCCCGCCGACTAGCTCATGCACCCCATCGCCATCAAAATCTACAGGTACTGTATTATAAGCCTGAAAAGGAAGGCTTATTTCTTTGCCGGAGAAGGCCAGATAGGCAAATTCCTCAACGTCTGCCCTATAAAAGCCATCGGGACCGGCTTTTTTGTTTCCTATCCTGACGGTAAAAGCCACGGGCTCATCATAACCTTTCAGGCGGGCCGTCCAGCCCATGTCCATATGGCCACGGTCCAGTTTGCGCCAGACCTCCTGCCCCTGCTGGTCAAACATCACCACCCGGGGCGGGGCGTGATCATCCCACCCGCCGTCTTCCCGGCAGGTGAAGGTGTACCAGGAATCGCTGGCCTCATGATACAGCGGCTGAATAATATCAGAATGGCCCTGCCAGCTATCTTCTGCAGCAACAAAAAGCGTTTTCCCATCGTCCAGGCTGATGCAGCGTTCGCCCCACATAAGCTCATCTTTGCCATCGGCATTGATATCCACGACAGGGCTCATATGGCTACCCCTGGCGCCCGGGTCGCTGGCTTTGATGAACAGTTCCCAACGCTGCTCCATACCTGGGTTCCAGGCCTGCAGCTTCATATCCTTGTAGGTTCCCTGCGCCGTAATAAGTACCGGCTCACCGTCCACATAACCGCCAAACACAAAATTTCTGAAAAGATGGCTGAGCCGGCTGTCATTATTATGTGACGGCCACTTCCAATGCCCACTACTGTTCCCATCTGCGGCATGCCACCTTTCCAGGCGATACTGGCTATAGGCCAGGGGGTGGTCTTCGTCAGGATTGTTGACAAACCAGATTTCATCCACACCATCCTTGTCCAGGTCAAAGGGAAAAACCGGGCAGAACCAGATACCGGGCATCACACCTTTGCCCAGATCTTTACGCCATACTTCCTCCCCCGACTGATCTATTAGCACCAGTTTCATCGTATGTTTGGGGAAAAAGAACATTTCTACGAATGGATCTACTTCTTCCGACTCAGAATATGCGATCAGGAAACCTTGCTTACCCGGTGCATAACGGATAGGTGCAGCCCTGAGCTTGCCGATTTCGGTGCCAAGGTTAAACTCGCTGAGCACATAAGGCTCTGCCGTTTGTTGCCCCAGGGACTGGTTACTCCAAAAACAAAAAGCCAGCACCGGGAAGATGGCAAAGAAAGATGTACGAGGGTTACGGTTATTTTTTTTCATGAGTAATACACTTCTACATGATAGTAAAGCAGATAATCCGTAATATACGCTATTTCAGTAAATCTTTAGTCAGTTGATACGCTACACAAGAAGATAACGACTGTAACTCTACAGCGCATATTCGGTTAAATAAACAGATGAACTTCCTGGCCCACTTCTGTCTTTCCAAAATGGACGATTCTCTGATCATCGGTAATTTTCTGGGTGATTTTGTCAAAGGCCAAAAATACCGGGACTATCCGGCAGAGATTGCCCGCGGCATACTGCTGCATCGTGAGATTGATACTTTTACGGATAGCCACCCTGTCCACCAGCAGAGTAAACGTCGCCTGGGAAGTCAGTACGGGCACTATGCCGGTGTTGCCATTGATGTATTTTATGACCATCTGCTGGCGATCAACTGGGCAGATTATTCGGATTTACCGCTCTCGGATTTTAGCCAGCATATTTATTGGGTATTGGCAGAAAACAAAGCACTGATGCCAACATCGGCCCAGTACGTATTGAAGCATATGTCAGAGCACGACTGGCTGCTCCATTACCAGGACATGGAAGGTATCCGCAGAACATTAAGCGGTATCAGCCGGAGGACACGCTTCAGGTCAAACCTGGAGCAGGCACCTGTTGACCTGGAAAAACATTTTTCCCAGTTTCAGCAGGATTTTGACAGATTTTTCCCCGAACTTATTATTCATACCCAAACCTTTTTTAATCAATGAAAGTCGCATTTTTCAGTACCAAATCCTACGACAAAGAATTCATGGACAAAACCAACCAGAACTTTGGCCACGAACTCAAATATTTTGATACCAAACTGGAAGCCTCAACGGCTATCCTGGCCAGCGAGCAGGATGCTGTCTGCATTTTTGTCAACGACCAGGCTGACCGTAGTACACTGGAACAGCTGCACAAAGAAGGCGTGCGACTGGTAGCACTGCGGGCCGCCGGCTTTAACAATGTGGACCTGGAAGCAGCCCGGGACCTGGGAATCAAAGTGGTAAGGGTGCCGGCATATTCTCCCTATGCAGTAGCCGAACATACCCTGGCGATGATATTAACCCTCAACCGGAAGACCCACCTGGCTTATGAGCGCATCAGGAACGGCAATTTCTCCCTGGAAAAACTCATGGGCTTTGACCTGTACGGCAGAACCATCGGTGTGATAGGCACCGGCAACATCGGGCGGATATTTGCCCGCAACATGCATGGAATTGGTTGTAAAGTGCTGGCGTATGATCCTTATCCCAATGAAGATTTTGAAAAAGAAGGAGTAGCCAGGTATGTGCCGCTGGATGATATGTACGCAGAAGTGGATATTGTTTCCCTGCATTGCCCGCTGACCGAGGATACCTATCACCTGGTCAACGAGCAATCCATCAATAAAATGAAAGATGATGTCATGCTGATCAATACCAGCCGGGGTGCACTGGTAGATACCAAGGCAGTGATCAGGGCACTCAAACATGGTAAGATCGGCTACTTTGGGCTCGATGTGTATGAGCAGGAGGAAAACCTTTTCTTCCAGGATCTGTCGGGACACATTATTCAGGATGATGATATCGCTCGCCTGATGACTTTCCCCAACGTGCTGATCACCTCGCACCAGGCGTTTTTTACTGAAAACGCTATGACCAATATTGCCGAGACTACCCTGCAGAATATCAGTGATTTTGAGCAGGGCAAGGAACTGAAAAACGAGGTAAAACTGAAGAGTTAAGATAAAGCAGTAAGATCAGACGATCCGTTCTATAATTACCCATCAGTTTAAACCGGGGTGGATCGTCTGTCTCCTTTTTTTAGTCACGCAAGGCAGTACCCTGCTGGTCTAAAAATATAACCTTCCCGTTATCCATATCATATATACCTCCAAGAATCTGGATTTCTCCACTTTCTTCCATTTCTGCCAGGATTGGGCTTTGCCTGCGTATTTCGTTGATAGTGTTTCTGACATTGTTTTCGCAGACCAAGTGCACAAATTCGCTATTGGTTGATACTTTCTCACCCTGATAGTCAGAGGATATTTCCACTGCCGGTTTGATCTTTTCCAGCATGGAAGTAATATTTCCAAGCTTCACATCATCTATGGTTGCTTTCACAGCCCCGCAATGCTCGTGACCCAGCACTAATATCAACTTAGAACCCGACACTTTACAGGCGAACTCCATACTTCCCAGTATATCCACATTGACAAAATTACCGGCCACTCTGGCTACGAAGACATCACCGATGCCCCGGTCAAATACATCTTCTACCGGTACGCGACTGTCCACACAGGAAAGAACGATTGCTTTCGGGTATTGCGCATATGTGCTTTGCCTTACCTGTTCAGAGTGGTCTCTCATAGTAAGATCGTTGTTCATAAACCGCTCATTACCTTCCTTAAGCAGGTTGATTACATGTTCAGGGGTAAGTTCAGCCTGTTCTTCAGCTGTCAATACCTTTTCTACCAATGGCTGTGGCTGCTGTAATTGACTCATCTGTTCGCTGGTATCCTGCGACTCTTCAGGCCCTTGATTACAACTAAAATTGACGAACGCCAAACCTACAATTAAAAGTGAAAAATTGAATGTTTTCATGACTGGGACATTTTGGGGTTTAGTAAAAAACTTAAAAAAGCGACCTCAAGCCAATTGAGAGAAATGAATAAATGGGACCATCACGGTTAACAAGCCACCTGAAAAGCTATATGCAAGATGACAGAAAACAACGAAGACCATAAATTGAATGGAAACCTACTTTAAGAAAAGAGTGAAGATAAGTGCCGAAAGCAGTAGGGTGGAAAGCCAGTGATTATTATACGCTTAAAAGTACTAACCTGTTGTAATGGAAGGGAACAAAGATTCAGTGAAACCGCCCAGCACGATAAACAAAATTCAGTCACTGTTAAGCTGTACTGTCCGCTTTCTGTATTCGTACAGTAGAAGAAAAAGTGTTAACCAGAAGATAAGCAGCAGTCATAAGAAGCGCCAGCACAACAATAACCAGCGCCCCTGTCTGCAGTCCGAACCTAACACCCAGCAATCCTACCAGGCTCGGCCCGATAACGATGCCCAGCATGGCAGCACTTACCTGGAAGCCAATTGCATGGGAGGCATAGCGCTGCCCCACCCGCTTCGGCGTCTGGGAAATCAAAGTGGGAAAAATGGGCGCCAGTGCCAAACCAACCAGTAGAAGGCCGGCAAAACTCAGCATAGCGCCTGATGCCAGTACAAACAGGCTAGCTCCGGCAACACTGCCTGCCATAGAAATGGCCAGCATGCGGTTCTCCCCTATCCTGCCTACCACCCAGCCCAGCAAAATTCTACCCCCCAGGATACAAGCGTAGTAGCTGCTGGTCCAGAGGCCGGCGGTATCTACATCTATTCCACGCTGCTCGGTAAAGAGGGTGAAGCTCCACTGCCCAATGGTGATTTCCAGGCCGGTATACAGCAGAAAAGTCAGCATCATCAGCCACACCAGTGGCCGTGACAGAGTCTGCCGAATAGATGCAGAAGCTTCTGAGGGGTTATCTTCCAGAGAAGTAGTATGTCCGTTGTCCCACTGTCGCCGGGTGTATATGAACAGGAGCGTCATCAGCAGCAGTAGCGCAGCGATCAGCAGGTAACCCCAGCGCCAGCTCAGGCTGTTCACCAGGATGGCCGTCATGAGCAAAGGCCCGGCCATCGCGCCCAGGCTGTAGCAGGCGTGCAGCCAGTTGACATGCTTCACACTGAAATGATCCGCTGCATAGGCATTGAGGCCGGCGTCTATGGCCCCCGAGCCTACTCCGGTAAGGAAGGCGCTGAGCAGAAACAGCGGCCAGTAAGCGGCCGTTCCGTAGCCAATCAGGCTGATACAGACTAGTCCGCTGCTCAGTATCAATAGACGCGCTATTCCCAGCATTTTTGTCAATTGTCCGGTCAGAAAACTGGATATGAGGTAGCCGATGCCGAGCGAAGCCAGGATAGCGCCCAGGCCAGCCTGTCTTAGGTCAAAAGTTTCCCGCAGGGATGGCCAGGCTACGCCGGCTAGCGCGTCAGGTAACCCCAGGCTGACAAATCCGATGTAGGCGATGATGAGCAGAAAACCTGAAGTGTATTTTTTGGCCATGGTAGTGGTTAAAAGCGTTAAGCTGCAAACAGAAGTTGTAAAAAGGCAGAATTTATTTATTTTTCGGCAAACAACCTACCGATATGAAATACTACCTCAGCCTGATTTTCGTCTGTATCTCACTCCACCTTGCCGCCCAGACCAGTTCTTTACAGAAATCCCCACCTCTTACTGAAGCCAGTCCGGCCAGCGTCGGCATGTCGGCAGAGCGCCTCGCCCGGATAGATGCTGTTCTGGAAGAAGCCGTAGCCGACAGTGGCATCCCGGGAGTAGTGGCCCTGGTGGCCCGTAATGGCAAAATTGTTTACCACAAAGCCTTCGGCATGGCAGACAACACAGCAGGCCGGAAAATGAAGAAAGACGATATTTTCCGCATCGCCTCCCAGTCCAAGGCCATCACCTCTACCGCTGTGATGATGCTCTGGGAAGAAGGAAAATTTCGGCTTGACGATCCCATTTCCAAATACATCCCTGAATTCAAAAATCCGCAGGTGCTGGCTTCTTTCCGGTACCAGGATACCAGTTTTACCACAGTACCGGCCAGATCAGAGATCACCATTCGCCACCTGCTTACCCATACATCCGGCCTGGGCTATGGGGTCATTGACGGCGACGAGCGCATGCGCATGATTTACAAAAAAGCAGGTATCACCGACCTTTTCACTACCGATGACATTAGCATAGAAGAGAGCGTACTCAAGCTGGCCAGCCTACCGCTGCACCACCATCCCGGTGAAAAATATACCTACAGCGAAGGGCTGGATGTGCTGGGTTATTTTATTGAAAAGGTTTCCGGTATGCCCTTTGACCAGTTCCTGAGAGAACACCTCTTTGACCCACTCGGCATGAACGACACCTGGTTTTACCTGCCCGACAGCAAAGCCAATCGCCTGGTATCGGTTCAGACCCAAGAAAATGGAGAATGGGTTCGTTATCCCGTCACCTTCTACGATCCTGAATATCCGATTAAAGGGGCGAAGCGTTTCTTTTCAGGAGGTGCCGGCCTGTCCAGTACAGCCAAAGACTATGCAACTTTTCTGCAGATGTTCCTCAATGGCGGAGAACTCAACGGCACTCGTATCCTGAGCCGTACCACCATCCAAAGCATGATGGGCAATCAGACGGGAGAGCTTTTTGGTTATCCGAACAAACACTATGGCCTGGCTTTCGGTGTGGTTACGGAGGCAGGAGAAGCCAGCGGCGGCATCGGCAGCGAAGGTACATTTGACTGGGGCGGCTATTTCAACACCCAGTACTTTGCTGATCCGCAGGAAAATATCATCGGCATCATCATGAAACAGACGAGAGGCCCTGTCTCGGATGATACCGGCTGGCAGTTTCGCCAGATGGTATTCCAGGCAGTGGACGATTGAC
>CAZFFW010000131.1:0-16142 GCA_964518125.1 uncultured Porifericola sp.
TGCTGGCTACGCCTCTCTACGGAGCCGATTATGCCACAGCCGATAGCCGGGATGTTTATCTACCCGAAGGTAGGTGGATGGATTATGAAAGTGGTGAGGTGTACGAAGGACCGCTCACGCTGGAAGATTTTCCTTTGCCCTTAGAAAAAACGCCGCTATTTGTAGGCGGGAAAGGAGTAGTAGTTGAGCAGAAGGAAGGTAAAATCGTGGCCAGAGTGTACCCCCTGGCGAACAATGTAGAGATGGTTTTTACTGATAAAGATGGTGAAACCAAAAGCAGGATCAGTATCGGAGAGCCAAACTGGGAGCAGCCAAAAATTGTAAAGAAAACCGAGGGGGTAGAAGTAACATTCAAAAAAGTAAACCACGCATTTGAGTTTGTTTTGGAGCAGGGAGATGATTACCAAATCAATTAGTTCAAATAGCTAAGATCAAACGCATTTGTGAACGGTATAAGCGAAAGATGATACTAACGTTCAGCATAGCCACCATGCTTAATTATTAATTCTACAATAGCACCGATTAACTTTTAAAAATAATTGATAATTAACGGACTAATGCTTATTGTTACTACAAATATGAAATTTTGGCTCCTGTTCATCAACATACAAAAGAGCAAATCATCTGGTTACAGATGAAAAAAGGTCGTGAAAATGCGCTGGCTTACCTTTATGATCAATATGTTGATACGCTTTTTAACTATGGAAAAAAATTCACCACCAAGCATGAAATAATTGAAGATGCCATCCAGGATTTAATGACTGAACTGTGGTTTAAAAGAGAAAAACTTAGCCTTCCCGATTCAGTCAAAGCCTACCTGTTGTTTGCGTTTAAGCAGAAAATTACCCGACAACTCTCAAGGGTGAATAAGCTGTCTTATACTGAGCAATACACCGAATTTCATGTTCCTGACCAGGATAATTACCTTTCACGGCAAATCAAGATAGAGGGAAACGCTGTATTTCAGCGTAAACTTATAAAGGCGATAGAGAATCTAAGTCCCAAAGAACAGGAAGCTATCCATTTGAGGTACGCTGAGAGCATGAAACATGAAGATATTGCCAAAATCATGGATATCAGGAAACAGAGCCTGTACAACCTGTTACATAATGCTGTGCTTAAATTAAGCAAAGCCTTAAATGATGATAGACGTACTGCTTTTGTGTATTTGCTGCTTACCCTTTCGCTGATCTTTCTCTCATTTTTGGTTGTACTTTAAGCTGCTTTACATATGCTAAAATAACCCGGCTGCAGGTGCTGCTTAGTTGATTTTCTGTTTGAAATTTTAAGCGTGTGAAATTTTTCTCACTTCAACACAGTAGAATTCAGCCCTAGCTGCTTCTTGTTTATATGACCTAAGTTATTTATTCATGGATACACATGATGTAACTGCGAAATTGATGCTGGACGACTCTTTTGTCGACTGGGTATTATCAGAAGGTAAAACTGATGGTGATACGTGGCAAAAGTGGCTACAGGACTATTCCGACCAGCATGAATCACTGGAGAATGCCAGGAAGATAATACTTAGATTGCATGACAAAAAGTATCAACTCACAGAAGAGAGGAAAGATGCAATTCGCAAAAAGATTTTTGACAGTATTCATTCCGGGCAGGAAGCTACTGTTGGTTACACAGACAGTGCAAAAAATAAAAAAAGGTTTTCTAAATTTCTAAAAGCAGCAGCCGTATTTTTAGTCCTGTCATCAGTAAGTTTCTTGCTTTACCGGGTAGCAGATTTTGATAAAGAAGTATATTATACTACAGCCTACGGAGAAATTAAAACATTTGATTTACCAGATGGCAGTAGGGTAACGCTTAATGGTAATTCATCAGTCAGGTTTTCTGATCAGCAAAATACCAGTAACGTACGTGAGCTTTGGTTGGAGGGGGAGGGTTTCTTCGATGTGCAGAGGTTGACCATCAACACCAATCAGGATTTACATCAGGCTGCTAAATTCATTGTTCATACCGACAATCTGTCGATACAGGTGCTGGGAACACGTTTTAATGTGAAGTACCGGGGGGATAACACCCAGGTGGTGCTGGAAGAAGGTAGCATTCAACTTAACAGTACCAAAGAGACTGATCCTATACTGATGCAACCGGATGATCTGGTTGAAGTGAACGCAAATGGAAAATATATCTATCAGCAAAAAGTAAAAACCTCAAAGTATATAGCCTGGAAAGAAGGGGTCATGCACTTTGAAGGCGCATCCTATGCAGAAATCAACAATATTTTAAAAGAAAACTATGGACTGGAGCTGTATTTCACTGATCCTAATGATGCTGAAAGTATCAATTTAAGAGGCTCCTTTCCCACTCATAATATTGAAATACTACTGGAAGCGATTGCTAATATAACCCACACAAATATGCAGAAAAAAGGAAGTAAAATTATCTATCAGTAAGTCAGCCTCTTCTATTCAAGGGCCCTGAAAGAAGATGGCGGCAAAACAAAGTACCTATACTACTAACTACAACGCCATGAAAAACAAACCTTTTCTCATCATATGGGCTTGGACCATATTTCTATGCCCATTCCTCTACTTGCCACTGCAAGCCCAACAAGTCGCGCTCAGCACCACAGAAAACTATGCCTACCCATCTGACCAGCAGGAAAGCAGAAGTCTTTCTGACCTGCTCCAGGAAGTAGAAACTACCTTTGAGGTGAGTTTCTACTACCAGGTCCAGGATATTGAGGACAAATATGTAGACTATAAAATACAAATACGAAAACAGGAAGGGCTGGAAAAAACACTGAGCAAACTCTTCAAAGAGCATGCACTGGAATACAAAAAAGTGCAGGACAATTACTATTATGTGTTCAAAAAAGACCCATCTTCTATACCCCAAAAAATCAGTAAAGAACCTGCTTCAGGTGGATTGCTCAACGACAATAAGCAGCCTTTGGAAGGAATGGCTTCTTTAGAGAATTATATCCTGGATAAACCTTCTGTTATTCTTGCTAAGACCATTAGCGGTAAAGTAACGGATAATGAAAACAATGAACCTTTACCCGGTGTAAATGTGCTGGGTAAGGGAACACTGGTAGGGACAGTGACTGACATAGAGGGCAGATATCAGATTACGGTAGAAGATAATGTAACAGCGCTGGTATTTTCTTCCATCGGATTTAAAACCTCAGAGATAGAGATTAACAACAGAAATACCATCAATGTGCAGTTATCACCTGATGTGCAGGCATTGGATGAAGTTGTCGTGACGGCATTGGGTATTACCAAAGAAGCAAAAACACTGGGATATGCCACATCCAAAGTAGATCCTAAGGAATTTAATGTAAACCGAACCCCAAACTTTGCGAATGCCCTGCAGGGCAAGATTCCTGGTGTCAACATTACTTCGCTAAGTTCCGGTCCCCAGGGTAGTAGCAAGATCCGTATCCGCGGCATTTCTTCTTTTGGTGGAAACAATTCTCCGCTCATTGTAGTCAATGGTGTTCCTATTGACAATACAAATTACGGTGTAAATGGTGATGTAGCTGAAGTAGGAAGTAACCGAAGGTCAGACAGCGGGGACGGGCTGAGCAGCATCAATCCTGACGATATTACTTCCATGACAGTGCTGAAGGGCGCTGCGGCCTCCGCCCTTTACGGGGCCAGGGCCAAGGACGGTGTGATCATGATCACCACCAAAACCCGGGCTGAAGGTAGTGGGCTAAAGGTGGAGTACAATACTAACTTCACCTTGGATGTACCTTTGGATTTCACCGACTATCAGTACGAGTATGGGCAGGGTGAAGGGGGTATGAGGCCGACATCTCCTCGCCCAGTTTCTGGCGTATGGAGCTTTGGGGAGAGGTTTCAGCCGGGAATGACCCAGATATTGTTTGATGGTGTGGAAGTCCCCTATGTTCCCCAGCCCAATAAAATCAGGGATTACTACCGCAATGGTACTACATTTTCCAACACTGTAACCATTTCATCCGGAGGGGAAAACGGAGGGTTCAGCCTGTCAGTATCAGACATGGAAAGTAAGGCGATATTACCGGGATCAAACTACAATCGTAAAACTATCAATTTGGGATTTACCCAGGGTTTAAAGAAGCTACAGGTTTCCGGAAATATCAACTACTCCCGCGAGGACCGTAAAAATCCCCCCAACATCGCAGAGCAGGACTACAGCCCGGTAGTTATTTACACCCTAGCCAGTTCCATGCCTCTTGACCTGCTGGAAGAGTATGCTTTTGATGAAAATGGAGATGAGTTTCCTTACTCCAGATTTACCAACCGTACCAATCCATATTTTGCACTCTCACGTTTTGAAAATAATGTCAGAGATCGCATTTATGGAAACCTGACTGCCCGGTATAATTTTACCGATTGGCTGTTTCTTCAGGCTAGAGTAGGGCAAGATTACTACAGCAGGGACCAGGAATATAACCTTCCTACCGGATCACAGAGGCAATCATCTCCTCCTCCGGGGTTTTTTAACGGTCAATACGTGCAGGATATCCGCCGCTTCCGTGAAATTAATGCTGACTTCCTGATTGGGGCTAACAAAACCTTCGGTGACATTGGCGTAGGAATTAACATGGGAGGGAATCAGATGTATCGCCGCTTTGATGTGAATACCTTGCTGGGGGAGAATTTCTTCACAAGAGATTTATATACCATCGGGAATGCCAGTAAAGTGACCCCCAATTATGTAATTTCAGAAAGGCAGGTAAACTCATTGTATGCCAGCACTGAATTATCCTTCAGAGAATTTTTGTACATCAACGCTACAGCGAGAAACGATTGGTTCTCCACTTTATCTCCGGCCAACCGAAGCATTCTCTATCCCTCAGTAACGGGTAGTTTTGTGTTTTCACAGGCATTCGCCAACCTGCCAAACTGGATTTCATTCGGAAAAGTCAGGCTGGCTTATGCCGAAGTGGGAAGCGATACCGATGTTCAGCCCTATGCCAACAATTTATTTTACCGTATTAATGCACAACAGTTCCCCAACTCGCAGGGGATAGTACAGCCGGTGGGTAGTGTTGATGGTTCGGTTGTTCCCAATGCTGATCTACGTCCCATGCGCGTGACTGAAAAGGAAATTGGCCTGGAAATGACCCTTTTTGATGATATCCGGTTTGAAGTTTCTTACTACGACAAGCTGTCTTCTGACCAGATTCTTCAGGCACAGATTTCTGATGGTGCCGGATTTGTCAATCAGTTGATCAATGTGGGTGAGAGCAGAAATGTAGGTGTCGAAATGTTTGCCTCTTTTTCTCCAATCTCTAGAGATGCCTTTAACTGGACATTGATGGGGAATGCTTCTTACAATACTTCCGAAGTCCTCAACCTTGGAAGTGACGTTGATGGGGCATTTATCACAGTCGGGAATGCCGAATTTCATGGAGAGCTAAGGCAGGAAGTCGGAAAGCCGATGGCCCAGCTGTACGGATGGGGTTTTCTAAGAGATGAGCAGGGAAGGCAGATATTTGATGCTACCAGTGGCCGTCCTTTAAGGTCTAGTGAGCAGCTGAATTTTGGCACTGGTATCCCTCTTTGGGTTGGTGGAATTACGAACAGCTTTAACTATCAGGGAATTTCGCTTTCTTTTCTGGTGGATTTCAAGTTAGGACATAATCTCATATCAGGCACCCATATTAATGCATACCGACACGGCCTGGATAAAGCCACACTGATTGGGAGAGAACAAGGTTTTGTGGTAGGAGAGGGCGTAAACCCCAATGGGGAAATCAACACTGCCCAGTCGCCCGTCCAGACTTATTATGAGACGATCCGAAGTGGTAGAATGTCAGAGCAGTCTGTCTTCAATGCGGGTTCCTGGCAGTTACGCCAGATTACTATGGGCTATGATTTCACGCCTCTACTTCCCGACAATCGCTTCATCCAGGGGCTGAGGCTTAATCTGGTAGCAAATAATGTGGCTGTGCTGAAGCAATGGGTACCGCATATTCACCCTGATCAGAACGGGATTATCTCTGATAACATGATTGGACTGGAGTCTACCGGCTTGCCGGTAACCAGAAGTATGGGATTCAACCTCAACGTAAAGTTCTGATGTTATGAGACCAACAAAAGCTACAGTACCACCATTAAATGTCAATAAGATGAAAAAGAATTATATATATAAGCTTAGCTGCATACTTGTGATACTTTTGATCACATCCTGTGAGGAAGGTTTTGATGAGATGAACACCAACCCCGTCCGTCTCACTTCACTGGATGCTACTTATCAGCTCAACCATGCCATCATAGAAAGTGCTCCGGTTTACAATAACCTTACCTATGAGACTACGATCATAAGGCAGATGATTACGCCCTTTCAGGGTGTGGGTACGGGTGGTAACCTGAACCAGGACAATCGCTCAGCGACGCAGGGCAACTGGCAGGACGGGTATCGTAATATTGTGAAGAATCTCATCGACGGCATAGCCAATATTGAAGGAGACCCGGAGCAGGCTAATTTATATAATATGCTGAGAATATGGAGAGCTTATGCTTTTATGATACTCACCGATACCTATGGAGAAATCCCCTATACTGAAGCAGGCAAAGCTTATCTGGAGGGAATCGTATTTCCCAAATACGATACGCAGGAAGATATTTACATGGATTTGCTCAATGAGCTGGAATCTGCCTCCGCAGCATTGGACGCTTCAAAAGACCCGGTACCACAGGAAATTCTCTACAGTGGCAATATTGAACAATGGAAGCGATTGGGCAACTCGCTACTCCTCAGGGCAGCCATGAGATTAACCAGGGTAAACCCCTCACTGGCTGAAGAATATGCTGCTAAAGCGGTTGCAGGTGGCCTAATGCAGTCCAATGATGACAATGCGCTGGTTCGGCATAATGCCAACTATAGAAATCCCGTAGGTACCAATCTGAACGGAGGGCAGGCTCCATTCTACTACCTGGATGAGGAATTTGTGGATTTTATGCAGGAAAATGAAGACCCCAGGCTGGAAGCTATTGCTGTACGTTACATTGGTGCGCTGAGTGGGGGTGAACAGACTGAAGAGATTGCTGACCGAAGCCCTGCTGCGCAGATAGGCATGCCCCAGGGTTATGATAATTCCACCATCGTTCCTGTAGCTGAAGCCGCTGGTTTAGCCAGCTTTTTCAGTTACAGTCAACTGGACCGCAGCCGCTTGGGTCACCCTGAAGCACCAAGTTATCTGGTCACTTATTCTCAAACAATGCTACTATGGGCAGAGGCCGTAGCCAGAGGCTGGGCATCGGGCGATGCTGCCGCCCTGTACGAAGCCGGTATCCGCGCACATATGGAACAACTCGCCACCTGGCCGGGAGAAACCAGTATAGCCCCCTCAGCAATTGATGCATATATAGAGGCACATCCTCTGGAAAACGGCAGTGAAATTGAGCAGATCAATACGCAATACTGGGTATCTTCTTTCCTCATCGGACCAGAAGCCTGGGCTAACTTCCGTCGCAGTGGATATCCAGTGGTAAGCCCTAACCCTTATCCGGGGAGTGACCTCAAGACAGAAGACTTCATCCGCCGCCTGACCTATCCTGACTCGGAGCTAACCGTCAATGCTGAAAACGTAGCAGTAGCTGCGAACCGGCAGGGACCCGACGTACTGGATACGCGGATATGGTGGGATAGAGAGTAATATCATGTGGGTAAGCCAGCCCGGAATTTTATCGGGCTGGCTTACTGATGTATCATACAATGATTCCTAACGATAGAAAAGACTGAATGAAAAACCTTAAAAAAAGACTCAAAAACGGAGAAACTTTAAACGGCTGTTGGCTAAACCTGGGTAGTTCGCTGACGGCTGAAATTGTAGGACTGGCTGGATTTGACTGGGTACTTATTGACCTGGAGCATGGTGCAGGAGTGGAAAAAGACGTAATGCACCAGCTGCAGGCATTAGAACATACGCCCGCTGCTCCCCTGGTGAGAGTGGAGAGCTTTGAAAAACAGCGTATCCACCGGGTATTGGACATGGGGGCGGAGGGAATTATGTGCCCCAGGATCAATAATTTACACGAAGCAAAGCAGGTAGTAAGTGCTTTGCGCTACCCACCCGAAGGAAAGCGAGGGGTGGCGAAGATGATTCGTGCTACCGGATTTGGGCAAAATTTTGATGACTACTACCGGGAAGCCAATGAAAATATTCTTGGCGTAATACAGATAGAGACTACCGATGCATTAGCACATCTGGATGAGATCGCTGCCCTGGACGGTGTGGATGTACTCTTTGTAGGTCCTGCCGACTTGTCTATGGCACTGGGGATTTTTGGACAGTTTGACCATCCCAGGTTCAGAGAAGCCTTAACAGCCACCCAGGATGCGGCCCGAAAAGCAGGTAAAACAACTGGTATTCTTCTGTTCAATCCGGAGGACTATCCGGCATACCAGGAAATGGGCTTCAGGATGATTGCCTGTGGTGCTGACGCTACATTTGTAGCCAATGGCGCCCGTAATATGGCCGGTAAACTTCAACAGATGAGAGGAAAAAGTGACCCTTCTACTTTATGAATTCCATTGATCTGTCCGATCCATTAATCATCCTGCTGGTGGGTATTCTGATCGTAGTGGGCGGTATCATTGGTCTGCGCCTGCACCCATTTCTGGCACTCCTGCTGGGGGCCTTTGTAGTGGCACTGATGACACCTGCTGCTGCTGTAGAACAGTATGCATTAAGTACTGGCGCATCTGCAGAAAATGCCCGGCAGATGGCTGAGCGTGCCATCGGTGAAAGGATTGCACTGCAGTTTGGCAGTACTGCCGGCAAAATAGGCATTCTCATCGCCATGGCCTCTATCATTGGAAAGTCTATGCTGGAAAGCGGTGCTGCAGAAAGAATTGTCAGGTCCATGATCAAACTCAGTGGTATTAGCAGAGCCCCGGCTACTTTCCTGGGCAGCAGTTTTTTCCTGGGGATTCCAGTGTTTTTTGATACCGTTTTCTACCTGATGATACCGCTGGCCAAAGCCATGGCTATGCGTATCGGTAAGAATTACCTGCTACTGGTTCTTTGCATTACTGCCGGTGCGGCAATGGCCAACTCTTTAGTGCCACCCACCCCGGGCCCGCTGTTTCTGGTAAGTGAGATGAATATTCCGATTGGAATGATGATGATTGGAGGGTTTCTGGTGGGCCTGGTGACGATTGTGGCCGGGTATTTTTATGCTGCCTGGGCAAATCGTAAATGGCCCCTGCCCATACGGGATTCCAGTGATGCCCCCCTCCAGGATATCAAAGCTCTAGGTGCAAAGGAGGACGCGCTGCTGCCCCCCTTGTGGCTCTCTCTGCTTCCGATCCTAATTCCCATCATATTCATCAGTGCCAAGGCTGTATTGGATATTTCAGCCGAGGCGTCCATTTCAAGCTCTAATTATTTGTACCAGGCTATACAGTTTTTTGGAGAGAAGAACCTGGCGCTGGTGGCAGGAGGCACCGTAGCCCTGATCCTGTTGGTAAAACAAAAGAGAGGGGACAAAAAAGCCATGCTTACTTCGGTGCAGGGCGCTCTGATGACGGCTGGCGTAATTATTCTGATCACTGCTGCCGGGGGTGCTTTTGGTGGTATGCTGCAACAAACAGGCATCAGTGCCCGCATAGGTGCATTGACCGAAAACTTTCAGATGGCCCTTTTGCCTCTGGCATTTTTCATCACGGCAGTAGTCAGGACGGCGCAGGGCTCCGCTACAGTAGCCATGATCACCGCTTCTGGTATTCTGGCCGGCATGGCCAACACCAGCTACCTGGAATTTCACCAGTTGTATATCGGCCTGGCGATTGCCTGTGGCTCCAAGCTTATTCCCTGGATGAATGATAGCGGTTTCTGGATCGTGTGTAAAATGAGTAACCTGACTGAGCAGGAAGCACTGAAAACCTTTTCTCCGCTGCTCACCATCATGGGACTGACAGGTTTGGTGGTAATCCTGATTGCCGCTAAACTATTTCCCCTGATATGAAAAATATGAACTACAAACTAAACATTAGACTATGGAAAAAATAGGATTTATCGGACTCGGCATAATGGGTAAGCCTATGGCTTTGAACCTGATCAATGCCGGTTATTCCTTGACAGTTCTGAAGAAAAATAAAGCAGCACCAGCCCTGGTAGAAGCAGGAGCTAACTCTCTGGAAACCAATAAGGCCATTGCGGAATCCTGCGATGTGATCATTACTATGCTACCAGATTCACCTGAGATCAGAGAGGTGGTATGGGGCGAAGATGGTGTGCTGGAAGGTATCAGAAGAGGTGCTCTTTTTATTGATATGTCTACGATCGCACCCTCCACTGCCAGAGAAATCTATGATTCCATGCAACAAAAAGGCGTTGAAGCCTTGGATGCCCCGGTATCAGGAGGACAGGTAGGCGCTGAGTCGGGTTCGGTTTCATTTATGGTGGGAGGAAGTGAAGCAGCTTTTCAAAGGGCCCTGCCTCTCTTTGAAGTCATGGGTAAAAATATCGTACACATAGGGGGTGCCGGCGCGGGCCAGACCACCAAAGCCTGTAATCAGATAATTGTCGGTATGACCATACAGGCAGTATCTGAAGCTTTTACCCTGGCCAAAAAAGCAGGCCTTGACCTGGCAAGGATGAGAGAAGCATTACTGGGAGGTTTTGCACAAAGCCGAATACTGGATCTGCACGGGCAGAGAATAATAGATCAGAATTTTGAGCCTGGTTTTAAAATCAAACTTCACCGCAAGGATATGAATATCGCGCTACAGGCGGGCAGAGAACATTCAGTTCCCCTTTACGGATCAGCACAGGTTGCTGCCCACATGGATGCCCTGCTTTCACAGGGTAAGGGAGAGATGGATCACAGTGCGATTGCCCTTCTGATGCAACAACTATCTAATCAATCATAAAAATTCTAACAAGATGAAACGCAGAAATTTTGTTAAAGTAAGTGCCGCAGCTTCTATGGCTGGCCTGGGCATCGGTACACAACACCATAAAGCGAAAGCCCACTCTCTGGTCACACAACAGTTACAGATGAAGGTGGGCTGTCAGCACGGAGGGACTACTAAGGAAAATCTGGAGTTCCTGGCCCGACATGGAGTTTACAATATGGATGGAGGAGCACCCAAAGTAATAGAAGGCGTCGGCTGGGACCTGGAAGATTCGCTGAAAAAAAAGGAAGCCTGCGAAAAGTACGGCATCAGTCTGGATGCCTATCATCTACCATTGACATCAGCCGGGATAGACCGGGTAGCTACGCCCAATATTATGCTGGGCAAAAGTCCCGAGCGAGACCGGGAAATTGAAATGATCCAGCAGATGATACAGGTAGCCGCCAAAACTGACGTTCGCCTGTTACTGTACAATACCATCATCCTACCTATCTTACGCACCGGCCGAACTATTGACCCCGGCAGGGGGAATGCTTCATACAGCACCTGGAATTATGAGGAGGCAGTAAAGATGGGCCTTGACAAGAAAAAAACAATCGCCGGCGATGTGGATATTGAGGAGGTTTATGAAAGAATCACCTATTTTCTGGACAGGGTACTGCCGGTTGCTAAAGAGTATAAAGTAAAACTGGGAAATCATATTGCAGACCCGCCCGCCCCGGCTGGCTATGGGGGTATTACACGCTGGAATAGTCCGGCAGTATTTGAGGGAATAAAGCGATTTGCCCAACTGTATGATAACGAATACCACGGATTTAACCTTTGTCTGGGCTCTGCGGCAGAAGGGCTGAAAGACCCAAAAACAGAGATACTGCCCATTATCAAATGGGTAGGAGATAGAAAGCAGATTTTTAACATTCACCTTCGGAATATCAAAGGAGGATGGAACAATTTCCAGGAAGTATATCCCGATAATGGGGACATGGATTTTGTAGAAGTAATCAAAGCACTCCGGGATGTCGGCTATTCCGGCATGGTCATGCCCGACCATATTCCTCAACATGCAGACCCGGCGGGTAGCTTGCAGGGACATGCCTTTGCATTTGGGTACATCAAGGGAGTGATGCAGGCAGTAGCAATGGTGACATAATTTTTCTTATATGAAAAGAAGAAATTTTATCAAAACAGTAGCCACTGCTTCAGGTATAGGAACTGCTGCCTTTACCTATGGTCGGGGAAAAACTGGATACGACATGCTAGAAAAAAGCGAGGATGCAATAGTCATTGAGTGGAATGCGCATGTCTTCAGTCCCGACCTGGTAAAGTACCCTTTCCATCCGCAGGCTACTTATCATCCTGATGTCTCTCTGCAGGCCAAAGACCCGCTTGCCGCATATTTGAGCACACTTGACGAGAGAGGAATTGACAAAGCAGTCATTGTACATCCTGAACCTTACGGTGATGACCATACTTTGATCCTGGATTGTCTGAATCGGGAGCCTGACCGCCTGAGAGGAACCAGCCTGTTTTATCCTAAAGATGACAAATCGCCCATGAAGCTGGCAGCACTCGTCAGGCGTGAGCCGCGTATAGTAGCCACTCGCTTTCATGCCCATCGTGGCAAAGAATCCTATCTGGACAGCTTTGCGGACGCAGGTGTTCGCGCACTCTGGAAGCAGGCGGTTGACCTGGACATCATCATAGAACTGCACATTGGCCCCAACTATGCCAGACAGGCAGGGGAGGCGATACGTGCCTTCCCCGGCAGTAAGGTCCTTATTGATCACCTTGCCGAGCCGCACATGGGTAATGCCGTAGAATATGCCGAAGTATTGGCACTGGCTGATATACCTGAAGTATATATGAAACTCTCGGGCATCAACCACTTTGCCGAGGATGCTCCTTTTTATCGCAGTTCGCTGAATTTTACCCGTATGGTGATTGATGCTTTTGGTCCTGAGCGTATCGTTTGGGGCAGTGGCAGTCCGCAAATTGTGGATGAACATATGGAGGCTTATTCCCGATCTGCAATCAACAAGGTAAAAGGAACAAATTTGCGCAGATGGCTAAAGTGGTCATGAACTCTGGACTTTATTTAGTACATTTTCTGATAAAACAAGCATTAACTTAAAAATGAGTCTGATCAATCAAATAGCAGCCAGAAAATCCGGTCCCTCAATCAAAGAAGTCAGGATTACCCCCATTGCGATTACGGATCCTCCCTTGCTCAATGCCGCGGGCTTGCACGCTCCTTTTGCTTTGCGCACCATCCTTGAAATAGTTACTTCAGATAATATTTCAGGCATCAGCGAGATTCCCGGTAATGTAAAGACCAATACTGACCTTAAGATTGCGGGCGACCTGATAGTCGGAAAAGACCCCTTTCAGTTGAATAGCATCAAAGCAATGCTGGAACAGCATTTCGGAAAAGAGACGGCTGCCCAGCGGGGGAATGCCCCCTGGGACCAGCGGAAGCTGGTGCATATTTTCAGTGCTATAGAGGTAGCTTGTCTGGATATTATGGGAAAAGTGACTGGCAGGCCTGTGGTGGATTTGCTGGGAGGAAAAATGAGAGATGAGGTGCCTTTTGCTGCTTATCTCTTTTTTAAATATGAAGGAGCAGGGGGTAAACTAGGGCTGACGACAGACCCGCAGGCCGCCGGATGGGACGCAGCCCGTCAGGCAGAAGCCATTGATCCGGCATCCATCGTAAAGCAGGCTCAGGCAATGTGTAAAGCGTTCGGCTTTCAGTCTATCAAACTGAAAGGAGGGGCATTTGAACCACAACTGGAAGTAGATTGCATGTTTGCATTACGAGAAGCTTTTGGCGCTGATGTTCCTCTACGGTTTGATCCGAATGCCATCTGGAAACTGGAAACCGGCATAAAGTACGGTAGAATGATGGAAGGAATCCTGCAGTACCTGGAAGATCCCGTAAGGGGACAGGAAAATATGGCTAAAGCCAGAAAAGCCTTAAAAGTACCCTTGGCAACAAACATGTGTACTACTTCCTTTGAAGATATTCCACGAAGCATTGCCCTTGGTTCTGAAGATATCATTCTTAGTGACCACCATTTCTGGGGAGGGTTGAAGGCCAGCATGGAGCTAGCCAGGATATGCGAAACCTTCGGCAGAGACCTATCCATGCATTCTAATAGCCATCTGGGTATTTCCCTGGCGGCTATGGTACATCTGGGGGCTGCTTTGCCCCGGCCACCTTATCCCTTGGATACCCACTATCCCTGGCAATCGGAAGAAGTAATTGCAGGAGGCCGTATGACCTTTTCAGATGGTGCAGTGGCTGTCCCCGATGAGCCTGGATTAGGAGTGGAATTAGATAGAGAAGCCTTAGCAAAACTGCATCAGAATTTCCTCGAGTGCGGTCTATCCGAACGCGATGATCAGATAGAAATGCAAAAAGTGATTCCGGACTGGAAATTTTTACCTACCCGATGGTGATGCTTATGCCCTGGTGATTATAAAGCTAGCAAAACTTGTTATAGTTTTCATATGGACGAAATTGTATGCTATTCTCCGTATTTCTTTTGGGATAGTAAGTAGTCAGCCTATGGGCTTTGTATGGCTATAAAGAATCTCCAAATACAACATATACTGATTGCGCTACTCATTTGTGCTAAACGAAATAAGTCAATCAGCTTCTAAGTTTTTTCCTGCCCCCTTCTGCCATAAAATACCACCTGTTTATCCGAAAATAGCCTGAAACTCCACTCGGACAAAAAGGACGCTAGCTGGGGAAGTAAAAGAGACGGTTCGTCCTAGTTGGGTTTTATATGAGCCATAGCTTTACTTATTTACAGTATGTTTAATAGGTCATCCTGTCACTTTCATCCTTCATGGCATGACGGAATATGCAATGATCTGACATTAAAAGGTCTTTTTAATTGAACCTTAACCTTGAAAAACAATGAAGTAAGCATCCATTAGCGCTTGCTTCGGATCAACCCGAAGCTACATGAATATAGAAATATGCCTGTTGAAGCTTTCTGTGACGGATCAGCGTTTGGACAAACCTATCACAGCAATTATGAACCATCCGGGTATGCTCAAACAGCAGCTGCAAAGTTTAAAGGTCAGGCCATCCCCAGGAGTAAGACCCGGAGTAAACCTCTACCCCAGGTGTGATGTGAACAGATTGATGGAACAAAATGATTGATATCTTAGTCTCCAGCTGAAAATCATGAAAGTTCAGTTTCCTGATTTAACGAGATAAGATCAGTGAATGGTCATAAAGGTGCATGCGCTTTCTGTAAAGTCACTACATCCTTTGGGTAACCAAATCAACTATTATGGCAACCAAGAATTTTATAAGTGCTTACATTTGTACAGAAAACTACCCCTTGCTGAGGGGTAGTCTTTTCTTATATGTAATATTTATTTATTCCGGAGTTCTATTACCCACAATTCATAGATCATGGTGTATTGGGTAGAAATATATTTCGGAAGAAAATTATCAGGATGGCAAAGAATGATAATAATGAAAAATATTTTCTCTACCTCCATCCAAAAATGCAGGACAGTGAGCACTTTAAAAATACCTCTCATACACGAAAGTGTATAGTGGGGTCATCAGAAATGTTGTACCCCAAGTATGGAAACTCACCGGGCTATTAATCAGTACCGGTGGGCTTTCCTTTTTGAGATAAAAAAAAGGCTGACCAAAAAATACGATGAGATATCTAATTACACGGGAAAGCTGAAGCCCGATCAAAGTAGGCGCAAAAACTACCACTACTATGAAACTCAAAGCTATTGGATTTGGCCTCGGCCGCACCGGGACTTACTCACTTAAAACAGCACTGGAAGCACTACAGCTGGGTCCTTGCCACCACATGGAGCGTGTGGCTCAAAACATGCCTGTTCAGCTGCCTCTCTGGAATGAAGCTTTGGATCATTCGCCCAATTTTGAAGCTATTTATGAAGGTATGCAAAGCGCCGTTGACTGGCCTACCGCTGCTTTTTACCAGGAGCTGTACGCAGCATATCCGGATGCCAAATTTATTCTAACCCACCGGAGCAAAGAGTCCTGGGCAGAAAGCTTTGGCTCTACCATCTACAAACTGCTTGCCGAGCGGGAAAAAGCACCTCCTCCCGTGCATGCGTGGCTCAATATGGTGGTGAAAACGATTAAAAAATCAGGTTTTCCCATGGGCCTTGATTACGCCGGCCTGGCAGAAAGGTATGAAGCCCATAATAAAGCAGTACAGGATTTAATCCCAGCCGGGCAACTATTGGTATACCAGGTGAAAGAAGGATGGGAACCCTTGTGCAAATTCTTAAACGTCGAGGTACCCGCCACGGAG
>CAZFFW010000132.1:0-15926 GCA_964518125.1 uncultured Porifericola sp.
AAAATCCGCAGGTCTACTACATGGGCAGTACCGGCGGAGGCATCTGGAAAACCGAAGATGCCGGCCTGAGCTGGAAAAACATTTCTGACGGTCAACTGGAAACCGGCTCGGTAGGCGATATTGCCGTAGCCGAATCTGATCCTAATGTCATTTATGTGGGCATGGGCGAGCATGCCATCCGGGGCGTGATGACCACCCACGGCGATGGCGTTTATAAATCTACCGATGCCGGGCAAACCTGGACAAATATCGGCTTGAATAAAACTCGCCACATCTCGGATGTGATCATCCATCCTACCAATCCTGATGTAGTCTACGTCGCGGCACAGGGTGCCGCCCATGGCCCCTCTGAAGATCGCGGTATCTACAAAACGACCGATGGCGGTAAAAACTGGGAGAAAGTCCTATTTGTAGACGATATGACCGGCGCATCCAGCCTCAGCATGGATATGACCAACCCCCGCATTCTCTACGCTGCTTTCTGGGAGCACACCCGCTACCCCTGGACCGTGAAGTCGGGTGGACCGGGTTCTGGCATCTACAAATCCACCGACGGGGGCGAAAACTGGGAAGAACTTACCGAAGGCCTGCCCGAACTGATGGGTAAAATCGGCATTTCTGTGTCCCGTGCTAATCCCAATCGCATCTGGGCCAATATTGAAGCGGAAAAAGGGGGTGTCTACCGCTCTGATGATGGCGGCAAAAACTGGCAACTCACCAGCAGCGACCGCATCACCCAGGCCCGCTCCTGGTACTACATGGAAGTATTTGCCGATCCGCAGGATGAGGAGACCGTCTATGTGCTCAATGCACCCATGCTCAAGTCTATTGACGGCGGCAAAACCTTCAAGCCCGTGCCTACCCCTCATGGCGACAACCACGACCTGTGGATTCATCCCGATAACAACCAGCAGATGATCAATGCCAATGACGGGGGCGCGAATGTGTCCTTCAACGGTGGGAAAAGCTGGTCAACGCAGCAGAATCAGCCTACGGTGCAGTTTTACCGGGTCATTACCGACAACCGCTTCCCCTACCATGTCTATGGCGGTCAGCAGGATAATTCTACCGTAGCCATTGCCAGTCGCAACAGCGACTCTGGCATCGGCTGGAAAGACTGGTATGCCGTAGCCGGGGGCGAATCTGCTTTTCTGGCCTTTGACGAAGACGATCCGCAACTAGTCTATGGAGGCAGCTACCAGGGCAACATTTCTGTGTACGACCATGCCACCGACATGACCAAAGATATCATGGCTTACCCGGTGGTTGGTTTGGGTTCTTCCCCCAAAGACATGAAGTACCGCTTCAACTGGAATGCCCCCATCGTGATGTCGCAGCATGATAAAAAGACACTATATCACGGTGCCAATCTGGTGCTTAAAAGTACTGACGGAGGACTAAGCTGGAGCGAGATCAGCCCCGACCTGACCCGCAATGACACCACCAAGCAGGGACTGGGTGGAGGTCCCATTACCAACGAAGGTGCCGGTGGCGAAAATTACAACACCCTGGCTTACCTGGTGGAGTCACCTCACCAAGCCGGCGTGCTCTGGTCGGGCAGCGACGATGGTCTGGTACACCTGACGCAGGATGGCGGACAAAGCTGGCAGAATGTGACGCCTCCCGGCGCGCAGGAGGGCATCATCAACGCCATTGAGGTTTCGCCTCATGATCCTGCCACCGCTTATGTGACGCTTATTCGCTACAAGCTGAATGATTATTCGCCTTACGTTTATAAAACCACCGACTTCGGGCAGAGCTGGACTTCTATCAATAAGGGGTTTGAAAATGAAGATTTTGTAAGAGTGGTTCGCGAAGATCCTAAGAAAAAAGACCTGCTCTACGCTGGTACCGAAGGTGGCATGTATGTCTCTTACGATGGCGGACAGCAGTGGGCGCCTTTCCAGCTCAACCTGCCGGTGACGCCCATCAACGACATGACCTTCCGCGACAATGACCTGGTGATCGCCACTTCGGGCCGTGGCTTCTGGATACTGGACGATGTGGGTGCCCTGCAGCAGAGCGACGGCGTACTGGCTGATATGGACATGAAGTTGTTTGCTCCTAAGCCTACTATCAAGTTCAGTGCGTCAGTACCCGACGAACCGGTGCCTGGAATGGGTCAAAACCCGATGAACGGTGTCATCATTGACTACTACCTGGCTGAAGAAGTGGCGGACAGCCTAACGCTCAGCATGGAAATCCTGGATGCTTCCGGCAAAGTAATTCGCAGCTACGACAACCAGAAAAACGAAAGCTTCAAGCCCTATCCGGGTGGCCCTGCTCCGACAAAAGTATTACCCGCCAAGAAAGGTGTCAACCGCTTCGCCTGGGATTTCCGCAGAAACAGCATTCCCCATGTGCCGGATGTATTCGTGATGGGCGACTACCGCGGTCACCTCGTTGCCCCCGGTGATTACCAGATTCGCCTGACGCTGGGAGAAGAAAGCCAGACCGTCAATTGTACCATCCTGCCTGACCCGAGACTGGACGCTACGCCTGCCGAGTTTGCTGCTCAGCAGCAGATACTGATGGATATTGAAAAAAATGTTGTAGATATTCATGAGTCTGTCAATGCCATGCGCAAGGCCAAAACCCAGGTGGAAGGCCTCAACGAAGCCCTGAAAAATCATGAAAAAGCGGAGGCCCTGCTGGATAGCGGCAAGTCATTGATCAGTAAGATTACTGAATGGGAAGAAAGCCTGATTCAGCCCAAGCAGAAGACCTTCCAGGATGTGATCAACTTCCCCAACCAGCTCAATGCCGAACTGCTCAACCTCAAAAGCCGGGTTGACGAGCACGACCCGGCGGTAAGTAAGGGCGCCCTAGTCAGACTGAATGACCTGAAGGCTGAGTGGAGAACGCAGCGTCAGGCTATGCGCCAGATCATTGACCAGGACCTGGCCGAATACAACCGCATGTATCGTGCGTTGGATATCCCGGCAGTGATTGTGGATATGCCTGAACCGGAGCCTGTGAGGGGGAATTAATATGGCTTAATTAAACACCCGAAATCTATCTTGCAAACAGCAGATAGATTTCGGGGATTTAAGGGCATTACTCCTTTATAATATGTTCTTCCTTAATGGTAAACTCATAATTATACACAGTAGCATCATCGCTCCATATTAAGTCATGGGTTACGATCAAATTCCATTCAGCAGTATCCTTGTAAGGGTTTAATTGGTAGCCTTCCGGGTCATCGTTGACTCTGAAGTGCAGTTCGGTACTGTTGTCGTCCTGTAACCTTACCACAAGTTCAGGATAGATACTTTTGAACAAAGCAATCGGGTCTTTGGTGACCTCATCAGCGGTAAATATTGATGACGAAGCGCCAGTCATTAGTTCAAGCCTATCCTGGTAGCCAGCTATTGTATTATCTGATACTTTCAGATCACAATTAATCAGATAACTGGTTTCGTTCCTTATGCGAAGACTCATGTAATCTTCTTCTTCTCTACAAGCACAAAACATAATTAGGGCTAAAACAGCTAATATTAAGTTATAAAGTTTCATCTTTTTTCTATTTTAGTCCCTAACAATGAACATTTTCTTTCCCGTATCATAATTCCATTGATGGGAAGTAAACCAGCCTTTTTGTGCTCCGTTCCAACCCCAATTCATATAAAACCAACGGTAGTTACTGTTTGGAGGGGCTTCACTGGCCAGTTCGTCCAGTTCCTCACTAGTCTTGTCCTGACAGCTCAGGGGCAAAAGCAGTGCTAGCAAGGCCAAAGCCTTGGCATAATGCAACAACAAATGGGGGGGGGTACTTTTTTTCATTGAGTAGTGTGTAAATAGCAATAAATGGATAAGTGTAAACTATTATATCTTAACAGCTTACTTTAACAATAAAAAAAAATAGAGGCACTACTCCAAATTAAATTTACGTTAAGTTCACAGATATTAAAGACAAACACTCAAAGACTGATTTAACTTCATTCATCAAAGTTGATAAAAAGTATTTACATCACTTACAAAAGTTAAAATCCGGATATTCGGCAGGACAGGCGGGTTGGCCCGTATCTACGATGATGTTCATCTGCCGCTTCTCCCCCATCAGTACGTCATGGTAAAGAAAGTCAGTGATTTCTGCTACATTGTTGGTCAGCGGCTTACCGGCCCACTCGTGTTTGCCACCACAGGCGGTGTAGAGGTAATAGGGTTTACCCAAAGCTGCCATTTTTTGGGTGATCGCGTAAGCCCCAAAAAGCGGCATATAACCAGGCTGGTCAGGACTGCAGTAATGGTGGGGAGCCGCTCCGTAAGGCACCAGGTTGTCGCAGGTGCCATGAAAAAACTGGCTGGGTATGGCAGTCTCTTCAGTGACCCAGTCTAATGTCACCAATGCACCGGCCATGCTGACCAGTCCGGCATACTGAAAATCTTCAGGTACAATCCGGTTATCATCTTCCTGAATAGCCTCATCCCAGTAGGCCGCGTGCAGTATTGCTTCTGCACCGGCACTGCTACCCAGCAACACAATTTTCTGTGGGTCTACGCCAAATTCCTGCTGCCTCTCCAGGAAAAAATCTGTGGCCCGGGCAATATCCTGCCCTGCCAGGCGGAAGGTATTGATTTTATTAGGCGTCGGTTGATCACAGCTAAATGATTGCCCTTTCATCACCAAGGTATAGCTCATGCTAGCCGTAACATACCCCTTCTGCGCCATTTCCCGGCAAAATTGTACCGTAGCTGCACCATCCCGGCTTCCACCTGAAAAGCCTCCGCCGTGAACATAGAGCAGTAACGGACGGTCCTGATCTGTATCCCCTTCAGGACGGTAAACATCAATCTGTAGTTGTTCATCAGCCTTGTCCGCATAGGTGAAAGTGGTCACACTGACATCTTCAAAAACCTGGTCAATATAGCGCTGCTGCGCCAAAAGGAGGGCTGGAAATACTGACAGTAATAAAAAAATAAGGAAGCCTCGTATCATTTGATTTTTTTTCAAGATACTGCGCTTCCTTTTTTCTGCAAAACAAGTTTTGACAAAACACTCAGGATACTGCCATATTTTTCATAGGCTGGCGTACAAATCGGTAAATTTCATCCAGTCTCATACGGTCATCCAGTCTTTGAGAATAATGTAGCCCGCGTATCACCAGGTTTTCGTCCAGCAGGAATTCGGCCGGCATAGTACTGATTGATTCCCCATCAGCCATCATATGGACAGGCAGGTTTTTGAGTTTGGCCTGAATAGCAGTTCTGGCAAAAGATGCCAGATGCCCCATGGTTGACTTGGCCAATGATTCCTCCAGCCCATACGCATCATACCATACTTTATTAGGGTCTGAAATCAGCGGTATGGGTGAAACTTCCTGATGAAATGAGCTTCTCAATAATACCGGTTTTTTTGACTCAAAGAAAAAGATCATTTCCAGTCCTTCCTCCTTCAGTTGCTGATGCGCCTTGCTGAGGGTATGTACCCGTAAGTTACAGAAAGGACAGCCGGCATGGCGAAAGAACCCCAGAAACACCTTTTTGCCTATGTAGTCCCGGAGGCGGATATTTCTGCCGAAGATATCCACGATCTCAAAAAGAGGAGCAGATGCGTTCAAGTCTACGTTCATAAAATTAAATATTTTGTAAGATTAATTCTATATACGCATTCTTTCTCCAATTTACCAGCAGAGGTATTTTTTAACACAAAATGGGATAAAAAATGATATCCCTAACGCAAAATGTTGGCCTTGTTACCCTGCATCACTCGCTTGACATCTTCCAGATGTACCGGGCAGATATCACCTTCCAGCGTATGTTTCAGCGCACAGGTGGCAGCAGCAAAACGCAGGGCCTCCTGTTGATCTTCGTAGTGCAGCAGCCCATAGATCAGGCCAGCAGCAAAAGCATCTCCCGATCCTATGCGTTCAACTACTTGCGGAATGTCAATCACATCCGTACTGATCTTCTTTTTACCGTTCCACAGTACCCCTTCAATGGTATAATGTGAAGCATGTTTGGTACTGCGGATTTTATCGGCCACTAGCTGTATGGTCGGGTACGCCTGCATCATGTGCTTTGCGGCTTCTTCAAACTCCATATCAGCCACCTCGTCATTGCCCAGGGCTTTGGCAAAATCATAAGGGCTACCCATCAGCACCTGTACATGG
This sequence comes from uncultured Porifericola sp., assembly GCA_964518125.1. Taxonomy (GTDB): domain Bacteria; phylum Bacteroidota; class Bacteroidia; order Cytophagales; family Cyclobacteriaceae; genus Catalinimonas. Next base: position 6,114 of record CAZFFW010000132.1, read on the forward strand.
CCCAGCAGTTCGGGAAGTACCTCATGTGGTTTGCGCCCATCTTTCCAGAGCTGTTCGCGATAGGTCAAATCACAGGAGACTTTGGCGTTCTGTCTGCCGGAAGCTTCCAGTGCTTTTTTCAGGGAAGCAGCCGGACCGGAAGCGATAGCGGGTGTAATCGCTGTCCAGTGCAGCCAGTCGGCATCAGACAGTATTTTTTCCCAGTCAAAAGTGTCGGCCTCTACCCGGGAAAAAGATGTGGCATCCCGGTCGTATACTACTCGGCTGGGCCGGTGTACTACTCCCTGCTCCACAAAATACAGCGCCATACGTCCTTTGTTGTATTGGATATCCTCGGTTTGCAGCCAGTGGTGCCGCAAAAACTGGGTGCAGGATCGCCCCAGGTAGTTATCCGGAAAAGCGGTGACATGTGAAGCAGTTTCGCCCAGGTAAGCCAGCGTAATGCCCACATTGGCTTCTCCACCGCCAAACTCCATGCTCAGCGACTTGGTCTGGGCAAAAGTGGCATAATTATCGGGAGTAAGCCGCATCAGTACCTCGCCAAAAGTGATAATTTTCCTCATGTTCAAAAAAATAAGCGTATAAACTGTGATACCATCCAGTTGTAATGATACATTTTTTCATTTGCAAACCGAAACCGGAAGTAGAGGCAAAAAAAATTACAGGAACCAGCCTGATGGCACCTTGTACTGTTTAAGAAAAAATTATTGATCAGGCTTACAGCGTTTTTTCTATTTTCACCCAAAAAAGACCATGGGTGAATGTTCAGAAATCCGCTACAAAGGTGTCAGAATGGTATATACCAATATTGAAAACTGCAGTGGTGAAACGGCTATCCCTGTTTTCCAGGAAGTGGTCAGAATAGCCGCTACTTATCCTGATAAAAGCATGCTTTCGCTGGTCAATGCCAGAGGAGCTCGCTTTAATTCTGACTTACTGGGCGTGATCAAGGATTCGGTTAAGAAAAATAATCCTAAAGTGAAAGCCACCGCTGTTTTTGGCCTCAATACACTCTCCACATTGATGGTCAATTCTATCATCTCAGTTACAGGAAGGCAAATGAAACTGCTAAACAGCCAAGAGGAAGCGCAGGAATGGCTGTACCAGTACGAGATGAAAAGCAGTTCTGAGGCAGCATAAGTGCAATTGAATCATTTTATACCAAGGAAAGCAGTACCAGCCTCAGTACTGCTTTCGGTTTTTTAGCGCAGTCATCTATAGATGCTGCCTTGCCTGACTTCAGGACAATCTGCTTTCTTTTTCCTGACATTACTTGTCGAAAAGCTCTGCAAGACGTCCCCGCTTTTTACTACTTTCTGAAAAAAATTCGGCAAACGACCTCCTTTTCCGAAATGAATAGCTGGGAAACGAAAGAATCAATTAAATTGGACTATACACAACAAGCCTAAACTATTCGCAGATGTTACCATTCATAACGCACTTCGCAGGCCGGTTTTGCCTTTTATGGTGCTGTTTACTACAGTTCAACACCCTGTTTGCTCAGCAGGCGGTAGAAACCAACTGTCCCGATTTTTCATCCATGGTGGTGGCGCACTTCAATAAGCAGCTAAGCCTGGGTACTGATGTGTATGGACCGGAGCAGACAGCTTTCTGGATGTCAAGCCTGGATACTTACAGTGGCAGGTACCCCAAAGATGACAACCGCCCACCGCATATTCCTCAGAGGGCCTATCTTGACCGCTTTGTGGACGCACCCAAAGGCAGCACCCTTTACTGGGATATGCCTTCGGTCACTGCAGCTTTTGCGCTGACGGAGACCAGCGGAACTGAATGGTACAGACAAAAAGCTGAAGATTACGTCAGGGCTTTTCTTGACCGCTGTATTGCCGAAAATGGTATTTTTTTATGGGGTAACCACTACTATTATGATGCCTACCGGGATAGTACCATGAAGTTTGGCAGCCAGCCCGTACCGGTGGATTTTTCCAGCGAAGTGGGAAATCTGCACGAAATAAGGCCCATCATGCCCGCCTGGGATATTTTCTGGAAAATTGACCCGGAAGCAACAGAAAAAGAGATCAGACTGAGCACACTGGCCCACATGGTAGATACCCTGAGCGGGGAATTTAACCGCCACGCGGATGGCCTGCATCAACACGCATTTCTGGAAGCTGGTGCCAGCCTGGTATACGGGCTGGCATGGCTCTACGCCAAAACTGCAGATCAGCATCTACTGGAGCAGGCTGACAGAATCGTACAATACAGCTATACCAACAGAAATCTGCAGACAGGCCTCTTGGAAAACAATCCTACTTCCACCCGCTGGGACAAAGTCACCGCTACCTCTGAAGTTGGTCTGTGGACAGCTCTGCTACTCAAAGCTGCTGAATTTGCTGATGATACCTACCGGACTAAGTGGGAGGGTATTGCCGAGCAGGCACTCAGCAATTACCTTGGCTTCGCCTATGATCCGGCAGCAGCAAATTATTACGGAATGCTCAACATTGCCGATGGCAAGCCCATTTTTCGTGAGGCTGGAGACAATTACCCCTACAAACCAACTGATTACAGCGATCTGTGGATTCCACTATTTCCGACTCACAACTATCCTTTTTCCCTGGCAGAAAGCTGCCTGATGCTCTACCGGCGTACTGGGAAGGCTTTTTACCTGCAGCATGTACAGCAATGGGCAGCCCTGATCAGGGAATCCCTACCTGCCCGCCATGGGCAGGGAGCTTATGCTGAACATTACGGCCGGGCGATATTTTTTCTCCTCAATTGTGCTGATCAACTGGATGATCCAGAGTACAAAGCACTGGCAGAAAAAGTAGGCAGAGAAGCAAGCGATGTGCTTTTTGCTCATGGCATGTTCAGGAGCCATCCGGGAGAGTATCGCTATGATGCCGTGGATGGAGTAGGCATACTTTCACTGGCCTTACTGTGGCTGGAGAGTGGACAAAAGCCGGATCTGCAGGGTTTATACTTTTGAGGCATGGCATAGAAAAAGCCCCACAAAGGGGCTTTAAGCATTCAAATAAGCAGTAATCAAGCACAATCAATACTGAGAAGCGGGCAGTGGCTTGATCTCGCCACAGGCTACCGGCAAGAGCGGTCGGTAGTTACCGTCGTCTAATGTTTTGCCATGCAGCACAATCACCCGGTTCTGTATAGGACGCAGGTCAAAATAGTCTTCATTGTCCATATTTGCCAGGTTAAAAATACGCTTATAGTCAACGGTAGAGCCGGTAGGAAAAGGAGAAAGTGGCTGCAGTACCGGACCATAGAAAGGTGCTCCTTCAGAAATAGTGATCAGCCCGTTACCGTCCAGATCGGCTGAAGGAGGCGGGCAGGTGGCATTGGCCTTGGTATCTTCGAAGCCGTGGATATGCTGCATGTGTCTCTTGCCATCTTCCAGGCCGCTGGCGTTGACTTCAACGGTCAGGTCGTTTCCCTGAATGGTAAGGGTAACATATCCCTCTACACCGGAATCATTCAAAGCAGTGAGTTCAGCATAAAAAACTTTTGTTTTGGGGAACCCCTTGTCCTTTCCCAGCTTTTTGCCCTCAGCAGCCTGTACTTGCTGAGAGAGATAGTCTTCCCGGGTAAGTTGATCTTCTTCGCAGGAAAACAACAGCATTGAGGAAAAGAACAGTAAACAGATAAGTAGATTTTTCATGATAAAAATAGGGTAAAAAAAGTAAAAAAAATTGCTGATAGCTGGTCAGCGCTAAAAATTCAGCATTTCTAATATGGGGATATATTTTGAAACTAACCGGATGAAACCTGATTATGCCTAATTGTACTTAACAGATTAAGTAATCATGACAAAAGGATAGCAGCAGGTATGGACCAAACCTACTAGCGATTAAGTACATCCAACAGACCTATTAAAAATACCAGCCCTGGTGCTTTGGCAAACTTTCCGGGAATATGCCCTTAATAAGCCAATGCCGCAATTATGTGATTTGTCTCATTGCTCTTGCCGACATACTTACTGTTTCCACAGGGTTTACCTGATCTTAAGCGTTACGCTATCGCTTTCTTTCCAGCCAATGCGAATCGCTACTGCCTCAATGCTTTCCTGGCCTGAGTGTGGGATAGGCTGCGCGTAAAGTTTCCAGCCCTCATTCTCAGAAAAGCGGTAGGCGATAGAAGCGCCCTCTGTGCTGCTGTTGAGTTGAATACTGTCCCCGCTCACCATTAGCTCGGGCGTTGCCGTTACCGGCTGTTCCCCATCGGGGGGCCAGAGCAACCTGATCAGGTCATTTTCATCCATCATACCCAGGTCGCCGTGTTCCTCCACAAAGCTAATATGCGCCTGCCGAAGTTCAGCCAGTTTTTCAAAATAGGCAGGATCGCTGGCGAGATTGTTGATTTCATGCGGATCATTTTGCGTATCGTAGAATTCTTCCAGCGGTTTCTTTTCTGCCCAGAACTGCCACTGATCAGGTCCAAGTTTACCAGCATCGTTCAACTTATGGATGGCCTGCATCATCTGCGCCCGGTCGCGGTAGGGAATGAATCCAATATAAGGCAGATCAGGCCGATAGTTGCGCACGTACTTGTAGCGCTTATCGCGGACGGCACGGATGGTTTCAGGTGCAGGGTCCATGCGGTCGCGGAAGGCATAGATGTATTCTCGGGCAGGAGCCTTTTGCTCTCCTAAAAATACCTGTCCCTGCATGTATTCAGGAATTTCCAGCCCTGCCAATGCCAGTGTGGTAGGAGCAAAATCAACAAAAGAAACCAGTTCGTCATTCACCTTTCCGGCATCCCTACCATCCGGCCAGCGAACGATCAGGGGCACTTTGATGCCCGAGTCATACACCCAGCGTTTGGCGCGAGGCAGCCCGTCGCCATGATCACTGAAGAAAACAACGATTGTGTTATCAAGCAAACCATCGGCTTCCAGTTGATCCATCATATCACCTACCCACATATCCATGGCGTAGATGTTGTCAAAATGCTTGGCCATATCTTCCCTCACCTCCGGAATGTCAGGATAGTAAGGTGGCACTTTTATGTCGTTGAGATCAGTCACCCGGGGAGAGCGCTTTTCAAAAGTGCCACTTTCATGAGGGGTTTCATTGTTGAATACCGCAAAGAAAGGCATATCTTCATCCGGGCGGTTGCGCCAGTGCGCTTTTCCATTGCTTTCGTCCCAGGCGGTAACGGGCGCCCTGAACTGATAATCGGTTTTGCTATTATTGGTGCAATAGTAACCGGATGCTCTCAGGTATTCGGGAAAACACCTGACCCCGGCAGGTGGTGTAGCCTCATACACCGGGATATTCAACAGCTCAGGATCGGTAATCTGGTCAATGGCTGAAGTCCTTGTCCAGGTGCGCATGGCCATAGCCCCGGTGGAAGTAGGATACATGCCGGTAATGATGGTGTGGCGGTTGGGCGCACAGACGCCATAGGTGCCGTAAGCGTTGGTGTAGCGCACCCCTTCCGCCGCCAGACGGTCAATATTGGGCGTAGGCACCGTATTGTCTCCATAACTACCCAGGTGCGGACTCATATCCTCAACAGAAAGCCAGAGGATATTGGGTTTAGGTGGTTTCTCTTCCTGAGCAGTAGAAGGATGAAACAGCAATAGCTGTGCAAGAAGAAAAAAGAGAGTTTTCAGGTTGTTGGCGTAGGTCATGTTGGTGGAATTCTAAAAAGAAAAAAACTCATTTACTGCATATCCCGGTTATTCAGGATCTCCCTGGACAGTCGGTCGTAAAGTCCGGGGATACGATTGGTGTTGGAAACCATCAGGTAAAGCGAAAGCAGGCCACTATCCTCATGGGCGGTCAGTAGCAGGCGCCCATCCTGTGAAAAATCAATATACTCGGTCCGAACGGTTTCCAGGCTGTAGGCTTTCTGAAAATCGCTCATCCGGTAAAAATTGATCTGGTTATCGTGGCCTCCGGTCAACAGGTAGGCATTATCCGGGGAAAAAGCCACTGCCTCAATTTTTTCCGGTTCATAGAACGTATGCAGCAGTTCTCCTGTCTCCAGGTCAAAAAGTCGGGCTTTGCGGTCAAAATCCCCGGTAGCTACATACTTTTCGTTATTAGACATCCGAACGGATTTTACAGAACCTTCGGGCCCTTCGTATTGCTTCAGGGTTTTTAGGGTACTGGCATCCAACAACTTGGCAAAACCATCATACATGGTATTATTGCCGTTTTCGTCCTTGCGTTGAATATTCCCGCCGACCAGTATTTTCTGGTCATCGGTGGTAAACTGTATGGAATTGATGGTGGAACCCACATTAAGTTTTCTAAGCAGGCGGTAGCTGTCGGCATCCCAGAGTGAAAGATTACCTTCTTCATCGCCGGTGGCAATGATCTGCCCGTCATGCGACCAGTTGATTCCGTCTATGCCGCTGGCATGTTCCACTTTGGCAATCTCCTCGCCACTCTCTGTATCCCATATACGCAGATAAAAATCTTCTCCGCCAGTAGCGATGCGTTTGCCATCGGGTGAAAACATCACACATTCTACTTCTGATTCATGCTCTTTTTCCCAAAGCAAAAAACCATCGGCAGCCCGCCAGAGCATCACCGCGTAGCCAAATTTGGCTCCGGAAACCACATAGCGGCCATCAGCACTGATTTCGGCAGCTTCTACGGATCGTAGTGTGGGTGAGAAATCCCCTACCCGATGCCAGAGGTTGACAATGTGAGGCTGCTGTTGATTATAGATACTCTGCTCTTCCTCTTCCGTTTCCTGGGAAAAAGCAGTCAATGATATCAATAGAAAGAAAAATAATGTCCCAAAGAGTCGGGCACTGAAGCTTCGCATATTCACTTTTCGTTTAGGTATACCCATTAATTTAAAAAAATATTTATCAACGACTCATCCCTCTCGTCAATTCTTCATTTTCCGGACAGTTCGCTCTTAAAAAGGATACTCCAAAAGGTCTATCCCCCAAATCGGCGGCATCAGGAAGTAAATGAAGAGAAATAGTAGCAGTGACGAGATCAGGTTCATCCAGATGCCATTTTTGACCATGTCGTCTATTTCCAGAAAACCGGATGCATAGGCAATCGCATTGGGTGGAGTGGCTACCGGCAACATAAAAGCACAGGAAGCCGCTATGCTTGCCCCTGCCATCAGGCCGTAAGGATGCACCCCGATAGAGCTGGCCAGCGAGGCCAATATGGGCAACATGACTGAAGCAGTAGCTACATTAGAAGTGATCTCAGTAAAGAAGTTGACCATCAGAATGACTACCAGGAGTATCAGGGCATAGTGGAAATTTTGCATCACACTCAGTCTGCCTCCCACCCATTCGGCCAGGCCCGAGTTGGTAAAGCCCGCAGCAATTGTCAGACCGCCACCGAAGAGGATCAGGATGCCCCAGGGAAGTTTTTCTGCCGATTTCCAGTCCATCAGCATGGTGCCTTTTTCAGAAGCAGGGATCAGAAATAGGGAAAGGGCCCCAAAAATAGCAATCACTGTATCGTTGATGTTGGGAATGATATTTACCAGCACAAAAGAACGTAGTATCCAGGAAGCAGCAGTGATTCCAAAAACCAGGGCTACCATCTTTTCTTCATACGACATCTTCCCGAAAGATTTCAGGTGGTCCCTGATCTCCTGCTTGGCACCTTTGGCCTCCATACTACTGAGCGTAAAAGCTACTTTGGTAAGGTAGAGCCAGGCAAGCAGCAGCAGGATGATACTCAGGGGTAGTCCAAAACTGAACCACTGCACAAAAGTGATTTCAACCCCAAAGATTTCATTGACAATACCGGCAAATATTGCGTTGGTAGGGGTGCCGATCAGGGTTGCCATTCCCCCTACCGAGGCTGCGTATGCAATACCCAGCATCAGGGCTTTTCTAAACTTCCGAATCTCTTTTTCGCTGGTATTCTGCTGCATCTCACTGATCTTTTTAGCAATAGCCAGTCCGATAGGCAGCATCATCAGCGTAGTAGCGGTATTGGAAATCCACATGGAGAGAAAAGCGGTCGCCACCATAAAGCCCAGGATGATACGCTGACTGTTCGTGCCGATGATTTTGATGATGTTCATGGCGATACGCTGATGCAGGTTCCACCGCTCTATGGCGATGGCGATGACAAAGCCTCCCAGAAACAGTACAACGATCGGGCTGAAGTAGGTGGTCGTGGTGGTATCCAGATCCAGCCCGCCGGTAATGGGAAAAAGGACTACCGGCAAAAGTGCAGTAGCAGCCATCGGCATTGCTTCAGTAATCCACCAGACAGCTACCCATGCAGTAGTAGCCAAAACTGCCTGGGCGGCAGGGTTCAATCCTTCAATAGAGGAAAACTGTATCAGCAGGAAAAGAGCGGGGCCTAGCGCGAGTCCAATTTTTTCTTTGGTCTGCATCAGTTTTCGTTGATTTTAGCTTCAATGGCCGCTGAACACTCGCGCATGCTGGCATTGCCGCCCATATCGGCAGTTTTAGCAGACTGGCGTCCCGACGTACTATCTACCAGCACATCTGCGACTGCCTGCATGATTTTGTCATGTGCCTGCTGCTCTCCCAGGTGCTCCAGCATCAGGGCAGCCGACCAGATCGCCGCAATGGGATTGGCAATACCTTTGCCGGCAATGTCGGGGGCAGAGCCATGTACCGGCTCAAACATGGAAGGAAAATCCCGTTCGGGGTTGATGTTGGACGATGGCGCGATACCGATAGTACCCGCAATGGCCGGGCCCAGGTCGGAAAGGATATCGCCGAAAAGGTTGGAGCCTACCACCACATCAAACCAATCAGGATGGAGCACAAAATGGGCGGTGAGGATATCAATGTGAAACTTATCTACTTTGATATCGGGATAGCTTTCGGCCATGGCTTCCACCCGTTCATCCCAGAAGGGCATGGTATGCACGATGCCGTTGGATTTGGTGGCGGAAGTCAGATGCCCGGCTCGGGTTTTGGCCAGCTCAAAAGCATATTTCAGGATACGGTCGGTGCCTTTGCGGGTGAAGACGCTTTCCTGCACGCAGATCTCATCCTCGGTTCCCCGGTTCAGTCGACCGCCAATCTCTGAGTACTCTCCTTCATTATTTTCACGCACCACGACAAAATCAATATCCTCCGGCTTACGGTTGGCCAGCGGACAGGGCACTCCGGGAAAAAGCTTCACCGGCCGAACATTCACGTACTGCTGAAATTGCCGTCGTATCGGTATGAGCAGGCCCCAGAGAGAAATATGATCCGGGACGCCGGGGTAGCCTACCGCGCCCAGGTAGATGGCATCGTGATGTTTGATTTGCTCCAGGCCATCATCGGGCATCATTTTTCCTGTTTGGGCGTAGCGCTCGCAGCCCCAGTCGAAATTGTCAAACTGAAAACTGAAATCGTATTGGGAGGCCACTGCTTCCATGATCCTGATGCCTTCGGGGATTACTTCCTTGCCGATACCGTCGCCGGGGATGACGGCTATTTTGTAGTTTTTCATGTAGGTTGGTTGTTTAGCTAACTGCAATTAAATAATTTTCAATCAGACTTATGCAGTTACAACCCTGTGCTTCCCAATAAAATCCGGGTCAATCTCTACGCCACTTCCTATGCCTCTCGGTAGGTGCAGGATGCCATCTTCAGGCTTGAGCGAGGAAGTTTTGCATTCAAAAGGAATACCGGTGGAAAGTCCCTTGTACTCATGGTAAGGGCCGGCATTGGGAATGGCTGAGACAAACTGCATCATGTAAATGTAGCCCAGGCCGGTACCAGAAATGTGCGGCACGCAGGGGTACCCCAGGGCATCGGCCATGCGAGCTACCTTCATGCAGCGGATCATACCGCCGAAGTAAAACAAGTCCTGCTGCACCATCTGCACGGCATCATTGCCCAGAAGCCAGCGAAAATTACGAAGGCTCACC
>CAZFFW010000133.1:0-15795 GCA_964518125.1 uncultured Porifericola sp.
TCATAGCCTTCAGCTTCGCGGATGATCTCCAGGGTTTTGGGCTTGGGTGCCCCGCTGATGGAGCCGGCGGGCAACAGGCTGCTGATGATATCTCCCAGCTTTTTGTGAAAATCTTCGGGCAGGTAGCCGGAAATTTCGGAGCTGACCTGCAGCAGCTTTCCCTCCTGGGTAGGCACCTCGCCCAGGTAGCGGAAGCGGCTGACTTCCACCTTTTGGGCAAAGCAGCTCAGGTCGTTCCTGATCAGGTCAACGATGGTGACATGCTCCGACATTTCTTTCACATCGGAGAGGATGATATTTCCGGCATTGGGAATACTGCTGCTGATGGTACCCTTCATGGGGTAGGCATAGATTTTATCATCCTGTATCCTGACAAAAGTCTCCGGGGAAAAAACGGTGAAATGATCCCTGTACCAAAGTCGGTAGGGTGCCCGGCTGTGGGCAAAAATCTGCGACAGGTCCAGGTTGCACACGATAGGCGTAGGTTGCGTCAGGTTGACCAGGAAAGAATTGCCCTCATGGATATGCCGCATGACGGTATCAAAAGCCTTGCGATAAGTGTCAAATGAAACAGGGTGTTTTTCCAGTACCAGCGGAAAGGGAAGGGGCAGCGGCTGAGCCGCTACATTGCTGTGGCCGGGGAAAGCAAAACGCACTTCATCCTCATGCAGCTCATCCAGAGGAAAGATCAGGGGACGCTGCGCCTCAAAATCTACCAGGAAGAGAAAAGGCTGGCGGGCTGCCCCGAGGCGATTCATCTCTTCTGCATAAGTAAGTGTTGTCAGTGTATCCATAGGCCATCTCCGACTGCCCTTGTAAAGGATATTTTCTACCGGGAGTCGTTGCAAAATTACTAAGTTCCGGGCAAACATAGCTGGCCCTTCCCTGCTTATCCCATTGTAAGAACCTATTTTTTTAACTCAAATGGATCAAAGTATTTTTAAGGTAATTACCTCTAATATCTACAAAGGCTTCACCAACGAAACAGAGGAAACACTGCCAGAAGGTGATGAGCGCTTTGCCGGCATGCCTGACCACTACCCGCTAAGCGCATCTTTTAAAACTCACTTTTTAAGCTAGCCTATGTCTGTCACCGCTCAAAAACCTAAATCCGGACTGTTGAAGCGTATATTTGCGGCGCTGCTGACGGCCCTGGCGGCTATCTGCGGCCTGCTGACCCTGGGAGGCTTCTGGGGTACTTACTCCTACCTGCTCAACCTGATGGCGCATTTCAGGGTACAGTATGCGGTTACACTCTTCATATGTACACTCCTGCTCTGGGCGCTGGGCAAAAGAAAAACTGCCCTGCTGGCCTTTTGCTTTGCGCTGGTCAATATGACTGAAATCGTACCGCTGTATCAGAAGCCCGTTTTAAAACAGGCCGCCGGTGAAAAGGATACTTTCAGCATACTGCAGATGAACATACTGTCGGAAAACGTACAGCATGACGAGGTCATGAGGGAGATAGAACGTTTTGACCCCGATGTCATCGTGATGGAAGAGGTCAACCTACGCTGGTACAAAGCCCTGCGACAGGTGAAGCAGGCCTACCCTTACCTGCAAGAATCCGTAAAAGAAGACAATATAGGGGTCATGGTCATGAGCCGGATTCCGCTGGAAAATACCGAGATCATTGATTTTAACGATGCTCGGGTACCCAGTATGGTGACCCGCCTGCAGGTCAACGGGCAGGCAGTCACCCTGATTGCTACCCATCCGCTTTCGCCCCGCACCCGTACTAACTTCCATCTGCGCAATAACCAGCTCTTTGCCATAGCTGAGGCTTTTAAGGAGCATAAAGACCCGCTCATTATGGTGGGCGACCTCAATATCACTTCTTTTTCCCCGGTATTTGATAGCTTTCTCCAGACGATCGGCCTCTACGACAGTCGCAAAGGCTTTGGGATACAACCTACCTGGCCGGCGCCTTTCGCCCGTGTGGGCATCGCTATAGACCATATACTGCTCAGTCGCGACATCAGGGTGCTGGAGCGAAAAATCGGTTCCAGGACCGGCTCGGATCATTTACCGGTTTATGTTGAAATTGAATTGTGAAAAGTAGTTTTTGGCTATCCAGACGCAACCTATTTCAGGCAATGACAAGACACAAATTTTAACTTTAAACCTTTAACCTGTAACTAACCTACTATGCTCGGAGCCATTGCCGGGGACATTATCGGCTCAGTGTACGAAGCCGCCCCCACCAAACAAACAGATTTTCCGCTTTTTCAGCCTGCCTCTACCTTCACCGATGATACAGTGCTGACAGTAGCAGTGGCCGACTGCCTGCTAAACAATAAAGACTATATCCTGAGCCTACAGACCTGGGGCCGCCGCTACCCGGATGCGGGCTATGGCGGCAATTTTATCAACTGGATCTTTGACAAAAATCCCCGCCCGTACAATAGCTGGGGCAACGGTTCGGCTATGCGGGTGAGTCCCATTGCCTGGGCGTTTGACACACTGGAGCAGGTGCAGCAGGAAGCCAAAAAGAGTGCGGAGGTGACGCATAACCATCCTGAAGGGATGAAGGGAGCACAAGCCGTGGCCACTGCCATTTTCCTGGCACGGCAGGGAAGTGACAAAGCCGCGATAAAAGCTTATATTGAGGCGCATTATGCCTATGATCTGAGCAGGAAAATAGAAGAAATCCGTCCGGACTACCGCTTTGATGTAAGTTGCCAGGGTTCAGTACCGGAAGCGATCATCGCTTTCCTGGAAAGTGAAAACGTTGAAGAAAGCATCCGGCTGGCCATTTCGCTAGGCGGAGACAGCGATACGTAAGCCTGCATCGCCGGCAGTATAGCCGAAGCATTTTACGGACTCGTACCCGCCGAAATCGCTGATGAGGTGGTGAAGCGGCTGCCCAAAGACCTCAGGCTGGTGACCGAAAAATTCAAGCAAACCTATCCATGAAGTTCATTTTAAGCAGTCTTTTACTCCTCTTTTCGCTTCAGACACAGGCGCAGCAACCCTGGCCGATGCATGTGATTGATGATACCTCTTTCGGCTCAGACGGCACCAAATTGTACGACGTCAACGGCGACGGCCAGATGGATATTATCACCGGCTGGGAGCAGGGGAATGTGGCGAGACTTTATTTTAATCCGGGGAATAAAGGTGATGTGTGGGACTTCGTGGAAGTATCGGCCCCACAGATAGAGGATGCCCTGCTTGCTGACCTGGATGGTGACGGTTTTGCTGATATCGTCACCCTTACGGAGGGCGATGACCAGCAGGTAAAGATTCACTGGGCACCTGCTGATGCAGAAAAATACAGACAGAGCGAGCACTGGCAGAGTCAGGATATTCCGGCAACAGTTGGCAAAACCCGCTGGATGTTTGGTATTCCCTTGGATGTGGATGGAAAGCATGGGCTGGACCTGGTAGTAGGCTCCAAAGATCCCCATGCCACCCTCGGCTGGCTGGAAGCCCCGGCTGATCCACACGATATGGACAGCTGGCGTTTTCATGAAATCACCGCCGCCGGCTGGATCATGTCTATTGTGGCCCAGGATATGGATGGTGATGGCCGGGAAGATATCCTCATTTCCGACCGCTACGGCGAAAACCGGGGCGTACGCTGGCTGCGCAATCCCGGCCCGGGCGAGGCGCAAAAGCAGCTTTGGGAAAACCACGTACTAGGCCTGACGGATGGAGAACCTATGTTTCTGACCACCGTTTCTGAAAACCTTATCCTGGCTCCTGACCTGAAAAAAGGACTGCTTTCCTTTCATAAAACAGCTTCGGGAAACTGGCAGGCTGATACGCTTGTCTACCCTGACTTTGCCGGAACCCGTGGCAAAGCGGTAGCGCTGGGAGACCTGAATGGCGATGGTACAGAGGACATTGTGCTCAGTTTTGAAGGTGCCGAGGACCGGCATGGCGTCATCTGGCAGGATGGGGCCACCAAGAAATTTTACCCGCTCAGCGACCAGCAAGGTATTAAGTTTGACCTCGTCGTACTGCACGATATGGATGGCGACGGCGACCTGGATGTACTCACCTCCGAGGAAAATAACAACAGCGCTACAATAGGAGGACTGGGCGTGGTGTGGTATGAGAATTCTTTATACTAAAAATCAATCGCTTGAAGTAAGTGAAGTACTTTTCAGCACGTTCAACATTTCCTCTTTTAAAAAACCTCTTAGGCTAAGGTCTTCATCTATATCAGGCCAGTGAATACCAGTACGACTTACTTCATAATTCTGTAACTGTTCCAGGCTGGCAGATTTTAGTCGTTCGGTCATACTGACCTTTCGCTGAAGTATTTTTTTATTGTTGAGGAGAATGAGCATGATATCCAGATCCTGGTTAAAAAAACACATTTTATCTGTAATCCTTCTTCAAAGATTTGACGATCTATCTGATCCAATGACCAATCCTTATTTTTTGAAGTATTCATAACAACAATAATCTAAAAGGCAGCTATCACTACAATAGCCGCCTTTTTCGTTGTTCAGGTCGTTTCTTTCGGCTTATTCATCCAGAAAGGTGCTGACAGGAACCACAGCGCTGTTCCCAGCAGCATAAGGGTTTTATGAATGTCAAAAGTGATGTGATCATAAAAATACAGCACAGAGGGCACCAGCGTAAACAGCAAACCCGTGATGGACATCAGTTTCAGTATATTTCTCATCTGCCTTATTTTACTTTTTGTAGTTGTACCTTCTGCTTCTGCTGTGAGTAGCGGCTGGCGCCAATGTACAGCGCTGCTGCCAGAAACCAGCCGGGCAAACCCAGGAAGAATATCTCAACCTCAGCAGTCATGTTCAGGATGAGGCAGAGGATAAGTGTGGCGAACCAGGTGAAAGCCGGAGCCCAGTAGAAATTAATCCCCTCCTTCACGGCATAATCCTGTTGCAAGCCCAGCCTGGGCAATACATAAAAATCAATAAAAATGACTGCGCCCATAGGCATCAGCACCAGCCCGTACAGGGCTACAAAATCCAGTAGCATCATCACCAGCGCCGGGAAGCATGCTGCAATGGTGGTTACCAGGCCGACTACCAGGGTAACTTTCCAGCGCTTAACCGAGGGCATGATGCCCTGAATGGCCAGGCCCGCCCGGTAAATGGTGGGGTTAGCGGTAGTCCAGCCGGCGATGATCACGCAGATCGCTCCGGCAACGCCCGCGGCATTATAGGCGATGGGACCGGGTGCGATGGAGCCGGCTGCTGCGGCACATAGTATTCCTGAGGCAATCCAGGCGATAAAATGCCCTACAAACATACCGGCTGCTGAAGAAAATCCGTATTGCCACTTGCGCGCGTAGCGCAGGATGGACATATCTGCCATACCGATATGCATGGCCATGTTGCAAAACCAGGCAAAGAACATCACGTGCCAGAAGGTAAACTTACTTTGTCCTTCCATGGGGACACCGGTCCATATTTTTTCATTGGCTACCTCCCAGAAATCTCCCAGTGAAGTAATCCCCAATTCGGGCATGGCCGCAAAGGCAGCGGCAATGAACACCAGTATCATCCAGGGGGCGGCGATATTGGCAAATTTGGATACCTGCTCATAGCCCAGCATGGCCACTGCAGTGATCACTGAGCCTACGGCAAATACCGTAATGATCCAGCCCGGGCCGGTTGGCAGCCAGTCGCCCAACTCAGGCATACCGATGTTGAAAGGTATCCCGACGGCAGTGGCAGATACTGCGATCATGGAGCCGGCCAGGAAGCAGAACATCATGCCATTGACCAGGTTATATACGGCCACCAGGTTACGCCCGCATATTTTTTCCAGCTTGAAATAAAGTGTTTCCCGTGTGCTGGTAGCGATGGGGGAGCAGATAAAGGCCCAGCTCAGTACTGCCAGAATATTCCCGATGATCAGGCCACCAAACAATGCCGATACGCTAACCCCGTGGGCAACAAACAAAGGCCCTATGACAAACTCGGTACCAGCAGTATGTTCCCCGGCATACATGCCGATAAAACTGCGCAACCCTTTCTGCTTGCTGGCAGGGACAGGTTGCCGCTCATATTCCTCTATACTGTTTAGCTTATTGACTACATTACGTTCTTTCATGCTAGGTGCTGGCTAGTGTATATTGTTTTAGTTCAGAGATAGGAAAAGCTTTTACAGGTTTAAAATCTTCAAAGAGATGGGTGATCCCATTTTCCCGATTCCAGTGACGGTGCATGACCAGGGCGGCACCCAGGGCTGATGATCGGTTCAGGTCGCTCACGTAAAATTTTGCCTCTTTGTAGCAGCTGGCCAGTAGTTGCAGGAACAGCTGGTTTTTGCAGAAGCCACCGGAAATAAAGATTTTCTCGGGACTAGAGTTTCCCTGGGCAAGCCTGAGCGAGCTGATTTGTATACCCACCAGATCCAGCATCAGCTGATGGTAGGCTTCCTCAAAAGACTCAAAGTAGGATAGCTCGTTCTCCGGGCCGGTATAGCCGGGCATCGGACCAGTACCCTGCATCTTCTGTGGGTAAAATTTCTTCTCGTTAGTGTGGTTGGTTTGCAGCAGATGGAGCAGTATCTTTTTGTCCGGGCGTATATGATGGTGGTAATCCTCAGCCTTATTGAAGTGGCTGGCAATACGCCTTACCTGGTAGTCATGCTCATTACCCAGAAAGGCACGGGAGGCCTTTACGGGTTTGGCCCGGTAGTCCATAAAGTTGAGGCAGTCGCGCTGCAGTTCCTCCACCGACAGCGGGTCCTGGTTGAAGGGGTTCATGGTAATATTCCAGGTGCCGGTAGAAATGAGCATGAAAGGGCTGCGGAAGCCCATCAGGTAAGGTACCAGCGCTGCCGAGCTGTCGTGCATACCTACCCCGCATTTGATGGACCTGAGCTTGCTCTTTACCAGCTTAAAGCTATGGGTAGGCACAATCGCCGGGAAAAGGGAAGTCAGCTTTTCGTCATATACCCAGTCGTGGCTGCGGTCGTTGCGAAAGTCCCACAGGCCGGTGTGGCAGCCTATACTGGTGATTTCTGAAAAAGTTTTGTGGTGCATCAGGTAGCTGTAGTATTGAGGCAGGTGCAGTGTCCGCTTGATGGTAGCAAAGAGCTCGGGCTTTTTGTATTTGAGCCAGTAGAGCTGTAGCCCTGAGTTCAGCATTCCCAGCGAAGGAGAAGCGGTCTGGGTAGAGAAATGCTCCTTCCCTCCGTATTTTTCATAGAATTGGGCAGCCAGTTCCTCCGGAAAAGGCTTCAGGTAGTTGTAAAGAGGAGTGGCGGGCAGGCCTTTTTCATCAAGGTGGACCAGGGTAGCCCCGTAAGCGCTGACATTGACGGCTTTAATGTCCAGGTCGTCCCGTTTTTTGATGTCCTTGAAGCTTTTCTTTACCCACTGGCATACGCGCAGCAGGTCTTCCGCCGGATAGCCGTCATCATCGGTGATTTCCCGAAAAGTACGGCTTTCTTCGTGTACTACGCGGTATTGCTGGTCAAACAGAATAAGCTTCTTATTCGTCTTGCCAATGTCGAAAATTGCGATTACAGATTGAGACATAGGACTTCATGGTTTTGGTTGTTGAGATAGTATACATCATTGCTGCAGTTGTTGCCTTATTTACAGGCCGCTGGCCATCGCCTCTGCGCCCCGGTCCTCTATCAGCTGCCGGCGTACGTCCAGTTGCCGGAAAAGCTTCATGGGATAAAGTGCTGCTCCGGCGCGCAGCCGGGCTTCCGCCAGCAGTGGCCGTACGTCAGTCCGGTAGGCATCCTGTATGATCTCCTGGCACAGGGCTACATCATTGGCATCACGGGCCTGCTCCAGCGCCTGCCGGTCTACCAGCAGGGCCTGGGCGTAGGCAATCATGATGGCCTCCACAGATTGCAGGAGGTCTTCCAAAGGGTCTTTGACATTGTGGCTGGCATCTATCATCCAGGCGAAATGCTGGCTGTCCATACCTTCTACCAGTTCGAGGAATATCAGGTACAGCTGGTAGGGTTTGATGCTGCCCACTGTCAGGTCATCGTCACCATACTTGGAGTCATTGAAATGAAAACCACCCAGCTTGCCTTCCATCATCAGGCGGCTGACAATCTGCTCAATATTGGTATTGGGCAGATGGTGGCCCAGGTCTACCAGCGAAAATGCTTTCTGTCCCAGCTTGGAGGCCAGCAGCAGCGAGCTGCCCCAGTCCTGGATGACCGTGGAGTAAAAATTCGGTTCGTAAGGCTTATATTCAATAAACATGCGCCAGTCGGCCGGTAGCTCCTTATAAATCTGCTGCAACGAATCCAGCGTGCGTTCAAAGGCTTTGCGGAAATTCTGCTGTCCCGGGAAGTTAGACCCGTCGGCCAGCCATACAGTAATGGACTTGGAACCCAAAGCCTCTCCATGACGGATCACCTCTATATTGTGGGCTACTGCCTGCTGTCTCGCTTTCCGGTCGCTGTGTGACAGGGAGCCAAATTTATAGGACTCATTCTGTTGTTTCTGGTCCTGAAAAGTATTGGAATTGACTGCATCAAACTTGATGTTCAACGCACCGGCCAGGGAGCGGATAGATTCGTAATTATCGGGGATATCCCAGGGAATGTGCAGAGATACAGCGCCACTGTTACCGTTAAGGGCATGGAGCAGACCGATATCCTCCAGTTTTTCTTCCAGGCTACGAGGCTCTCCTCCACCGGGAAAGCGGCCAAAACGAGTACCTCCTGTGCCCAATGCCCAGCTGGGGATGGCGATCTGCATTTCGGTGATTTTGCCTATGATGTTGTCCAGTAAATGTCGATCTTCTCTGGCGTTGAGCAGGGCGTCCAGCTTTTTGTTGTGGGCGGAATGTTCCTGCTCATTGAATTTTTGAATAGTCTGGTGTTGGATGCGCATACGATAATAAAATTCTAATAAGCCTGTTATATACGATCTGACCAGTAATTTTCCATCCTGCACCTTCCTGTATCAGCTTGCAAAAAGTTGAAATTATTGGCTTATCATCGTAAATAAGCTAATTAATTATACAATTTTATTTCAGATTTTAAAATCTTTTCAACAGCCAATACAGCACAGTTTTTAGTTTTGAGAAGATTGATGATAGGCTGGCAGGAAAACATAAATATTACCTAAGAATTTATACGGGCATCAGGGCAGCTTCTCTATGTGCCAGAGAAATGCCCTATACCCCAGACCCGGCTAATTTTTACACCATCATACCGGGTTGATTGCCCTGCGTTTTTCAAAATAATGGATCAGGTTCTCTGCCGCCTCAAAGGTCATATCGGTACGTGACTCTACTGTCTCTGTTCCGATGTGGGGTACCAGCACTACATTATCCATACTGAGGAACTCCTGCGGTATTTTTGGCTCCTGTTCGAATACGTCCAGCGCTGCTCCGGCAAGTTTGCCTGCCTGCAGGTGCCTGAGAAGGGCCTGCTCATCTACCACAGCCCCCCGGGCGGTATTGATCAGAAAAGCAGTAGGCTTCATCACACTCAGGTGTTCAGCATCCAGCATGTGGTGGGTCTCTTCGGTCAGGGGGGTATGCAGAGACACAATATCCGACTGCCTTAACAACTCAAAAAAGGAAGTATAGGTAGCACCGCTCTCCTGCTCAAATTTGGTGAAAATAGGGTTGCGGTTGTGGTAAAGCACTTTCATACGTGCGGCCAGGGCACGACGGGCCAGGGCGCGGCCTATTTTGCCCAAGCCTACAATACCCAGGGTTTTCCCGTACAAGCTACGGCCGATGTGGTCGCGCATCATGCCCCAGCGGAAATCCGGGTCGCTGCGCAGGTGCCGGTCGCATTCAGTGATTCTACGCAACAGGCTATGCATCAACCCGAAAGCCAGTTCGGCAGTAGCCTCCGTTACGGCAGTAGGTGTGTTGGTGACTACCAGTCCCTTTTCTTTGGCGTAGGCAACATCTATTTTGTCCACACCGGCACCATAGTTGGCGATGATATTAAGTTTTACTCCCCGGTCTATCATCTCACGGTCTACCTTCAGGCTGGCGGCCAGCAGCCCTTCACATTCAGGCAGGCGCTCCATGATTTCTTCACGGCTAAAGCGCAGCCCTTCCGGTGAGATTACCGTAAATTTTTCGCGTAAGGTATGCAGGCCTGTCTCGGGAAGACGGTAAGAAACAAGTATTTTAGGCATAAAAAGTCGGAATTTTAAGGCTAAAGATATAAAAGCCTCAATATAGGTGATATTGGCTAAATATGCAGCCTATCTTAAGGCTTTCAGCGGCTAGTAGTTGCCGCCACAAGCCCGGTATTTTGTTCTCTGTTTCGTAGTGTTTACATTAAAAAGAAAAAAACATGAAAAATCGCGCTAGCCTTTATAGCTATGCTGACGGTAGCAAATTCAAGGGGAAAATAGGAGCGGAAATTTTCAAAGAAATTTACCAGAATGCCAGCTGGAACCTCACCCACCAGGAATCTGTCTCCGGCGAAGGTTCCGATCGTATTCAGACGGCAACACTCATCAAACAGCTGCCGCGACTGCTGCAGGAACTGGGCGTGAAGACGATCCTGGATATTCCCTGTGGTGATTTTTTCTGGATGCAGCAGGTAGCATTGGAAGATATCAAATATTGGGGTGGAGATATTGTGCCGGAACTGATTACGCATAATCAGCAGCAGTATGGTAGCGCAGAGCGGGAGTTTATGCTGCTGGACCTGATGCACGATGCCCTTCCGAAGGCTGACCTGATTTTTTGCCGGGATTGCCTGGTGCACTTATCGTTGGCGGATATACAACTGGCGCTGGAGAATATAAAACGCACTGAAGCTACCTGGCTGCTAACGACTCATTTTCCTGAGGAGGCAGCCAATAAAGATATAGATACAGGTGGCTGGCGTCCGCTCAACTTCTGCCTGCCGCCATTTGACTTTTCTCTACCCAAACTACTGATCAATGAAGGATGCAGCGAAATGAACGGGGCATTCCGGGATAAGAGCGTGGCTTTATGGAATGTGGCACAAATCAAATAATGTAAGCTTTATAGGCGCATATTTACAAAATCAGCAAAAACATAGCTATAAAAAATAGAATTTCTTATCTTAAGGTGGTTGCCGGATATTTTATAACAAAAAACAGCATATTCGGAAGCTATGGCTGTCTACCATTTTACCCTGGTAAGCGTCATATCAGCATACTTTTCTTTCGGTTAATACTGTTTATTAAAGAGTGGACACAAACAACGTTAGCCGTTTATTTCAAAAGTGCAGTTAAATCCCCCCAAGCTATGAAGCTACTTGCATCTCTAAGCATATTGATCCTACTGGTTGGTTTTTCCATCAGTCTTGACGATCCTGCCTGGTACAAAAACGGTGATAAGGCCTATGCCTATGACTTTATCACCCAGAATATAGAAAAAGAAGAAGTACTGCACCTGAGGTCGAACCAGGAAAGTGTGCGGGGATTTGGTACGATCATGCGCAATAGCTCTTCCAAGCCTTTTCGCGGCCGCAAGGTGGTTTTCAGTGCACAGGTGAAGACTGAGGATCTCAGAGGCTGGGTAGGTCTTTGGATGCGGGTCGCCGATTCCCGTACCGGAGAAATCTATGCCTACGAAAACATGGTGCGGGAAGCGATCAAAGATACGCAGGGCTGGAAAAATTACTCTATTGTGCTGGATGTAGACCCCGACAGCGATATGATTTCCTACGGTATCCTCCTCAATGATGCCGGCAAAATATGGATGAAAAATGCCAAGCTGGAAGTCTTTACAGGCAAGGACCCTAATCTGAAGGTCAACAAGACACGCTAAAAAAAATCTGCCAGACCATCGCTGATCTGGCAGAAATATCTGTGTCATCCTTGTCTCGGTCTTTAAACTTTCAACCTGTAACTAACACTCTTACAAACCCGGCAGCAGCATTACAGCATTCTGTACCATCCTTGAGGGGCCGCGCCAGAACATGCGGTACTGCGTATTATCCAGTAAGAATACTACTTTGCCCTGTCCCATGGGCTTCACTGCCGCGAATACATGACCGGCCAGTTTCTGCAGATTATCCTGCGATACATAGCCCGAAGCCTTTAGCTGGGCAGGATTCTGCTCGTAGTAGCCCACTGTCTGCAGGCCGGGATCAGCCAGCAGGGCGTCATTGTCAAACTTGATGCTGTAGACATGGTCGTCCAGACCAAAGGCCAGCGGATGCGAATCATCCAGCACTACGTTGAGGGCAGAGCCGGGAATGCGCTTCCAGCCGGAGTAGTTCTCCCGCTCTTCGTAGCGCAGGTATTTAGCCGTTTCGGTACTGTCAGGCTTAGCTTCTACCATTTTGACATTGGTGAAGCCGGATTGCCCTTCGGTAAAGTAAGGTGCGGCGTCCTCAGTTGCGATCAGCGTACCTCCTGCATTTACCCAGGCTTTGAGCGCCTCCAGTGATTCACCTTCAAATACCTCCTTCATATCATCGGCGCCGGGCAGCAGCAGTACATCATAATCGTTGAGGTCTGCATAGCCGTAACGACGACCCAGTTTGGGCAGGGAAGTCTGACGCAGCGTAGTACCCCGGATGCGGGCAATCGGAAACTCAGTATCGCGGTCAAACAGGAACCACAGTTGTCCGGCGGTATAGACTGAAAAAGGTGGGTCTACCAGCATGGCTGCTTTGGGTTTCTTCAGGGTTTCTGAGTCGCGGGAGGAAAGGTCAATACCTGAAACCATACGGCCGGTATTCAGGCCCACGATCTGCACCTGAGCGGCTTCGGCGATCTCCTGCATATCGGCCTGTACCTCTTCGGTGGTTTTCTGATTTCTGCCGATCAGCAGGATGATGCTACCTCGCGGATAGTCCCTGAAGCCGTCGTTGAAGGGTTTGAGGGCCGTGCGTACCTGGTAATCTCTGTCCCACAGCATGGCCAG
Organism: uncultured Porifericola sp.; assembly: GCA_964518125.1. Taxonomy (GTDB): domain Bacteria; phylum Bacteroidota; class Bacteroidia; order Cytophagales; family Cyclobacteriaceae; genus Catalinimonas. Next base: position 12,789 of record CAZFFW010000133.1, read on the forward strand.
GGCCTTAGGCGCGTAGCGCTGCTGCCAGTCAATGACAAAGGCATAGCTTGCATCCGGATTGCTGACCCCGCTGGGATGAGTCGGGGCCTCTTCTACCGTTTCAGTACTCACACTGACCGCCTGATTGGTAGCGTAAGTTTCCAGGTCATAAGCCAAAGGTGCCGACCAGGTAGCCATGTCGTACATCACCGAATCCTCAATCTCCAGTTGCCGCTGCATGATGGAGTTGATAAAGAGGTGCTTGGGCTGATTGGTGGATACGATGAAAGTACCCGCCGGGAAATTCTTCTGTACTGTATTGCCGTAGCGGTACTCCTGGGCATTGCGTACGGAAAAATTATTGGTTGCCCGCTCTACCTTCACACCATGGCTCAGCAGTATGTTGACCACATCGTAGAGGTAGCCGTCTGGGTTATCCGGCAGGATGTAGGCTTGCGTCTGTACCTTGCTGTTAGCAGGCTTCAGTGCATTGTAGAAATAGCGCAGGAACAGTTCCTTCTGCTCAGCAGCTTTGGCAAAGGTGGCAAAAGAAGTGGTGTAATGGTCAAATACCCTATTGCGCAGCGTCAGGATAAATTTATCATCCGTCTCAATGGCGCGGCCGCCACCGATACCGCCCTGCTCGGTCAGCATACCGATGGCGCCCATCACGCTGGGATAGCTGGAGCCGTAGCCGGGATAGAAGAAATCAAACGACTCCCGGGTGAAGTAAGAGATCTGGTTCTTGTCAAACTCCCGCACATTGGCCATTCCAAAAGTGTCTGACAAAGCCTCGTACTGGTCGGGCAGCAGCAGGTTACGGGGCGTAGTGCCGGGCGCGGTAAAATAGTTGCTGTTGAAGCCCTGCTCATGGTAATCCACATGCACCTGCGGCATCCACTGCTGATAGGTGGCAATGTGCCCGCGCGACTCAGGATGCACCAGCCACACCCAGTCGCGGTTGAGGTCAAACCAGTAGTGGTTGGTACGGCCGTTGGGATAAGGCTCGTCATGCTCCAGGTCAAAAGGCTCAGAAGCCACCACATTGCGCTTCATGGCATTGTACCAGTAGACGTAGCGGTCGCGCCCGTCGGGGTTGATGGTGGGATACATTACGATGACGGAATTTTGCAGGATACTTTCGGTTTCCGCATCCTGCCCGGCTGCCAGGCGATAGGCCACCTGCATAGCCGCCTCGGTGCTGGAGGTTTCGTTACCGTGGATGTTGTAACTCATGGAAGTGATCACCGGCTGGCTACTGATCAGTGCCTCCGCTTCCGAAGCACTGATGGATGTAGGGTCTGCCAGGCGCAGGTTGTTCTGCCGTATTTCCTCCATATTCTGCTGGTTTTCTTCGGATGAGATGACCAGGTAGATCAGCGGACGTCCTTCGTAGGTTTCACCGTAAGTGCCTAGCGTTACCCGGGGCGAAGCTTCGGCCAGCGTCTCCAGGTAGCGGACTACGTTGAGGTAAAAGGTCAGTTCCTCACCCAGTTCATAGCCCAGGAATTCGGCCGGGCTGGGGATGGAGGTGTTGTAATTAATGTCAGGATCAAAGGCGTACTTGTCTTCCACCAGTTGCACCCGCTGTGCCAGCAGCGGCAGGCTCAGGCAGGTCAAAAGGCAAATAGAAAGTAAGGTGTGTAGTTTGTGTTTCATACAATATTCAGCTAAAGATTAGGTATAGAAAAGGCTAAATTTAGGAATTGTGGATAAGAGGGGAAACAGGAAGGCGGTTTTTTCGGGGCTTACACCGGGAATGTGATAGGCTTTGCAGGTATTTGATCTGCAGGGAAAGTCTTTTTTGAAATTTACGGTAGGGTAAAAGTTTCAAAATTCTCCCGGCTGACGCAGCTTGTTTCGTTTTCAGGATAGGCATTAAGGAAAGTCTTAGGAAAACGCACCCTGGCTTTGGGATTCCACTTAAATTCATAGGCATAAAGCTTACCCTGTCTTTCTTCCAGATAATCTATCTCCTGTTGCTGAGTTGTCCGCCAGAAGTAGCGCTTAGCATCTATGTCCTGATAGTGCAACAGTTTTAATCGTTCGCTTACCAGGAAGTTCTCCCACAAAGCGCCTTTGTCTGTTCTGCCTGGCAAAAGAGAAAAATTGCCTATCACTGCGTTCCTGATGCCATTGTCGTAGAAGTAGATTTTCTTCCCCTTCTTGATCTCGTTTCGCACATTACGACTGTAGGCGGGTAGACGAAATACGACATAAGCTTTTTCCAACAGGTCTATGTATTTCTCTACCGTTTGATTGTCGGCTCCAACCAATTGACCTAGTTCATGATAAGATACTTCGCTACCCAGTTGTAGTGCGAGCGCAGTTACGATTTTTTCCAGCAAGGCAGGTTTACTGACCTGTCCCAATGCCAGCAGGTCTTTGTAGAGATAGCTATCGGCCAAAAGTTTTAGCAGCTTTTTTTCCTGGCCTGGATTGGTAACTATGTCCGGGTAATAGCCATACACCAGACGATGCTCCAACAGTCGCTTCTCCTCCAATAGGCCATGATGGTCAACCATTTCAGCGAAAGATAAAGGGAAAAGCATAAATTCAAACTTGCGTCCGGTAAGGGGTTCGTTGATGCTGGCGGCCAGTTCCAATGCGGATGATCCCGTGGCAATCACCTGCACCCCTTTGATCTGATCTGTGAATAGTTTCAGGGTGATACCAATATCTGCGATACGCTGCGCCTCATCAATGACAACAATATGACTATCGCCAATGATAGAGCGGAGCCGGGTAGAAGTGGTTTGACTTAGTAACTGTCTCACATCAGCCTCATCACCGTTCAGCATCATGAGTTTTTCTTCCCGCCCTGTCAGCATAGATTCAATCAAAGTTGTTTTACCTACCTGCCTTGGCCCCATGAGCAGAATGGCTTTTCCCTGGAAAAAAGTTTGCTCTATTTGCGGGACAAGTTTTCTTTGTATATTCATTTTAGAAACTAATCTCAAATAAACATAATATTTTGCGAAATAAATCAAAATATATGTTAAAAATATTTTCCTGCCTTACCTGCCTA